>JAGLRN010000057.1 GCA_023136265.1 Thermoplasmata archaeon
GGGGCTTTCAATCTGAAGAAACCCGCCCCCCAGTGGCTTAGGACTTCCCCGAGGACGACGAGGAGCGTTTCTTCCACTTCTTCAGGACCTCTATCCCGGGGAGCGTCTTGCCCGACAGGAACTCCAACAGCGATCCGCCGCCGGTGCTCACGTGGTCCATTTTCGCCGCGATGTCGAAGTACTCCGCCGCAGCTACCGTGTGCCCGCCCCCGATGATCGTGTACGCGTCAGAGTACGCCATCGCTCTCAGCAGTTCGGACGTGCCTATCGAGAACTCTGGTACTTCGAATATCCCCGCGGGTCCGTTCATTATGGCGGTCTTCGAATCGCCGATGATGTCCGCGAAGTGGACGATCGTGTCAAGGCCAATGTCAGAAATCAGTTCGTCCGAGGGCAGATCCTCCACGCGCATGCCCTTCCTTTTCCCACCGCGGTTCACGACGACATCCTTTGGAATCTCGACGCTTCCTTTGAACTTCTCCAACAGGCTCCTCGCCTCATCCAGGACGCTCTCGTAGTCATCGAGCTCCTTCCTCACGAGGTCCAGGTTAGCCTCGCCAACATCCACACCGCTGGCGATGAGGAAGAGATTCCCCACCATCCCCGTCGTGAGAACCTTGTCCGCCACGCCCCTCTCGAGGAGGTTCCGTGCTATGTCAATGGAGTCATCGGCCTTGACGCCGCCCAGAATGGCAGCGTTCGGTTTCTGAACGCCTCCCAAGAAGCGATTCAGCGCGTCGAGCTCCTTCTCCATAACCCTTCCCGCGATCGTCGTCAGGACCTCGGAGAACCCAACGAGCGAAGGCTGGGACCGGTGCGCCGCGGCAAAGGCATCGTGGACGAAGAAGTCCATGTGCGGCGCGAGACTCCTCACTATGTGCGATCGACTCTGCTTCGCAAGGGTCCGATTCTGGAGGATTATCTCCTCCGAGAACATCCGTGTGTTCTCCAGGATCAGCATGTCCCCGACGTGCATGTCCTCGATCGCCCCGATGGCCTTGGAACCGAAGAGACTGTCGACGTATCCGACCCGCCTCCCCAGAAGATAGGACAGCCTGTCCGCATGGGCCTTGAGCGTCGTGAAATCTGCCTTCCCCGGTCGGCTCTGGTGCGCCATTATCACTGTCTTCGACTCCTCAAGGTCCTGCAACGTCTCGACGTGGCTCCTTATCCTGGAATCGTTCAGTATTCTCCCGCTGGAGGGGTCTATCGGCGAGTTAATGTCGACCCTCACAAGAACAGATTCGCCTCTTAGGTCGAAGTCATCTAGAGTGAGGAACTCCTCTCCCATGACGCACGCCTGAGAGGACTACGGATAGATATCTCTTTCGACTTGGACAGTTGCGGTGCAACGGACTCGATGCTCTGGCTCCTTACCAGATTGGCGAATGGGGACAAAAAAAGTATTATACTGCGGGTAGATATATGCGCCGAGGCTCGTCTTTGACTCCTGATTATGAGATTCCCGAAGGCAAGGTAATCAAGACCTTCAAAGGCGGGACGGATGCTCTCAAGAAGACACTTCTCGACCTGAAGAAATATGCCTTCAGCGGGTACGTGAAGACGATCTCCCTTCGGGATAACGAGCCTTCCATAGGGTACGTGGTCGTCAAAGAGGGCACCCCCGCCATCTCCGTCTACATCGGTGAGGGGGGCTCCGAGTACGGACGAATGGGCCTCAAGAAGATCTGGGAGGACTCTTACGACGGGAAATGCGAGATTGAGCTGCATGCCAGGGTCGGGGTAAACGAGCTCATTCGCCAGTACGGAGCGAAGGCCAGTATCGCCAAGCTGAAGAAGTCGGAGAAGATCAAGATCGTTGACAAGGGGGAGAAGGTCCTTCGCAGGAAGCTCGAGCTGTGGGAGAAGAGAGGTTACGATGGGAGCAAGCTGGAGAAGGCTCTCAAGGGTGATATGGAAAAGGCCAGGAACATCTTCCGAACCTTTGAAGAGGACGTCAAGAAGCTGAAGATACTGGAGGAGATCCTGGACTCCATGGAAACTAAGGGGTTCGAGGACGAGGTCCAGGCGATCAAGTCGAAGTTCAAGAAGCCGGAGATGAACCTCGCGATAGAGGCAGACATCGAGAGGCTAAGGGAGAAGCTAGAGGAAAAGGAGGATATGGAGCGCTGGCTGACCGCCGAGGAGAAGGTCATCGGGGAGAAGGAGATTGAATCCAGGGCCACCGCCGTTGCCGACATGATCGTGGAGAAGGCGGATGACGAGGCCGAACTGCCAGATGTGCCCCCGCTAACGAAGGAGGAGGTCGAGAGCAAGCACAAGCGGGACGAGAAGACCAACCTGATAGGCCAGTTCACGTTCGACAGGTTCGTCGTCGGTCCTAGCAACAGGTTCGCGCAGGCGGCAAGTCTCGCCGTTGCGAAGACGCCGTACAAGGCCTACAATCCCCTTTTCATCTGCAGCGGGCCGGGTCTGGGCAAGACGCACCTGCTCAACGCGATGGGGAACTACATCATGGAAAGGTCGCCGGAGACGAAGGTCCTCTACGTCACGCTGGAGACGTTTGTCAACGAGCACAACGACGCCAAGAGAACGGGCGACCTCTCGGCCTTCAGGAAGAAGTACAGGAACCTGGATGTGATGCTCCTGGACGACGCCCAGTTCCTGTCCGGGAATGACGACGTGCAGGAGGAGCTCTTTCACACTTTCAACGCCCTCTATAACGCGAACAAGGAGATCGCGCTGACGAGCGACCGACCGCCGAAGGACATACCGGAGCTCGAGGACCGCCTAGTGTCCAGGTTCGAATCGGGCCTTGTCACGGACATCCAGATCCCAGAGGTCGAGACGAGGGTCGCGATTCTGGCGAAGAAGGCGGAGGAGGCGGAAGTGATCCTCGGTGAGGACGTCCTGGACTTCATGGCGAACGCTCCGACCGATAACATCCGCGAGCTGGAGGGCCTGCTGAACCGCGTCGTCGCGTACTCCTCGCTGACCGAAGTCCCGATCACGCTGGAGATGGCGAAGGATGTGCTGTCCGACGTCGCTGCGAGAGAGGCGATGAGAGAGGGAGAGATCGTGGAGGAGATGGAGAGGGAACTCGTCGCAGGCAGGAGCTATCTCATCGAGGAGGACAGACCCGCGAACGTCTTCAGGCTGTGCCGCGAAGCGATGGAGGAAGGCAGCACCGCGTTCCTGGTCACGCGAACGAATCCCAGGAGGATGAGGGACGTCTTCGACTTGGGCGACGCCCGAATCGTCTGGCTGACCGATAGGGACAGCGCCAGCGAGGAAACCATCCCGCCCACGTTGGAGCGGATAATATACATGATAGAGAACTTCGTCAAGAACGCCGACAAGGGCATCGTGGTGCTGGACGGCCTGGAGTATCTCATAAGCAACAACAACTTCGACGCGGTGCTGCGCTTCCTGAGAAGGCTCATAGACGAGGTTTCCGAGAGCAGCGCTTTCTTCTTGCTGTCCGTGAGTCCGAAAACGCTGAGGGAGCAGGAACTGAAGATACTCGAGAGGGAGATGGAAGTAAGGATCTTCCGCTAGCCCCTTCTCATGTTCCTTATCTCTTTTCTGAATACCTTAAGGAGCCCGAGGGAGTCCACGTATTTCTCCTCCTTCAGGGTCTTGCTCGCCTTCTTCAGTATCTGGATGGGTCTCTTCAGGTCCCCTCCTCTGACCTTGAGCTCGAGTAGTATGTCCCGGGCCCTCTTGACCTCCTCCACGAGCTGGGCGGGCAGTTTCTCGATGAGTTTCTCCCTGCTCTGCTTCGCGAACAGGGAGGCGACGTCCCACTCCTTTCTCTGAAGGGCCGCCGAACCCTCCTTGTACAAGTGCTCTGCCTCTGACACGTCGATTCCGAACTGCGAGGCGTCCTCAATCAGTTGCTTGGCCTCCTTAAGGGCGTCCTTCGCGGTGGTCAAGCCTCCGCCGACGGTCTCGAACTCCTTCTTCGCGGACTGTAGGTCCTTTATGGAACCCTCGAAGTCCTCGTTCTCCAAGGACAGTATCGCGCTCTCTATCGTTTCCTCGATCCTCTCGACATCTGCGCCCAGGCCCCTCGCGGCGGTCACATCCTCGCGGAATGCCTCGATGCTACCAGCAATCTGCTCCGTGAAAGCGTCCTCAAGGCCGACCTTGCTCTGCATCACGAGTCCAACGGCCTTCCTTATGTCTCTCCTTTTTCCGGCGGCGATCGCCTCGCTTATCAGCTTCCTGCTCTCGGTTATGTCGATGCCGAGCTTCTTGGCGGATATGAGCATCGGCTTGACCTCGTTCACGAGCTTCGGGAGGTTCTTGTAGAGGGCTCGTATGTCTTCCTCCTCCTCGACCTCCGCCACTGCACGGGCCTCTCTCTTCGCCTTCACCCTTTCCAGGACCGTGAAACCTGGCACGGGAGGCTCGATTTCCGGCTCTTCAGGGAACTCGATTTCCGGCGGCTCCACCACCTCTTCTTCCACTTCCTCGGCGGGTTCTTCCGGAACCAGTATCGCCTCTCCTTCTTCGAACTCCTCAGCCGGGGCCTCTTCCTCCGCTGGAGCTTCCTCCTCGGCGGGGGCCTCCTCCTCGACTTCGAACTCAACCCCGCAACCCGGACAGGACGAGGCGTCACTGGCGACTATCGCCTTACAGACGGGACACTCGAACTCGGCCTCTTCTTCCCCAACGAACTCCGCGCCGCATCCAGGGCAGGAGGTTGCGTCGGAGGCCACTGAAGCGCCACAGGCCGGGCATTCGAACTCGACATCCCCTCTGGCCTCATCGACGACGGCGGTATCGTTCTTTCCCAGGCTCTTGATGTCTTCCAGGATGTCGCCCTCTTCGCCCTTCTCCTCTCCCACGATGTTCGCAAGGATCTGATCTATCGATTTCTCGTCGTTTATCCTGATCTTGTCTATGTCCAAACCCGGTTCCGAATCGAAGTCGAAAAGCGTCAAATCGGTGTGGCAAGAAGGGCAAATCTTGGCGGCGGGGTCTATTGTTGCATCACACACTGGACAAGTCTTCTTCTCCCCACCTGCCAAAGAAATTCACCTCGAATAAAGACTGCGGGTTTCAACTAATATTACACGTGGGTTAAATAGTTATCGATGTGGGTCAGACCATGCCAAGACATGATAACCGAAACGATAGAGTTAAATCTCACAACGATATCTGAGCGATAACCGTCCGGGAGATGGACAATGTTCAAGAACTCAATAGAAGGGCTGGACAAAGTCTTCAAGACGGATATCGAGTCGCCCAAAGTGATACTCGTTACCGGCCCCCCAGGATCCATGAAGACCAGTTTCTGCTATGCAATGATGTCGAAGTACCTCTCGAACTCGGGTGAATTCGGCCTCTACACGACGCTCGAAGAGAGCGTCACGAGCCACCTGAAGAACATGGAGAGCCTCGGCATCGAGATATCCCTGAACCTTCAGATATCGGACTTCACGGACCTGCGCGAGATTGACCAAGTAGTCGATGAGAGCGAGGCGACCGACTACCTGCAGTTCATAGAGAAGATGATCACGCACTTCAAAAAGGTCCACGGGAAGAAGTTCAAGGTCTTCGCGCTCGACTCTCTTGGAGCTCTCTATTCGCTCATGGAGGACGTGAGCGACATGAGGAAGAAGATGTTCTACTTCTTCAAGATGATCAGGGACAACGACCTCATCTCATTCGTGATCATGGAGAGGTCTCTCGGAGCGGAGTCCCAGCTCCTCGGAAACGAGGGGTTCCTTGTCGATGGGATCATCATGCTGGGACTGGACAGGATGAGGGGAAAGCTCGTCCGCTACCTCCAGGTCGAGAAGATGAGGGCCTCGCAGCACAGCATGGAGAGGCATGCCGTCCAGGTCGGGGAGGACGGGATATCCATCCTGGGCCCGATTTTCGATAGCGGGGGTGATTAGATACAAAAGATTATTACCGCGAGAGATGTATTCTATCTGAGCGGGATTATTTATCTGTGTGAGGCGATATAATTGGCAGAAGATGAGGCTCCAGAGGAAGAAGCCGCTTCCGATTCGGCCCTTGGTACTGAGTCCATATTCGACACCATAAAGAAGGTCGAGCTGGCACTCAAGGAAAAGGAAGAGACGATCAGGAAAAAAGAAGCGGAGCTTGGTGAGATAGAGACGCGAGTGCAGACGCAGAAAGAGGAGATAGAATCTGCGAAACAGGCCCTCGACTCTGAGAAGGAGAGCTTTGAGGCCGAGAAGAACGAGCTGAGTGCGGAAAAGGAGAGAGTTGAGGGACTCAGCGCGGAGATTTCCGGGAAGGAGGCGGAGTTCGCGAGCCGGGAATCCGAGATCTCTTCGAGGCAGGAGCAGCTCGTTGCGCGCGAGGAGGACGTCCTTCGCAAGGAGGAAGGCCTCTCTGGAAAGGAGAACGAGATCTCCTCGAAGAGAAACGAGGTGTTCGCAAGGGAAGAGACCCTCCTGAGGATGGAGAAGGAGCTGAGAGAGGTTCTCGACGCCAACATCCAGAAGGCGAACAACCTCCTCGAGAGGGAGAAACAGGTTGCCTCCGAGGAAGAAGAGGTCCGCCAACTGAAGCAGAAGCTCATCGAGGACGGAAAGAAGCTGATGGAGAAGGAGAGGGCGATCCTAGGCAAGGAAGTGGAGGTCAGGGAGATGGTCGAGGCCGAGGTCACGGCCGAGGAGGAGGCTCCCGCCGAGGAGGAACCCGCTGAAGAGATGCCCCCTGAGGAAGCTCCCACTGAAGAGGCCGAAGAACCCCCCGCAGAGGAGGTTCCCGAAGAGGAAGCTCCCACTGAAGAGGCCGAAGAGGCTCCCGCAGAGGAGGTTCCCGAAGAGGAGGCTCCAGCAGAGGAAGAGGCCGAAGAGGCTCCCGCTGAAGGAGAGGCTGGCGAGATCCCCTGCCCCGCCTGCGGGACCATGATCAGCTCGGACGCCGTGATGTGCTACGCCTGCGGTCACAAGCTCGAGGAGGGCGCCGAGGAAGCTCCCGCCGAAGAGGAGGCCCCGGCAGAGGAAGAGGCCGGCGAGGAAGAGGAGATCCCCTGCCCCGCCTGCGGGACCATGATCAGCTCGGACGCCGTGATGTGCTACGCCTGCGGTCACAAGCTCGAGGAAGGGTCCTCCAAGAAGAAACCCGTCCGCAAGATCCTGAAACGGAAATAGCCAGATTTTCAGAACCGATTACGTGGACTGAAATTGGGTGGACAACATATATATATGCCAAGCACCTTATTGTCAAAAAGCGTTTAGAACCATACTGGTTGCGCGTTGTTTAATAGGTGTCCAGCATCGATATTTAATGGAGGAATAAGCATGGGAAAGAACTTCTCGAAGCTCATGATGAGATTCGTGAGCTTTCTAATCGTAGGGACCATGATTCTTGGAAGCATGATGGGGATTCTCGACCAGCGTGAGGTCGAGGCAGATATCATAATCGACATCAACGGAGATGTTCTGATTACCCCACCAGGAGAGACCTGGCAGGATGCAATCTATCGCGTGGACGGCAATATCACGATTGCCGGTGGAACACTAGAAGTGATAAACGGCGGAATCGTGTTCCTGCAGGACATCACGCACGTTCACCATCTGACAATCCAAGGTCCGGGGAGACTATGGCTCGTCAACAGCACCGTATCGACCTGGCTGGACCAAATCAACAGCTACCCCAAGCTCAACATGCACGTGTCTGGAACACTTGAGATGGACACGGGTTCGCAGCTGAAGTTCCCGGGAACGCTGAACGCCTACGCGGGCTCCTCGATCGAGATGCGGGATTCCGTGATAACCGGGTTCTCCGCAACTGAACTGTCACCGTACGTAGGCGGGGCCACGCAGGAGTTTGATGACGCTCCCGTGATGACCTTCACGGATTCAACTGTTGATTTGTATGACTCGAGAATCGAGAAGATTTATGAGAATCCAGGTTCTGGTGGTTCGGACTTCAGGTACAACATCACGCTTGAAGGCAATACTGAGATGACAATAGTGAATTCCTATGTCGGAGTGGACTACTCCAATGACGCCAATAAACACAACGTCATCCTGGCGGATGACACATCCACCGTTTACATATACAACATGACAATTGACGAAGATCAGGATCCGGCTCCCCACCTGAGATCTCCCTGCCTTCAACCATATGGCAATGTGATTCTTGGGAGTGGGACTGCTCTGCCAGACTCGATTCATCAGACGTTGGATACAACAACAACGCCCCAGGATGAGACGTTCTTGCAGGTGGACGACAATATCTGGTATGTTGTCAAACCTCAAGAAACGATGTTCATAGATGGATTCGATTTGAACATGCCTTATGTGATGACCAGTGCTATGCTTTGGGTAACCTACTTCACGGATCCAGAGTACGATGGAACTCGACCCGTCCGGTGGGGACAGTGGCCAGATTTGGGTGACACAACCATTGTTCCGGTCAATGCTGGCCTGGAGATCACTGCAAGCTTTGACCTCTACAGCGCTGGAATGGACACATTCAACGAACTCAGTGATCTCGACATCACATTCACTAACAACGATGCTTTGCCGGCGGCAAACGTCTACTTCGACAGAATCTGGATCGAAGTGGATTACTTCGTCATAGACTCCCAGGCGACATTCTACATCCACCGCTGGCTCGTTCCGACCGTACGGGATGAGAACGGAGCTCCCGTCGAGGACGCGGATGTTGACATAACATTCCTCGCTGATCCATTACTTCTTCCTGAGTACCCGAGGAATGGCTGGGCCAATGATCCGAGCTCAGACATACTCACGTACCTCGGGAAGACCGTGGGGAACTACAAGACAACCGGGGCGGACGGAAGGGCTTGGATTCCATTGCTCTCTGAGTGGATGAACAGCACACTGCAGCAGCCCACATTCCCGAACACCGAGTTCATCGGCAACTACAACGCGACTGCCACTTATGTACCGTTCACTGGCTTCGCAACCATGGCTTTCAACCCGTACCCAGCGCTGACCGAGTCCGATAATACTTATGTGTTGGACATATACCTCATTGGGCTCGTCCTCCCTGAGCCAGACCTTACACCCAAGACCGTCTGGACAGATCCCGCGATAATCCACGTTGGTGATAATGTGACTATCTGGGCAACGGTCGAGAACGTGGGTGACTGGCCAGCCATCGACATCTGGGTGGACTTCACGGTGGGGGCGACCATCCTGCAATCCTGCTTCATCCCATGGCTGAACATAAGCGATTCAGCCAACTGCTCGGCTGTATGGATCAATGCAACGGTGGGAACCCATCTCGTCGTCGTTGATGTTGACCCGCCCATCGACACCGGCGGGATGATCCAGGAGTCGAATGAGGGCAACAACATGATGACCCTGCCCATAACGGTGGAACCCCTCTATCCCGATCTCGTTGTCTTCATTGCCGCCCCAGGTCAGGGCTATCCTGGCAACCCATTGACAATCACTGCAACGATTCAGAATCAGGGCAATGCTGATGTGACGAACAAGTTCTTCGTGGAGTTCTTCATCGGAGCGGACAGCATCGATCTCATCACGTACTCAGACATACTAGATAACGAAACGACCATCATCCTGGAAACCGAGTGGACGCCCATTGCTGTGGGCGATTACACGATTCGCGTCGTCGTCGATCCGACGGACACGGTGCAGGAGATCAGTGAGGACAACAACGAAGCGACCTGGGACATCCAGGTCATTCCTGTCGCGAATCTTGTCATAATCTCGGACTACGTGTCTCCGGACGATCCCTGTCCATCGGAGGGCCAGAACATCCGGGCTGACGCTTGGATATCCAACGCAGGTCAGGCCGACGCCGCCATCTTCGAGGTGGCCTTCTGGATAGATGGCGTTTCAGTGGGAACATGGACTTCCCCGTCTACTCTGGCCCCTGGGGCCACGGTCCTTGCTACAAGTCCGTTGTCAACACCAGCAGGGAGTCCTGGTTTCGGGGAAATCACGGTCATGGTCGACCCGACCGATGCAATAACAGAGAGCAATGACGACGACAATACGGTGATTGCCCCGTACATGGTCTACACGGGATTAGAAACCGTCTGGTCTGTTGACACGACACTGGACTCAGTGGCCGTCTCACCGACTGACAACCTCGTGATTACGGCCAACATCGTGCTCATAAACTCGGAACTCACGGTGACTCAGTCAGGACCTGGCATTGGCCGGCACTACGTCAAGATCCAGACCGGAGGCAGCCTGACCCTCATCAACAGCGAGCTGAAGACCAACTTCGTTAACAACTGGCCTCTGAACGTCTGCGTGCTGGGCGACGGAGAGCTGATAACCGAGCAGGACTCCCAGGTGCTCCTGGACTCGGAGATCCATGGAAAGGGAGCTCTATTCACTCGAGGGAACGGGAGGATAGACCTGAGCGACACCATGCTCGACGGGGACATCAGGGCAACTGGATTCGATGTCTCGCTCAAGGACGTGGACCTCACCGGGGATGTCGTGTTCATCTACACTCAGAACACCTCATACATATGGGACACGGTCTTCTGGACCGTTGGAACGCTTTCATTGAACACCGACGACGGTGATGTTGGCACGCTCGACTTCGACATCAGGAACGTGTCCTTCGCCGACCCAGGTCTGGACCGGCAGCTCGTCTTTGGCGGGGACCAGTGGGTCTGGCTCACGGATGTCGAGACGCACATCCCTGTGGGCGAGGACTGGTGGACCAACATGATCGTCGGAAGCGCCAAGGTCTCGGTCTACTACTGGCTCACGGTCGAACTTGTTGACGGTACGGGGGCATTGCTTCCGACCTCGAACCTCACGCTCTATCATCTCGACCCGGACACGCTCAGCTGGAGTGTGGCCATCGACGATCTGGGCAACCCCGTGCAAGACGTCTTCCTCCTGGAGGGCAACTACTTGTACCGCGCGCTTTCCCAGATAAGGTTCACGGTGGACCACTATGAGCCGTGGACATACATGGCGAACGGGTCGAAGTACCTTCCAGTTGAGGGAAGGAACTACTATCCCGACAAGGACGTCGCTGGCAGCGTTATGTCGAACACCGTCATCCGACTCGTGTTCTCGGCCCTCACCCCCGAGTTATGGCCTGAGGGAATCAGCTTCATCGGCGGCAACGGTATTTCGACCGACCAGCCGTACAACCTGGCTCTGGATGTCTCCGCCGCCGTTCACAATGATGGTAAGATCACGACGAGGAACGTCGAGGTCTACTTCTACGCCACCGACATCGATCCCGACAAGGATGGCACAATGCAGAACGAACCATCGACCTTCGCGGCCTACTTGATCGGTGTTGCCATCATCGACGTACCGGCGAACGGTACGGCAAACGCAGTGGTCACGTGGGAGAAGGACCAACCGACAATGATCGCTGCTGGAAACAAGATCTCCGTCTTCATAGACATGTATGACAAGATCAACGAGGTCAACGAGCTGAACAACATTCGTATGGAAGTAGTCACCATGTTCCGCTGGCCCGACCTCGAGGTTCCGGTCGAGGATATCATCTCGATCCCGACACAGGTCCCAGTCAACTCACAGGTAACCCTTCAGGCGAAGGTCCGCAACGTCGGATCGGCCGAAGCGACGAATGTCAGAGTGGAGTTCCTTGATAGCGGGACGTCGATCGGCAACGACACGATTCCCGTCATCCATTCCAGTGGATCGGCCCTTGCCATGGTCGACTGGACCGCCACTCAGTCAGGACCTCGTGAGATAACGGTAATCGCTTACACGGACAACCTCACTAGCGAGAACACGGACTACAATTGGGATAACAACGAAGCGTCGATTACGAAGTCCGTTCTCTCCGTTCCAGACCTCATGGTGGACTCGACTAGCGTCACGGGTCTTGGAACACCGCCGAACGTGACACAGGCCAAGGGATTCACATTCACCGTCAGGGTCTACAACATCGGTCAGAGCTCTGTCTCCTCGTTCACCATCGACGCATACATTGACAGTAACGCCCTCCTAATCGCAAGCCTGAGTGATCTGTCCATTGGAGGCGATACGTACAGCGACTTCGAAATCTCCGTCGCGGACGGCCTGCCCGACACGGGGACGTACGACCTTATTGTGGCAGTTGATCCAGCCTACGAAGTCCCCGAGGCCGACGATGCGAACAACAACGTCACGGTCTCCCTGCAAGTTGTTCCGCCTCAGGGTTTCATAACGATAAGCCAACCGCCAGTTGGCCAGGAATACAAGCCCGGCACGACGATACTCATAAGAGGCCGTGTCCAGACAAACGCACACGATCCGATACCCGGCGTAACAGTGCATATTGACCTTCTCGGTACCCCGGCTTCGGTGAACACTGTGACTGACTCTAGTGGCCAATTCCTCATCACGAGCTTCCAGATCCCCGACGTCAAGGGCACGTTCATTCTCCAGGCCTCGACCGACATCGTCTCCATTACAGATGCCAATGTGACGATCACGGTCAAGGAGGAAATCCCCTGGTATATGGAGAAGTTCCTTGGGATTGAGATATGGCTCTGGCTCATCATCATCATAATCATCGTTGCCGTCATCGTTGCCGTCACAGTCTATCTCAAGTACGTCGGACTCGGCAAGCTTGTCGAATGCGGGAACTGTGGAGCTTTCATCCCGGAGTCCAGCGAGAAGTGTCCGAAGTGCGGCGTGGAATTCGAGAAGGACCTGGCGAAGTGCAGCAGCTGTGGAGCTTGGATACCCATCGGCGTCAAGGTCTGTCCCGAGTGCGGCGTGGAGTTCGCGACCGGAGAGCTCGAGATGGAGGAGTATCACGAGAAGATGAAGATGCAGTACGAAGAGGTCGTTGCGAAGTTCCGCGCTGAGGCCGACAAGGCTCTTGGAAGAACCCTCAGCGAGGATGAGTTCCAGTCGTGGTGGAAGACACAACCAACGTTCGTGACCTTCCAGGAATGGCTGAGGGAAGAAGAGGAGATGAGGAAGATGGGCTCACGCGCGTGCCCGTCCTGCGGAACGCTCAACTCCGTCACGGCCAAGGTGTGCCACAAGTGCGGTACCCTCTTCGAGGATGTCGAGGCGGAGGTCCCGCCTGCAAAGGAGCCGCCCAGGAAACCCGCAGCCCCGGCCCCTGTCGAGGAGAAGGCCGTCCCCGAGGAGAAGCTGGAGAAGCTGGAAAGGCCGGTTCCGAAGAAGGTCGTCAAGAAGCCGGTGGACAGGGCCGTAGTTCAGAAGAAAGTGATTAAGAAGCCCGTCGTCGAAGAGGAGACGGAAGGAGAGCTCTAGCCTCTCGCCAGAACCCCTTTCGCTTTCTTGTAGACCGCGTCGGGGTCCTTGTAGTACGAGGAGATGATCTTCGCCACCTGCGTGTGTTTATCGAGCCCGATCTTGTTCATGTACTTGAAGAGCTCGATTCTCCTCCGGACCTCCTGCTCCATCCTCTTCTGTGACCAGTTCCTCGTGATGGATATCTTCTCGTAGACGTAGCTGTGCCCGCTGTAGTTGAAGGTGTCGTCAGCAGGGTTCCACGAGTAGGCGGTGTTGGTTATCAGCTCGTCTGACTCAGGGTCCACCCCGATGAACTCTGTGAGCGACTTCACTCTTCTGGTCATGTCGGTCCCAACCTTCACCTGGGCCTGCATCAGGACGATGTCCAGTGCGGAGACAAGAGCGCGCGGGAGGTTTATCGGGTCGTTCTCCATCCTGTGAACCATCGCCTGGACGTCCTCAGCGTGGAACGTCGTGTACGCACTCTTCCCCGTTGCCATCGCCTGGAAGACGACGTAGGCCTCCGTTCCTCTGACCTCTCCGACCATCAGGTACTGAGGCCGTTGTCGCAGGGCGGATGTCAGCAGGTCGAACATGTCGATCTCTCCCATCGCCTTCCCCGTGACCGGATTCCTGGATCCGAACCCAGCACGGGTCACGGTGGGAACCCAGTTGTCGTGCGGCAGGTTGAGCTCTCTAGTGTCCTCGATGCTGACGATCTTCATCTGAGGCGGTATGAAGAGCAGTATGGCGTTGAGCGTGGTAGTCTTCCCGCTCGCCGTTCCACCGCATATGAGCATGGACTGACCGTTCTCGATGGCGAGCCACAGATAGGCCATCATCTCATCATTCATCGTCTTGAATCTCAACAGGTCCAGAGGTGTGAACGGGTTCTCCCTGAACCTTCTGATCGTGAAGCTCGAGCCTCTCTTGGTGACGTGCTTGCCGAGTGTCGCCTGAAGCCTTGACCCATCCGGCACTGTGGCGTCGAGCATCGGTTGCGCGACCGAGATGTGCTTGCCGCATCTCTGTGCCAGCCAAACGACGAAGGAATCGAGCTCCCCCTCGTCGTCAAACTTCAGGTTGGAGGGTATGGACCCGTACTTCCTGTGATAGATGTAGAACGGGATCTGGACACCATCACACGAGATGTCCTCCACGTTCGGGTCGATCATCACGGTATCGATGGCTCCGAACCTGATGAAGTCCCTGAGCACGTAGTACATTATCCTCTCCTTGGATATCGGGTGAAGGTTGACACCGAGCTCCCGGAGAAGACCGTCCACAAGCCTCCTCAGGTAGGTCTCCCTAACTCTCTCGTCCTCTTCCGCGATTGTCTCAAGTGATTCGACCAGGATCTCCTTGAGGACCTCGAGTATGTCCACCTCTTCTGGGAGGAGTTTCGGCTCAATGACCTCGTACCTGTACTCATTCGAGCGCGTGTCGTAGTTTATGCGAATGTAGGAATAACCCTCAATCATGGGCAGGATCTCGATTTCAGTGAGGTCCTTCTTCGAAATCTTGGGGATCGTAGTTACCCTTCCCATCGTTTTCTCTTCGACCCCACCGACCAAGGGCGCGAGGACCTTTATTCCCTTCTTGCCCAGAAGCTTGCTGAAGTATCCCTTCTTGACGGCATCGAGGGCGGAGAAGACGCTTCTCTTCCTGCGCTCTTCTATGACTTCCAGCTCCTCCTCTGTCGCCGTCTTCTCCCGTTCGAGCCGCCTGAGCTTCGCAGCAGTCTCTTCCTCTCTCCTCTTGAGCTCTTCCAGCTCGTCTTTGACATCCTTGCCTATCGCTTCACTCAATTCCATCACCTAGATTAACATCAGAATGGAGAAACCGATTATCAACATCAGGAAGCTGTGCCTGAATCCGCTGACTACCCTTCCGTTGTCGATAACCCCTGCGAGCAGCCCATCACCCACGGCATGTATTATCGCTGCAAGGAAGAAGGCCAGCTTGATGCTTTCCACGACATTCGGCAGGTCGGACGCAAGCGGGCTATCCACCGAACCGCCACTGTCGCCACCTGTGGCAGTGAGCGACTCGCTTGCCTCAAGCATCTTCGGGAGGAAAGTCGCGTTGATGATGGCGATTGTGACAAGGAACACGAAGAACGAGATGTAGATGACAGCGATGTATGTCGACATCGCAATGCTCCTTTCGTATTCTGTCAGCTGCGTTTCCTTGGCATCATGCGACACCATCGTCAGAACGTCTGCGACATCTCCGCCCGCATCGCTCGACTTGACGATGATGCTGACGACACGACTGACCATGGGCGTCTTGACACGCTCGTTGAAGAGCTTGAGTGCTTCGCTCGCGGGAACTCCCCATTGGATTTGGGCCGCCATCTTCTCGATCTCTGCAGTGAGCTTCCCATACCTTCCGGACGAGGCCACGACAATCGATTCGGCAAGAGTCATTCCGAACCTTCCGGCCTCAGCAACGTCTCTGAGGAAATCCGGAAGCCTTCCCTCGATCGCCTCGATTTGCTTCAGTTTCCTCTGCGAATAGAACCCGTACGGCCCCAGCATAGCGAGCATTGCAAAGACAATGAAGTTCACCCCCCTCTTGACGGGCTGGGTCGCCTCGTCCGCACGCAGTGGCATGTTGAAGATATCCATGATGTTCAGGATTGCGATGACGACGAGGATCCCAGCAATGCCCCCGCTCACTAGCAGTATCGGTTTGGTGAAGTCCAGCTTCTCGTACATCTTTGTCTTGGCTTGCTCCAGGTCTGCTTTCGTCATCCCCTGGCCTCCTGCTCCATGTTCCATATGACGAAGATGAACCCGAACTGGGAAATCGGTATCATTAGGCCAACGACGACGTACAGCAGGGTCACAACAAAGCCTGACCCACCCTTGCTAATCAGGCCCATTATGGCCATGATGACGACGAGGAAGAGAGGGAAAGCGACGACTACCGTGACGAAGCTCTCTGCAAGCATGCCGAGGGTCTCCATGTTCTTCTTCATTTCCAGTTTGTCTTCCTTCTCGAACTGTTCCGCCTTCATAAGGAAGTAGGGCTTGAGCTGTCCTCCGGACGTGGAGGTTGTGACGACGCCCTGGAGGAAGTCCTGGAACTTGATGGACGGGGATCTTGCGGCACCAGCACGGATGGCGGAGAGGATGTCGACTCCCAGAAGCTCCGTGTCCCTCGTTATCCACTCGGCCTCCTCAGCAACCTCGCCGTACACCGTTTGCTTCGAGAGCTCCTTGAAAATGACGTCGACTGGCACGTCGGCCGACGCCATCGCGGAAATGAAGCTCATCGCTCCGGAAATCTTGGCGTCGATCTTGGTTCCCCTCTTCTTCTTCGTGGATGAAGGGGAGTGCATCAATACGAAGTACGCGAGGACTGCTGGAACCACTGCCAACAAGATGGCAATGATGATGCTTGTCATCGCATCCGCGCCCAGTATGAACATGAGCGCTCCGAGGATTACTCCGAGGATCACACCGACGATCACCATGATGAACGTGCTCATCCAAACATAGGCCAGATACTCTTCCGGTCTGATTTTCAGGTGAGCCTGAACGAGGTTGTCTTCCAGTTCCTGCGTCGGTTCGAACTTCGACTCCACGAACCCTCCAAGGAAGCGCCAGCTGGTCTCCTGAAAGGGCGTCAGCTTGATGTATGCTGCCGGTTTCGAGCCCTTGGCCAGCCTTATCTGGTGAGGCCCTCTGAACCCTGCGTCATCTGGTCTGAACCTCTTCGTCTTCACATAGGCCTTACTCGCCTCTAACTTATCGAATGTGTCAGACCTCTCTGGCGGCAAACATATCACCTTCAACTAAATCCTCGGGTTTGGGCTCCTCTCGAACCCATCCCATCTCGTTTCTAATCTTCTCAATCGTCTCTTCAGGGTAGTGGTAGTAGGAGACAACGAGTCTCGAAATGCCCCTGTAATCGTCGAGTTCCTTCTCGACCATGTAGTTGACCAAGTCCACCCTTCTCTGGAACTCCTGGTCCATCTCATCATGGGTCATGTTCTTCATTTCCTGCAGCTCGTCGAAGAGGAAGCTGTGACCCTTGTAGATGAACGAATCGGTTGCCGTATCCCACTCGTACACCGTATTCGTGATCAGCTCATTCGTCTCGGGTTCGAAGCCGACAAGCTCAACTATCTGAACGATTCTTCTCACCTGCTCTGAATCGGCGCCGATTCTCGCGAAATTCTGTATGACCACGAAGTTGAGGGCGGTCAGCAAGATTCTCGGAGTGTTGATGGGCGGGTTCTCGAGTCTGTTGACCATCGATTTCACAGAGTCTGCGTGCATCGTGGACATCGTCGGGTGGCCCGTTGCCATGGCCTGGAACATCGTGTATGTCTCCCTTCCTCGGACCTCTCCGACAATGATGTAGTTGGGCCTCTGCCTGAGAGCTGCCCTTACCAGGTCGAACATATCTATCTCGCCGGCGGCCTTTCCATCTGGCCCCCTCTCGCCGACGCCACTCCTTGTTGTCCCTGGAATCCAGTTCTCATGTGGAAGGTTGATCTCTCTCGTGTCCTCGATGGACACGATCTTTGCACCTGGCCTGATGAACAATGCCGCCGCATTCAGAGTCGCCGTCTTGCCCGTAGCGGTCCCGCCACAGACCATCATGGACCTTCCGCTCTCTACAGCCAACCACAGATACGCGACCATCTCCG
This sequence comes from Thermoplasmata archaeon, assembly GCA_023136265.1. Lineage (GTDB taxonomy): Archaea > Thermoplasmatota > Thermoplasmata > RBG-16-68-12 > JAGMCJ01 > JAGMCJ01. Next base: position 17,818 of record JAGLRN010000057.1, read on the forward strand.
GCGATGCCGTGTTGTAGGTTATGAGCTCAGTCGGAGTGAACGGTTTCTCCTTGAACCTTCGAATCGTGAAAGATGAACCTCGTGTGGTCACCTCCCTTGCGTACGTGGCCTGGACACGATGGCCTTCATAGCTGGTTCCGTCCAGGATGGGATTGGCCACAGAGATCTGCTTCCCGCATCTCTGTCCCAGCCCAATGACGAACGAGTTGAGTTCATTCTCATCGTCGAATCTCTCCCGTGTCCTGATGGACTCGTATTTCCTGTGGAATACGAAGAGAGGAACGCCAACGCCATCGCACGAGACGTCCTCAATCGACTTATCGGCCATCAGAACATCGATCGGACCGTAACCCACGTAGTCCCTCGTGATGTAGTAGACGATCTTGTTCCGGGAGTTCTCGTCAAGGTTTATCCCCCTGCTCCTGAAGAAGCTGTCTATGCTCTCTCTGAGGAACTCTTCCTTGTCTTTTATGTCCAGGGTGCCGGCCTCGTACTCTAGCGTTCGTTTGAGCGAGTCTTTGACGAGGGCCAGCATCTTCTCTTCTCTCTCGGTGAGGAAAGGTTCCCACGACTCGTAGACGTACTCGCTCCCCTTGTTGTCGTAGATTATTCTCGAGTAGCTGAAGGGAGGCTTTATGGGCACTATCTCAAGCTCCTCTATCCACTCCTCCTCAATCGGTGCGATGGGCGTGAGGTGGGAACCTCTACCTCCTTCCCACTTCGTTGCCGTGGACGCGCCTCTTGGTACCAGGATTTTTCTCTGTTTCTTTGCTCCAAACATACCAGATACCTCCTTGCAGGACTCAGGTTCGAGAACTGGTCTCTCCTACGATAATGTCGAAGTTTGACGAAACCAATGTCAACCGCCCGATGTCCACGTCATCGGATTCTATCGTGATCTCAACAAGCGAGTAATCATCAAAGACCGTTCTCTTAATGATGAAATATGGATTGGTAACCTTCTCCTGTGCCCCGGTATCATACCAATCCCATTCGGGAGGTGAGTTGTCCTCGTAGTCCTGTTCCGTCACACTATAGGCACCTGACAGCGTTTCATTGAAGAAGTCATACCACGCCTTGCCGTTCTGGGTCCAGTGAACGATGGTCACGTCAGAGTTTACATTGTGGTACTCGTCATACGAGGCCCCATTGAGGTCATGGTGGACACCCTGCGTTCCGATGCCGCCCACGGAACCGTCACCGTAAAGGTCCATGAGGTACAACCAGATTTCGACGTAGTCACCCTTCTTGGTCACCATGAAAGAAGGCTCTCCCTTCATGACCTCACCTTCCTCTTGAGATCTGATGATGGCGCCGCCCTCGTACGTGAGCGTCTGTCTCACGAAATACCTGTTCGCGACATGAAGGACGATGTTCCCTGAACTGTTCTGCTTCACGTAGAACGTCTGGTTCGTGCCTTTGACCTCATGTTGATAGCTGAAATTGACGGAGAACTTCCCGCGGTCCTCCCTCGCCGTGAGTTCCCCGACGGTCGGTCCGGAAAAGATGGGGACCCCGTCGATACCTATTTCAATCGGAGAGAACACGCTGCTCTTCATGCACGGCTCGTTTTGACGCAGCATGATCACGCAGGACAGGACCTGCAGGTCAACTGATCCCTTGAGCGAGCCAAACTGCCCGTACACCTCGTTCATATGAGCGGATTCGGCGTCCTTCATCCACACAGGAACGTACTGGTTCACTATCATGGACATGAACGTCATGACGACCATCAGAGCCATGATCGTGCCTACTGTAGAGGCCACTCCTTTGTTGTCCCACCTGAGTTTCCTCTTTATCCTAAAAGCTTTGCGCGAGGGCTCCATCACATCACCTGGAAGAATCGGATTCCTCTTAGTTCTAATGTTGCATGACGTATTTATAGGTGTCGCCACCAATTGCAACTGGTCATTCCAAGCAATGATAGTTGGGAGCCCTCGAATCTAGGGTTGAAACCCTAACTTTAATATGTGCAGAATCATATGAAACTCCGCTGCCGCAGTAACTCAGTTGGGAGAGTGCAAGACTGAAGATCTTGAAGTCGCCGGTTCAAGTCCGGCCTGCGGCATTCCCGACTTAGCTTAGACTGGCTAGAGCGGCTGACTGTAGTTGGTTCCCGGAGTTCTCCGGTTTCAGCCGATATCAGCAGATCCCCGGTTCAAATCCGGGAGTCGGGACTTCTGCGGGGCTCACAAGCCCCCACCTCTCCCCATGGGCCTCATTGAGGGCCTGTGGTTCAGTCCGCTACACCGACGTGAACGAAGGCGGAGTGCGCCTCGCGGGCCTCGATGTGGCATTCCGAAATGCTTTTATATGTCCTACGATATTAACCATGTTGTCGGACAATAGTCCGACCAGCCTTATCAGGGATGGGAATGACCCGCCGGAAGAAGAAGTTGAAGACTGCAGATAAGACCACCAAGAAGCTGATGGAATCAGGGGTCATGAGTGTCGGTCTACAAGACACTTACTCGCGGAAGTTGGCAAACGAGTCTCATCCCCCGTTCAGCTTCTGGAGTGCTGTGCGATACACATTCGTCCTTTCCATCTTCCTGTGGTGGATGCCGACCTTCGGACAGATGATCGCCGGCTACGTCGGTGGTAGGAGGGCAGGAGGACCGTGGAAGGGCGCCATCGCGGCATTCATCCCCGTTGCCATTTTCATTGCAGTGTTGGCCATGGCGGACCAAGGCATACTCGCTGAGGAGATATCCCTTGTGGCCGGTGTCCCCTCCTACATCGCGTCAGCCCTACACGCCAACGTTCCGGTTCTTGCTCCTTACATCGAATTCGTGACGATCTATGTGACGACATTCGTGGAATCACTGGCCTTGACGCTCGGGCTAGGACTCAATGGCTATCTCGTGACCGTGATTTTCGCGTACATCGGTGGGGTAGTCTCCTCCCAGAGAAGGAGTGAGATGGAGTATGCCAGAGCGGGCGTCCCTACGATGATAGTCGCAAGACATGACCACCCACACTTCGCGACCCCTCAGTCAACGGCCCCGAGGGGATGGCATGATGGGCAACAGGCGACCCTCCGGTCAATGAAAAAGATCCCCGTCGCATCAGGCAGGAAGGCCGCTGGCCAGAAGAAAGAGACCCCGAGGCCCGCCAAGGCATCATCGAAACCGAGCAAACGCGCAAAGACCAAGGCGAAGGGGCAGAAGAAACAGAAGGCCACGGCGGACGAGGACCGCGAGAGAATCGGTCGTAAGCTAGCGGAAAGGGCCTTGAAGAACTACCGCTGACCCGCCACAAAAGGTTTTTATTCGAACTCTCCCTATGACGCTGGGATGTCCCTCTTTTGCCCCAAGTGTGAGTCACTGATGTACCCGGAGAAAGGAGAACTGATCTGCAGCAATCCGCAGTGCAAGCACTCCAGGAAGATCGGAGAGGAAGATGACCGCCAAGTCGTACGTACCAAGAGAAAGGAGAAGATGGAGACGCTTGTTCTTGACGAGATCATAGAGACGCTTCCGAAGACCAGGATCGAGTGTCAGGAGTGCGGGAACAACGAGGCCTTCTGGCAGTTGAGGCAAACACGGGCCGCTGACGAACCTGAGACCAGAATATACCGATGCACAAAATGCGGTCACACGTGGAGAGAGTTCTAGCCTCCCATGCCGTTGTTGAGCGCGTCTGCGATGCTCTTGGCCCTTTCCAGTTCAGCCTTGTCGGCGCTGTGAAGGATGATGTCCTCGATTTCCGCGATCGCATCTCCCACAGTGCTCGCTGAGGTCAGATTCCCAAGGTCGATTCCCGCCGAAGTGTCCACATATCCGGCGACGACATTGAGCCAGAGTGCCATGAGCTGTATCAGCGCTTTCCCCGTCATGTTCGACTTTGGATTGGACCGAAGCACATCGCAGACGTCGTCCACGGACTGAACGTCCGCAAAGACGAGCGAGTTGTCAGCGATTCCCTGCGCGAACTCATCTGTTATGCCAGGATGTTCCTCCTTGGGCTCGGTGACCTTGCACTGGTGTTTCCAGTATCCCATGCTTCTTGGGAGGAAATCGGGTTGAGGAGCCTGTTCGAGGACGTAGACCAGTCCGCCTGCCGCGCTCAGCACTATCTCCGCAACGCCATCCTGATCGATGTCCCAGACCGTGGGTTGTCCGAACGGCTTCCCGACGCTGAATGTCCATTCTATGATGCCAGTCTTGACGTCGAGGGAGAAGATGTCCCCGTCCTTGCCCAGAGCCAGAACCTCGATTTCGCCGTCCCCGTCCACGTCGGCCGTGACCAGTGAGCTCTGCGCTCTCACATTGTTCGGAAGAACCGTCTGCCAGAGAGGAGTCCCATCGACCCCGCGATATGCCAAGATTGTGTGGTTATTGAAGTCGCCCCCGATCAGGTCAGGAAGGCCATCACCGTCAATCTGCGCGATTGTGGGAGTGCTGTAAAAGTCACTTCTGGAGGTGTCGTTCCATAGGACCGAACCGTCGTGGTTCAGGACAGAGATCCCTCCAGTGACGACCATGAAGCTGGCGATCTCGCCGTACCCGTCACCATCGAAGTCAGCTATTAGGGGCGAGGAGCCGACTCCGTATCCGAGCTTGGTCTCCCACTCGATCGTCCCGGTGTCAGCATCGTACAGTCGCATCTGGGCTGCGTTGTCGAATCCGACGATCTCTTGGTCTCCGTCATTGTCGATGTCATCCATTGGCGATGTCGTGCGGATGTAGTGGAGCCCCTTCGGGCTCTTCCAGATTTCGCTTCCGTTGGGGCCGTTGAACGCATAGAAGTAATCATCCATGCTCCCTACAAGAACATCCAGGATTCCATCATCGTTGGAGTCGTGGAACATGGGTGATGCAAAGAAGCCGTGTTCAGAACCAGAGGTGGAGGTGTAACTCCACAGGGGTGAGAGGTCCTCGCCGTTCAGGGCGTGTATCTCGAGAGACCCTCCGAAGCTGTGGCTTCCCTGGCCTGCCATGATCTCGAGCTTTCCATCGCCGTCGATGTCGGCCGCTGCTGGCATCATTGGGTACTCAGGCGCGAAGTACGTGCTGTAGAGGAAGACACCGTTCTCGTCGATGACATACAGCCCGCCGTTGTCAGCCGCGACAATCACCTCGTACCTGTCGTCCCCGTTCACGTCCGCAACGAGCGGGGCCGATATCACGTTGGCACTTGTGTTGAAAACCCATCTCACTTGTGGCTCGTCTATGTCTCCCACAAAGGGGGCTCTTCCCGTTCTGTTGGCGTCATATCGATAGAGGGCTAGGTCGTCCCCGATGGCCATCGGGCTCAGGTCCGAAGGAATCGAGGAAACGCCCACGAAACCTGCGAACAGGAGAATCGAGATGGTCATTGCTGCCAATAGCCTTTTCATAAGACCCCCCGTTAGATTACTGTTGAATTTATTGGATTCTCGCGTATATATAGTTATGGCGAAAGTCTAACGCCTTCTTTGGCATATGCCACGCGTTAGTTTTCGATGCGTCAGGATTTGTAGTTCCCATCCGGATTGCTCCTTCCGAGAAAGGTGCCGAGCATACCTTTATAATCGCCAAATCGCTTACGGAAATGGACTATAGGATTTCGGGGGAGTATATGTTTAGCGCAAAAGCCAAGTCAGAGGTGCTGAGAGAAGTTGTGGATGTCATTTCGACCCTCGTCGATGAGGCTAAGCTCAATCTTAACAAGGACGGGCTTTCCGTCAAGGCCGTCGATCCGGCTCACGTGGCGATGCTCGACCTGTCCGTTGGAAAGGACGCTTTCGAGGAGTACAGTGCTGACGATCAGGAGATGGGCGTGGATATGGACAAGTTCAAGGAGGTCCTGAAGCTGGCCAAGGCGGGGGACATTATAAGCATGGACTACGACGAGGAGAAGAACCGACTCATAATGAGCGTCGGCAACATCACCCGCAGGATGGCGCTGGTCGACACCGCAGGTATGTCCGACCCAAAGGCGCCGAACCTTAACCTACCTGTCAAGGTGACAGTCAGGGCAGAGGAGCTGCGTCAGGGCATCCGGGCATCGGAGAGCGTTTCCGACCACGTCGCGTTGATATGCTCACCCGACGGCTTCGAGATGACCTCTGAAGGGGACACGGATTCCGTCAATCTGAAACTGCCAAAGGACCTCCTTGAGTCGCTGGACTGCAAGGAAACCGTCCGCTCGCTGTTCCCGCTCGACTATTTCTCCAATATGGTAAAGGCGGCCTCCTCGGCTGGGTCGATTACGATGTTCTTGGGGACCGACTATCCTGTCAAAATGGAGTTCACGATCTCCGACGAAAAGGGAGAAGTGCACTATCTTCTGGCTCCTAGGATCGAGAGCGAGTAGCTAGGACGCCATATCGAAATCGGCGGCCTGCATCTGTTTCATCAGCTGTCTTCTCATCTTGCGGTTTCCCGCCAGGCCTTTGATCGCCTTCTGGGACATGTTGTACTGCTTTAGCAGTTCCCGCACGTCCTTGGGGGAGGTCCCGCTGCCCCTTGCGATTCTGGCGATCCTGCTTCCTTTCACGGTTTTCGGGTTCGTCATCTCATCGTCCGTCATGGAGTCCATGATGAACCTGAACTTCCTCAGTCTCGCCTGAGCGGTCTCCAGGTCCTCGTCGCTGAGCTTCCCAGGCATACCCGGCAGCAGGCTCATCAGCTTTCTGAGCGGGCCCATTCCGCTGAGCATCTCCATCTGGCTGTACATGTCCTTCAGCGTGAATCTCCCGCTCATCATGTTCTTGACGGTCTCCTTTGCCTTCTCCTCGTCCATGGCCTCCTGGGCTCTCTCGAGCAGGAGCTTGAGGTCGCCCATTCCGAGAAGACGCGAGATGAATCTCTGAGGATCGAACTTCTCTAGGTCGTCGATTTTCTCGCCCGTTCCTATGAAGACGATCGAAGCGCCGGTCTCCGAGATCGCGCTCAATGCCCCGCCGCCCTTCGCCGAGCCGTCGAGCTTAGCCAGCACAACGGAAGTCACACCAACGGCGTCGTGAAACGCCTTCGCCTGAGGCCCCGCCTGCTGCCCCATTGTCGCGTCCAGCACGAGGACGGTGTCAGTGGGATTGGCGACCTTCGACACGCTCTTGATCTCCTTTATCAGGTCCTTCTCGAGGGAATGCCTCCCGCTCGTGTCCACTATCACGACGTCGAAGGCTTCGAAGCGCTTCATGCCCTCCTTCACGATCCTCTCTGCCTTTTTCTCGCTGGGGTCCCCGTGGACGGGCACGTTTATGGATTCCGCTATCTGGGAGAGCTGTTCGAACGCAGCCGGTCTGTGGACATCCCCCGCAATAATTCCCACCTTCAGACCTCTCTTCTGGAAGTACCTCGCCATTTTTCCCGCGGTGGTCGTCTTCCCTTGACCGTACAGACCGACGAGAAGCAGTCTCTGCTTCTGAAGCTTGAGCTCCTTCCCCTCTCCCAGTATGTTGACGAGCTCCTCATAGATGATTCTGGCAACGTGTTCTCTCGCGCTCATTCCTGCAGGCGGTGCTTCTTTCAGGGACCTCTCCTCGAGCGTCTTCGAGAGTTCGAGGGTCAGTTGCACATTGACGTCGGCTCTGAGCAGGGCTCTCTGGATGTCCCTGACAACTTCCCTTATGAGGTCCTTGTCCAGATGGGAGGCCGAGAACACCTTTTGCATTGCATTCCTGAGCGAGGCGCCGAATTTCTCAAAGCTCATCGTTGTCAAATATCGCGTTGCCTATATTAAGATTCCACCGCCCATTCTCTGGATGGCTGGTCGCATTCCCAAGAAGCTCGGTTCTCGACTCCGCTCATTCTCCGGAACAAGATGCGCGTGGATCTTCAATCTGTTCAATGACAGAAACACACGGCACTCTCTGGACGTAAAAAATAGAAAAGGGAGGGCCAGCCTTGTCAGAAGGGATGGGATGCACTCTAACGAACTAGCCCAAAACTCCCCATGCGATATATTCTATCACCTATATTTAAAGCTTTCTTGAAAATCGAGCACTCGGCTCTAAAGGTAGCCAGACTTCTGTAACGTCATCAGGTCTTCCGTGCTGAGCTTCTCACCACTCTTGAAGCGGTCATATATCTCATCAGCTTTCTTCTTGGCGACCGTCTCGCCCTTGGAAACTCTCTCTCTTCTGTGTTTGCGTCTTATCCCGCTGATCATCTTGTCGAAGTCATGCACCTCTCTGATCATGGCTATGTGGTTCTTGTGCTCCTCATCAGCCATCATCTTCGTTCTGATGAACTGCTCCTGGGCCCCGTCCGCCTGCTTTCTGACCCCGTCGCTCTTCTCGTAGAGGGCCATCATCTTGTCATGCTCTTCCTGCGCCGCATCTGCTAGCTCGCCGACCTTCCCATGGCATTCCTCGGCTTCCGACTTGGAGCTCTCGAGTTCCCCTATGGCTTCCTGAATCTCCTCCACCTTTTCCAGTTCCTTCTCCCTTTCGTCAATCTGGTCTTTGACATTCGAGAGGGCCTCCACGAGCTGCCTCTCTTTGTCGATTTTCATGACCGAGGTCATCTGTTTGAATTCCAGATCCCTCAGATCCTTCTTCAGCCGACTGAGGGGCACCTCTCCCCTCGGCGTGTGCCTCCTCTTCAGTCTGTTGATCTTGTCGATGATCTCATTGACGGCGCGGTTGAGCTTGTCCCTCTCCTCCTTCGCCCCCTTGACATCAAGGTTGAGCTTGTCCCTTTCCTCTCTGTGCTTCGCGGCCTCGTCGATGAGCTCTCTGACCTGAGCATTCAGCTCGTCTCTCCTCCCGACCCACTGCTTCGTCTTATCGTTGAGCTCATCGCGCCTTCTCTTGTGCCTCTCTGCCTCGATGTTCCTCCCGTTCCTCTTCTCCAGGAGTTCACTCATTAACTCGGTCACTTGCACAGCCAACGTGGCTTAACATGAAACGAACCGCTTATAATCCTTTCTTTGTGCCCGGCAATCTATGGCTGAAGCGGGGCGTTCCTCAGAAGACAGACACTTCTCCATTCACAACGAGTTCAGTGATTCTGGAGATGTTTGCGAGCCACTCATCCGCAACCGCTTCCGCCTCCGACTGGACACCGCTCAGCGGAGCGCCATCGGCCATCACGAGCTGGATGCTCGCCACCTGGGGGTCGTCTATCGGTTTCCCGATCTGGGAAACGATTCTCACATAGGCTTCGAGGATGTCACCGCCCCCGGCCTTGACGATGTCGTTGGCGATTTTCAAGGTCAGGATGTTGTAGAGCTTTCCAACGTGGGTCACTGGATTCTTGCCCGCGGTCGCCTCCATGCTCATCGGTCTGAAAGGTGTGATCAGCCCGTTTGCTCGGTTCCCCCTGCCAACGGACCCATCGTCACCGTTCTCGAACGAGAGTCCCGTCACCGTGAGATAGAATATGCCATCATCGTAGTTGTCGCCGGTGTTTATGTCCACGTTCACGTTCCTTTCCGTCTGCTTCAGAGCGGCCTCGAGAAGCCTCTCCTTCAGCTCCTCGACGACGCTGATGTAGTGCGACTTGTCCGGGACGAGGCGGTCAACCATCGCCGCCGCCACGGTCAGGTCGATATCATCGTCGACTCTCGTTGCCATCACTTTGACGTCTTCGCCGACTTCTGGAATCTCCTTCTTCAGCGGACCGTTGATGAGCCGCTCCGTTTCGTACGTGATTGTCTCGGTCTCGCTAAAGGGCGCGTAGCCCACCCCGAATGACGTGTCATTCGCGAGCAGCCTCTGGGTCTCGTAGAGGCCTCTGAGGTCCACGGATCCCTGGCCGATCCTGCAGTCCAGCATGACGTCCATATCGACGTCGAGATGCGGGCAGAAAGATTCCAGGTAGTCTCTGGCCGCCCTTATCGCCCTTGACCTGTACGGGAGTCTCTCTCCATCCACTTGCGTCGTTGCCCTTCCCACCAGAAGGATGTAGACGGGTTCGAGAACCGTTCCACCGCCGAACTTGGGCGCCGATTGACCGCCCACGATCTGCGTCTCGTCGGTATTGTGATGAAGGATCTTCTCGTACCGTTCCATGTACAGCTTGCACAGCGCCCTGCTCACCGATTCCGCAAGCCCGTCGGCAATGCTATCCGGGTGTCCGATTCCCTTCCTTTCCACGATCTCTATCTTCGTCTTTTCCATCGGCAAACGATTGGCCTGCTCAACCCAGATGTTACGATCCATGTGTTTCCTCCCCGCGGAGTGAGCCTAAAGTTCAGCCTTCGATTTATCCCTTTCGGTCTTTCGAACGTGATAGACGTTTCGTTCGGCTAGTCTCTGTACCGCACAAGGTACTCATCGAAATCGTTCGGGACGTGGACATTCTCGAATATGTCTCTTGCGTCCTTTTCCAATGTGGACACGTCCTCGTACCTGGGACTGATGTGTATCAAGAACAGCGTCTGGGCACCACAGTCCCTTGCGATTTGGGCGGCCTGGCGGGAGGATGAGTGCCCGAACTCATTTGCCTTCTCCTCGAGGCTGGCATCGGTCGTGGCATCATGGATGAGAGCGTCGGAGTCCCTCGCGGCATCCGCGAAGCTCTGTGAGGGCACCGTGTCCCCAGAGTATGCGACCTTCCTTCCCGCCCGCCGTTCCCCAAGGACCATGTCAGGCGTTACGGTCCTGCCGTCGTGCTCAACGGTCTCTCCTCTCTGAAGCCTGCCGAACAGCGGACCCTCTGGCAGACCCAGCTCAACCGCCCTCTCGCGGTTGAACTTGCCAGGTCTGTCGTTCTCTTGGAGTACGAATCCGATGGATGGGACATTGTGCCTCATCTTGATGCTCGTGACCGTGTACTCGGGGAAGTCGACCTTCGATCCGTCTCCCATCTCCTCCACGTAGACGTCGAAGCCAGGATTGAAGTAGCCGATCCTCAGAAGCACGTCCATTAGGTCCCTTATCCCCTTAGGACCCCATATCCGCAGCGGGTCTTCTCTGTCGTTCAGCGTCATGCTCTGTACGAGTCCTGGAAGCCCAAGGAAATGATCCCCATGGAAGTGGGTTATGAATATCTTCTGAACTTGCATGAACGAGAGGCTGGATTTCATGAACTGTCTCTGTGTGCCCTCCCCGCAGTCGAAGAGGATGATCTCCCTTCCTCTCTTGACTGCCACGGCTGCCACGTTCCTCTTTGGCGAGGGCCAACTCCCACCTGTTCCCAGGAATACGATTTGCACGACTGGAACGAAAGAGGCACGCTCTTCATTAAGGTTTCGAAGACCGGATGAGGTTGATGATGGAACCCGCGGAAACATAAATAGTCGGAAAGGTATCTCAATGCAGGGTGGTTCCTTGATTGTAGTGGATGGAGAGTCCCTCACGATAGAGGATGTCGTTCAGGTTTCCAGGAACTGCGAGAAGGTCAAGCTGTCTCGTGAGGCCGCGAAAGGAATGGAGAGGTCCAGAAAGACAGTGCTCGAGATTATCAGGTCTGACGGGATAGCCTACGGCATAAACACAGGCTTCGGCGACCTGGCGAGCGTTGTCATACCGGAGAAGGAACTCCTCGATCTTCAGAGGAATCTCGTCAGAAGTCATTGCGCGGGAGTCGGAGACAACCTTGACGAAGAGCGCGTCAGGGCGAGCATCCTTCTTCGCACCAACAGCCTCGCAAAGGGACACTCTGGTGTCCGCGTTCTCGTTGTCAAGACGCTCTTGGAGATGCTGAACAAGGGGGTCCATCCCATCGTTCCTGAGATCGGGTCCGTGGGTGCCAGCGGCGACTTGGCGCCCTTGGCTCACATAGCGGCGGTTGCGATGGGAGAGGGTCAGTGCTCCTTTGACGGAAAGGTGATGGAAGGAGACGCGGGGATGAAGAGGGCGGGGATCAAGCCGCTTCGCCTAGAACAGAAGGAGGGCGTCGCGCTGGTCAACGGCACGTCGGTGATGACGGGAATCGCTTCTTTGGTCGTTCACGATTCCCTGAACCTGGTGAGAGCCGCGCAGATAGCCGCCTCGATGAGTTTCGAGGCCCTCAAATCCTCCCCTCAGCCCTTTGACATGAGGCTGGGCAGGGTCCGCCCTCACCGGGGTCAGGTGAGATGCGCGAGGAATATGCTGAGACTCCTCAAGGGGAGCGAGATCATCCCGTCCCACAAGGACTGCCCGAAGGTCCAGGATGCCTACACGATTCGTTGCATCCCTCAGGTGATAGGCTCCGTCATGGATGCAGTCGATACCGCGAGGAGGACCATAGAGACGGAGGTGAACTCCGCTACTGACAACCCGCTGATTTTCCCAGAGACGGGTGAGAGCATCTCCTGTGGCAACTTCCACGGCCAGCCGGTCGCAATGGCGATGGACCATCTCTCGCTCTCCATGTGCGTCCTCGGGTCCTTCTCAGAACGAAGGACCGCCAGGCTCGTGGACTCTCATCTGAGCGGTCTCCCGCCGTTCCTCACGGAGAAGAGCGGGACACACTCGGGCCTCATGATGGTGCAGTGCACCGCGGCCGCGCTGGCATCGGAGAACAAGACACTTGCCCATCCCGCGTCCGCCGACTCAATCCCAACCTCGGCTGGTCAGGAGGACTTTGTGAGCATGGGGTTGTGGGCTGCTCGAAAGGCGGCCTTGGCGGTTGGCAATACGAGGAATATCGTCGCCATTGAGCTCCTCTGCGCTGCTCAGGGCCTCGAATTCCTCAAGCCTCTTAGACCGGGAGTAGGTTCGCACGCAGCGTACAAAGTCGTCCGGCGAAATGTCAGTCGACTGAATGATGACAGGCCACTGACTGCGGATGTTGAGCGCCTAGCGGCCCTAATCGAAAAGGGAGTAATCAACAGGGAAGTCGAAAAGGAGGCCGGGGAGTTGGCTACGTAAGGCTCGCCTCGCACTTGGGACATTCCTCGACTCTTCCCGCGCACGTGTCGTGCATCTTTTCCCCGCAAGGACAGACAACCATCGGGAATCCTTTCTTTATCTTCCCACGACAGATGGCGCACTTCGTATCCTTCTCGGCAACCATCTTGATTATGTCTTCCTTCTTCTTCTTTCCAGGGGTCTCAGCGACTTCGATTTGAGCGATGCTCTCCTCGACGTACTCCGCATCGTCGAAGACCCTGTGGGAGATTACTTTGATTGCCAGAGGCACCGTCCCTGGTGCCGTCATCTTGAGCCTGAACTTGACACTTTCCGAACCACCCGCCCTGACGCTCTCGACGGGCTCAAGCCCCTCGGTCTCCGCGTCCCCAAGCATCTGGATGGAGACATTGCTGGCGAGCGTCTTTCCGCTGTTTCGGAGAGTAAGAGTTGCATCCATCCACTCTTCCAGATCCGCCTTCTCGATGTCTATCTCAGCGGTCACGGAAGGAGCGAAGCCATCTATTGCCCCGTTCGCAAGGTCGAGCGACTTCTGTGCGTGCTCGATCGCCTCTTCGACGTTCACATTCTTCGCGTCCAAGGCCTGAAGGAGGAGCCTCTCCGCCTCCTTGATGTCGATTCCGAACCTCTTCGCGGAGCCGATTATGCTGTCCGCCTTGTATGTGAGGTCGATGAATTCCTTCTCAAGCTTTCTGCTGGACTCGACCTTCTTGACCGATTCCTCAGCCAGGTCGAGGGCGTCTTGGTATCTCCCTTGCTCGAGGGCGCCCTTCGCGGATGTGATCATCTCCTCGTTCTCAGCAACATCCGCGCCCATCTTCTTGGCGTAGCGCAGCGCGCTCTCGGAATTCCCTATCACCTGGGTCGCGACCTCGGAGAGGATGCCCTCAATCTCCTGTCTGGCGGATTCGATGAGGTTCTTGGCGTTCTCAAAGTCCTTGCTCCTGATCAGAGCCTTGGCCTCTCCCAGTTTGTGTCTGGACAGACTGCTTTCCAGGCCTAGCTCTTCGGCAAGGTCGACATTCTGCGACATCTGGGTCGCGATCTGGAGGAGGTGGGATTCGCAGACTCCCGTTGCCCATTCATAGCATTGATTGGCGGCTTCCCTTGCCGCTTTCATGTTTCCGGAGTCGAGCGCGGACTTGGCCTCGGTCAGTATCTTCTCAACTTCGGAGGAGTCCGCGCCTATCGAAGTGATAGTGTCGTGCATCTTCTCCGCTAGTCCGACAGACTTCTTCGCGTCCTCATATGCCTCGACGGCCTCATGGAAAACGTCCCCGCTCTTCAGACTCAGCTCGAGCGCATTGGGATAGTCACCACTGTTGAACGCCCCCTGAGCTTCGCGCAGGAAATCCTCAGCCTCTCGAATCGGGATGGGGAAACCGTCCATCTTCTTCTTCGCCGTCGAGATGGCCTTTCTGGCCATGTCCTGCTGGAGGCCGACTCTCTCAACCTCGCTCTCACTCTTCATTGCGAATTCAATGGACTCTTTGAAGTCCCCGTTCCTGAAGTGGTTCTTCGCCCTTGCGATCAGCTCTTCCGCGGATTTCGTGTTCACTCCTTCCTGCTTGGACTTCTTGATGACCTCGATGAACGAGTTTATCATGTCGGTGATGTACGTGTCCCGCTCGAGCTGCATGTTCCTGAGGCACTCCTCGGCGGATTCCAGCGCGTCCTCGTACCGCCCTGTATCAAGGCCCCTTTCCGCTCTCTCGAGCAGCCTCACGGATTCCGGGGCCCCGACGTTCATGCTCTGGATCTCCTGGAGGGCGGTTCTCGCCTCCTTGACCTTCCCGGTGGCCTCATCGAGCTGACCGCGCATTTCCGACAGGGCATCTCTTGCCTGGGCCGCAAGTCTGGCGGACGTCTCGTAGTCGCCCTCGTCAAGGAGCTTCCTGGCCTCCGTGAGGTCGTTGTCCACCGTTTCCGTCAGAATGCCCGCCTCGCGGGACTCCGTCGAGATCGATTGTGATGATGTGATCGTGTTGACAATACCATCCCTGAGAAGCTCCTCCACTCCGGACATGCTCTTCTCCGCCAGTTCCAGGGCCGCCTCGTACTTCTTCTCCTTTATCGCATCCTTTGCCTCTTGCACGACCCCGTTCATCCCGGCGATGTCGATTCCCAACGTCTGAGCGAGCTCGATTCTCTCATTGACGGCAGCGATCTTCTCCGCGGATGAGTACAGGACCATGAGCTTCTCGGCTTCCTTCTTGCTCCTGGTCGCGAGGTTGAGGGCCTTTTCGTAGTCATGACCCTCAAACGCCTTCTTCGCCGCGAGGAGGATCCTGAGGGCCTTCGAGACATCCATCTTCTTCTTTCTGGCCTCACCGACGAGGGCGGCCGAGGAGGATATGGCGTTGTACGTCTCCTTGTGGTCTTTGAGCAGCACGCCCACCGTCCGATTGCATTCCACGAGCAGGCCCAAAGCATCGGAGTAGTCCTCCGTTCCCATGGCTATTTTCGCCTTCTTCAGGAGGCTCCTCATCTCTTCTATGCCAACGCCTGTCTTTCTCGCCTCCACGACCTTCTCCTTCACGTAGGAGAAGGCTGAGTCCGTCAGCCCCGAAACCTCGGAAGCGACATCCTCCGTGATCCTAACGAGCTCATCGAACTTGCCTTCCTGAATCGATTGCCTGACGCTCTCAAGCCTCGTCTCCAGCTCGTCAGTGTTCTCGCCCATCACCTTTCCAATCTCGATCCCGGCTTCAAGGCTCTGGAGGAGACCCGTCCCCTTCTGCTTGAACTTCTCTTCGAGGAGATCGCGTGCGTCGGTCACAAGCTCGATGGCCTTCGGGAAGTCCCTTATCGCGAGAGCGCTCTCCGCCTTGTCCAGCAGCTTCCTGGCCGAGACCGCCTCCTTGCCAATCGCGTCCACGGACCCACCAAGGCTCTGTATGGTCGACACGAGGTGGTCATCAACCTTCCCATCGGTGACCTCCCTGCACTCGGTTGCCAACCCTATTGCGTTGAGGTAGTCCTTGGACTTCGTCAGGACGACGCACTCTTCGAGCATGATGTCCGCTTTGCTGAGGTCAGCGCCGATCTGCTCTCCGAGAGTGAGTCCAAGCTCGGCGGATTCGATCAGCTCCATGGTCCTTTCGTACTGCGCTTTCTCAAGCTCGTCCTTGCCCTCCTCTATGTGTTTCGCCACACGCCCAAAGCTCCTCGTCTTGAGCGCCAGGCCGGCCTTATCTAGAAGGGTCTTCGCCGATGATATGTCCACGCCAAGGCCTTCCGCCTCCGTGAAATCGGCCTGGAGCTGAGATATCTCCTTCTCAACCAATCGGAACTCCTCTACAAGCCTGTCGACTTCTGCATCGCCTTTCTGAGCGTATTCCAGGGCCTTCTCGAAATCGCCCTTCCTCAACGATTCCCTTGAGACATTGAGAGATTCCATCGCCTTGCCAAGGTCGGCACCGATGTTCCTCGCCGTCACAAACTTCGATCTGGATTTGGAAATGGTCTCGAGAACGGTCTGGAACTGAGCGTTCTCCACGTTTTCCAAGGTCTTCTTGATGAGTATCACGGATTCCTTGTAGTTGCCACCCTTCAGCGATTCCCTCGTCTCGGACAGGAGCGCCTTCGTCTTGCTGGTGTCCGCCTTGATTCTCTCGGCCTTGGCTATTGCCTTCTCGATCGTGTCTATTCCGTTCTCGACGCTTCTGTGGAGGAGCTTCTCCGCCTCTGCCCTTGCCTGCTTGGAGGAGTTCAGGGACCGCTCGAAATCCTTGCTCTCGAGTTCCGCCCTTGCTCTTTCAACTATGCCATCCACTTTGGATGTGTCCTCCCCGATCTCCTTGGAGACGTCTATCATGGCCCGGGCATCCTCAAGCATCCCGTTTATGTCCTGCTCGAGTTCCGAGCTGACCGATTCCATGCACTCGTTCATGTAGTCCATGGCGGTCTGGTAGTCCTGGTCTTCCACAGCACTCCTTGCACGCGACAGGAGATCCTCTGCCACAGACGTGTCCTTCTCCTGCTTCTTGGCGGCAACGATTGTCGACTGAGCGGTCGAGAACGAACTTGACAGGTGCTCGTGGAGTATCTTCTCCGATTTCTCCCAGCTCTTCTGGGCGAACTCGATGGACTTCTCGAAATCATCCTTCGAAAGGGCCTCTTCAGCGCTCTTCGCGAGGCTGTCGGCAGATGATGTATCCGCCCCTATGTCCTTGGCCAGTTTCAGGAGAACGAGGCTCGAATCCACAATCGTCTTGACCCGGTCCTGATACGCCTTCGTTGCCTTCTGCTTCGATTCGGTGGCCTTCTCCAGGGCAAGCTTGTAATCCTTGCCCCTAACGGCGTCATTGGCCTCAGAAAAAGCGGCTTCTGTCTCGGCGAGGTTGGCGTCTATCTTCTTGGCCTCTTCGATTCCTTTCTCGGCTTCCTCAAGCTCCTTCTCTGCGAGCTGTCGGAACTTGGTCGCCTCTTTGGCTCGTTCTTCCAGCTGCTTTGATAGCTGGATGTGCTTGAGATAACTCATGATTAGGCTCCGCAGTCAAAGCGTACAACTATGTGCTCCATCAAGCTTCCAGTAGTTATACATAACTTATGACCCTGCCTCTATTTAAATTCAACGACATGCACCCATCCACATGATTTGACCACTCTACTTGGCCTACTGTATTCCTATTCTCTCTGCCATCACCTTCTTCACGATTTCTCTGTTGCTAGATGGTAATCCGAAGTATTCCGAGAACGCCCCGCTGGTTACGAGCTCGTATGTGGGGCCCTTCCTTCTTGTGATGATGAGCCCTAGGTCCCTGAGAGCCTTCACGTGGTTGTAGACCTTGCCTCCCACGAGGATCTTCAAGTCGCTCTGCATGATCGGTTGATGATATGCTATCAATGAGGCCGTTTTCAGCACATCGCGCTCGATCTGCGATTCGGAGAACTCCAGCACCTCATCCGAGTACTCTTCCTTCACCTTCATGATGTAGCTCTGACCTATCCTGCTTATCTCCAAGGCGCTCTTGCCTTTGTTGTATCTCCTTCTCAGGTCATCGAGAGACCTCTTGACCACGTCCTTGCTTAGGCCAGTTCTGTCCGAAATCTCGGCTATCCTGAGCGGGTAGGATGAGGAGAAGAGGGCCGCCTCAACGACGCCTTTCGCCTTCAATTCATCACCGCCAGTTTCTCCACTTCGAGAGTCTGTGCCACATCTTCCCGGGTCAACATTTCCTCTCCGGTCAGGCTCTTCACGAATATCTCACCGTGTGGCATTCTCCGCTGCCAGAGTTTCACCTTCTGCATCATGCAGAGGAAGAGCACTGACACGAATACCGTCACGCGGTCCCAAACGTCGTTGTCCCATAAGTTGTGAAGCGGGATCGCCTTTCCGTTGAACTGGCGGATTCGTGCCCACGTCAACATCATGTCCTCCGTCAGGTTCTCCTTGTGGACCTTTGAATGGAACTCCACTTCTTGCTCCACGTTCGCCACCCTCAGGGACTCGATCTTGGCCCTGTACTCGGACTCCCTTCTCGCCTCGTCGAAGGCATCGACGAGCTCGATCAGAGTGACCTTCCTCTCTGGGTGTCTTCTGACCGCCTGCTTGAGCGGGTTCGTGCCCGTGTGCATTATCACGTTGGTGTAGTCAAGGTCCTCGGGCGCCTGATAGAACTCTGGCGGGACGTCCCAATCTGAGAAGAAACACTCTTCAGCGGGAAGCTGCGGCGTAGCGTCCTCTAGGACCTCGTCGCTCTGGAGCTTGAGGATGGACCACGCCATGAGAATCAAGCGGCCCGCCACGATGAAATTCACATCCCCGTCCGACCTGACCTTCTTCAGGTACATCTTCGTGAACTCGACCAGGTTTATGTCCCACGGATCGAACTTGCTCTCGATGACCAGTTCGAAAGCCGCCGCGAGGCTCTTTTCCACGGGGTCCCTGCACGCGATGTGCATCCCCTCATTTATCTCTTCGATCATCTGCAAGTACTTGGCTATCCTCTCACCGTTTTCCTGCTCGGAGATCAGCGCCTTGTGGAAAAGCAGGTGGTTGAGAACGGCCTCGTAGCTCTCCCTCAAGGCGTCACCTCCACCTTGGGCGGCTCGGCCTCCGGGGTCTCGCTTATCCCGACCTCCATCACCACGCTGGAGACTCCCTCGTCCTGCATCGTGACCCCCACGATGTGGTCCGATTCCTTCAGCGTGACCTTTCTGAGCGATATCTGGATGAACTGGGCGACAGCGGAGTGCTCCTTGATCGCCTGGGCAATCTTCTCCGCGTTGACCGCATCCAGGTTCTGATCGACCTCGTCCAAGAAGTAGAATGGGGACGGATCGTACTGCTGGAGCGCGAATATGAAGGCCATCGAGACCAGGCTCTTTTCCCCGCCCGAGAGCGCCTCCAGCCTGAGGAGCTTCTTGTGTCTTGGCCTCGCCTTTATCAGGAGCCCGCCTTCGAAGGGGTTCTTCTCGTTCTCCAGGACCAGCTCCGCCTCTCCTCCGCCCGAGAGCTCCTTGTGTATCCGATGGAAGTTCTCGCTAATCGCCGCGAAGACCTTCATGAGCCCGTCCTTCCTCCTGGAGTTCAGATCGTCGACCAGATCGAGTAGGTTCTTCCTCTGCTTCTCGAGTTGTGAGAACTCGTCCTTCAGCTCTTGGTGTCTGCCCTTCTGCCTGTCGTAGTCCTCGAGAGCCCTCATGTTGACGGGACCCAGGGTCTCGATCGACTTCTGGCACTCCTCGACCGTCCTCTTGAGCTCGTTGGCTGGGGGGAGGTCGTCCGCGCTCTCGATCTCACAGCCCTCAAGGGCCTTCTCCGCCTCGTCGAGGTTCTGCTTGCCGATGTTCAGCTCGCGCTGAAGCCCGAGAAGGAAGTCCTCCTTCGTGTCCATCTTGTGGATGACCTTGTCGATCTCGTTCTCGAGCCTCGTCTTCTCCCTGTAGGCCTCGTCCCGGCGGTCCCGGATCTCTTTCAGGTCCTCTCCCATCGACTGCTCGACCTTCTCCAGGGCGAGGAGCTTCTCCTTGGACTCTCTCTTCTTCTTCTCCATCTGCTTTGACTTCCGGGAGTTCTCCTCGATGAACGTCTCCATGAACTCGAGCCTTTCCGTCATCTCTTTCTTTCTGTCGCCGATCACTCCGATCTGCGTCTTGACGGTCTCCCTCTTCGACTCGAGGGCGTTGATCTCCTCTCGAAGACCGCTCCTCTCCTTCTCGAAGGCCCTCAGCTCCTTGGAAAGGGCCTCTGGCGTGGACTTCTCAAGCCTCCTTTTCACACCCTCTCTCTCGTCCTTCATGGATTTGATGGCCTTTTCCAGGTCGGATATCTCCTTTGCGGTCGTCGCCCTGCTGGTGTCCAGCTCCTGCAGGTCCGAAAGGGCTTCCTCGATCTTCTCCGAAAGGAACTTGGACTTCTTCCTGAACTCCTTGATCTTGACCTTCAGCGTGGACAGCTTGAATATGGACGACTCTGACCCTTCTCTTGCGTTGCACAGCCCATCTTCCGCGGTTTTGATCTGATCCCTGATCGCTCCGATCTCCTTCCTCGTATCGTCCGCCCTCTTCGTGGCTCTTCGGAGGTCCTTTGACACCTTGTCAATCTCACCCTTGTCCGGTGACCCGAACTTAATGATGGCCCTCTCGATCTGTCCACCGATCATGGCCCCGCTCGCCTCTATCAGCTCTCCGTCCAGTGTCGTGATCCTGACGCCGCCCATCAACTCCCTGGCGGACCCGAGGTTCTCCACAATGAGCGTGTCCCCGAACACATACGAGAATGCCGCCTCGTATTTCTGATCGAATTCAACGAGGTTGATGGCAAAGCCGAGAGAGTCCTTCGAGGCCAGGAGGGCCTTGCCGCGCGGTCTCCTCGTGGTCATCTTATTCAATGGCAGGAAGATCGCCCGTCCGATCCGCTTGGATCTCAGGAACTCTATGGCCTTCGCGGCAACGGAGTCATTCTCCACGACGATGGCCTGCATTCTCGCTCCCGCCGCGACGTTCAGCGCGACCTCGTACTTCGGGTCGACCTTCGCGAGATGAGCGATCGTGCCGTGGATTCCCTTGATCTTCCCCTTGTCTCGGGTCTCCAAGACGGCTCTGACCGCCCTTGTGTACCCCTTCTGCACGTCCTCCGCGGCTTGGGCCTCCGCCTTGAGCTGGTTGTAATCCCTCGTGAGCCTCTTGACAGCGTCCTCGAGTTCCGTCTCCTTCCGGACGAGTTCCCGCTCATCCTTCCTGAGCCTGTCCAGCTCGCTGTGGTGCTTGTCGAGGTTCTTCGTCTTCGTCCTCTCGCTCTTGTTCACCTCCTTGAGCTGCCAGGTGGAGTCCTTTAGCTCGAAATCTGCCGTCTTCTTGGACTCCTCCAGCTGGGCGATCTCCTCGTTCTTCCGCTCCGTCATCGCTTCCAGCCTGTCATCCTGGAGCTTGACCTTGTGGAGCTCTTCCTCCGAGTCCTGCACCTGCTTGTTCATCGAAATGATCTTCTTCTGCAGCTTCAGCGCGCTCGCATCGGACTTCGTCACGGCCTGCTCGACGTCCTCGATCCGCTCGCTCTTCTTCTTCAGTTCCTTCTCCTTGGAGCGCAGACGCCTCCCGGTCCTCTGGAGCGCTTCCGAGAGCTTCTCCAGCTCTCCCTCGACCTTCTTCATCTCTTCCTTGAGGTTCCGGATCTCATCCGTGGTCTTTGTGATGGCTTCCTCCGCGTTCTCGGCGCCATCCTCGGCTCGTGCTCTTTCTATCCTGAGTTCGTCGATGCTCTGCTTGAGCTTCCTTACTTCGTCCCCGCCCTTCTCGACCATCTTGTTCTCGTGGTCCTCCAGCTCCCGCTTGGCCTCCTCCAGCAGCTGGGAGAGCTCCTGCTTCCTTCTCAGCAGGTTCTCCTTCTCGGACTCGAACTTCTCGATCTGCTTCAGCGTGCCGATGACCTGATGCTCGAGCATCTCCTTGTTCTTGAAGACAATCTGCTTGTTGGCAAGGTCCATCGTGTCCTTGATCTCCTTGTACTTCAGGGCGCCTGACCTGTCACTTCCGAGCTGGCGGATCTGTTTCTTGATCTCGCCCAGTATTATCTCGATTCTCGACACGTTGTCCTCGACACTTGTTCTCTTCCTGTCGGCCTTCTCGATGTCCTCGTCGTACTTCGAGATGCCAGCCATGGAGTCCAAGACCTTCCTTCTGTCCACGTTGCCCATCTGAACGATGTTGGCGACGTCCCCCTGCTGCACGATGTTGTAGCCGTCCGCGCTTATCCTGGCGTGTGCGAGGAGGGAATCGAACTCGGAGAGCTTGGACCGCCTGTCGTTGATGTAGAAATAGGAGTTGTAGCCTCCCTCCACGGAAGGTGAGCGGTTCACGTATCTCGTCAGCTTCACCTCGTCCGCGTCGACGGGGAATAACCTGTCCTTGTTGTCGAATATCAGGGACACCCTCGTGTACTTAGCGGGCCGCTTGGACCTCCCTCCGTTGAAGATGAGGTCGGTCAGCTTTCCCGCTCGGATCACCCTTGAGCTTCTCGGTCCGAGCACAAAGAGGATCGCGTCCGCGATGTTCGATTTCCCGCTTCCGTTGGGACCTGTCACCGTTGAATAGCCCTTCAGAAATGGAATCCTCATCCGCTTGAAGGACTTGAAGTTCTCCAGCTGTATTTCTTTGAGATACAAGCGTATCACCTACCGGGGAAAATGATATGGCTCGCTGTCTGTCGATGCTGCACCCCATCTTTCCCTTCTATTAGTCCGACAAACTGTCGGACAAGCAGTGAATAGACTATGGGTATATAAATATTGTGATAATACAGATGTCGAACACGGGACCAGCGGCTCTCCGTGGCCGGGGGAACTAACAGGCTCTCAATAGGCTCTCCAGCCGCTCCGTCCTCCCGCTAGTTTTGTATCGCTATGTTTTGGATATGGGATAGGAAATCAGTGCTCGACGAACAGTCGCGTGCAACCAAGTGGTGGTTCAGGGATGGAGGACTTCCCGCTGGCCGGCCTCGTTAGGGACTGTAGATCGTCTCATTCTGACGTTAGCCTCTTGGCGAGATGAGATCCGATGAAGCCAGCACCGACCGAGACAAGGATTCTCTCCCGGTCAATCATTTTGGGGCTGATAGCTGAAGCTTCGTATGAACGAGCATCGGACACGATATCGGCCCGTGAGAAATCCTCGACAGCGGATTATCGCAGCATCATGGATCGTCCCCTCATTGGGCGGACTGTGGCGGGTCCCTGAGGAAGATATTTAAGGAGTTTCGGGGTTAGGTTGAATCCCCGCGGTTGGGGAGGAGGGTAGAGCCGTATGATACGATTCGAGAGAAGCAGGTTCAGCCTGATGCTCTGTGTCGCTGTGTTCTTGACCATGTTCCAGATTCTGCCCTGGAATGCGAGCGCCCAATTGGCGACGGTAACTTCTGAGCCTTACATTTTCGTGCCAAATGGGGAAGGTGCAGAATTGCTCCTTGACAGCCAGGACAGTCTACACTGGCTCCATGTAGTGAGCGGTGACTTGTACTTCCGGCGGTACAACTCGTCTCACCTGCTGGAGATCCCTGATAAGCCTCTGTATCTCAATGGCACAAATGAGAGGGTCGACGCGGAGTGGGATGACGCGGGCAACATACACTTCACGTGGGCAACGGACTATTTCGGTGACCAAAGCGTGATGTACGCGAAAATCGACACGAACGGCGATTTCCTTGTGCCCCCGATTAAGCTTTCCGGTAACAACACCGATAGAGACTACTCTTCGGCAATCGCAGTCAATTCTCTGGGGCAAGCCTATGTTGCCTGGAACTACTGGTGGAATCCTCCACTTGGCGTTATCGACAAAGACGTTCTCTACGCGAAGATTGATTCAGATGGAAGCATAGTCTTCACCCAGCAGTACGTCGCACCCGCGGGCTGGGACACGGCGTTTTATGCCAAGAAAGACATTGTCGTGGATAGGGCCGACAATGTCCATGTAATATTCGACCGCATCTACTCGAACTGGGACATCGAGATTTACTACAAGAAGTACGCAAGCGACGGGACGGTACTTGTGAGTGAGAAGAAGCTGATCCCGACCGTGTTCGAGAACACTGCCAGCGCCATGGAAGCTGTGCTGGACTCCCAGGACAGGATTAACATAGCCTATTCTCACGGGTTGGCGGGAATCCTTGAAGTCTTCTACACGAGAATAGACCTCCAGGGCAATATCGAGGTCGGACCGATCTCGCTCTCCGCCTTGGATGCTTTTCACTCCCATCAAGCGTACCTCGCAATGGATGCCAATGACAACAGCTACGTTTTCTGGCGAGAGAACAAAGACGGAAACGGAGAGGTCTACTATGCTGTTGTCGACCAGAATGGCACCGTTTCGCTTGACTCTACGAGGCTGACAAACACGACTGGGGACGAGGGCGTTTACTATATGGGTGCTGTCATCGATTCGTTTGACTACTGCATCTGGAGTTATTATGACAGTACTGGCACCTTCGTTGTGTATCCGTTTCCACTGCCTGAGACAACAATCGTCCTTGGTCTTCCAAGGTTCGGAGTTCTTCCCTCGTTTGTCACCAACACGACACCAGTTTCCTTCTCGGTATCTGATCCTGGGGGAAGCGGTATCAGGGGAACCTACTACCAGATCGACTCGTTGGCGTGGGTGAACTATACGGCGGCAGGTCCGTTTACAGTCGCCGCGGAGGGGACTCACACCATTTACTACAACAGTACAGGCATGAAGGAGAATGTGGAGCCCACGAAGTCGCACGACATTGTCGTTGACAACACACCCCCAACTTCCTATGAAGTCCTGGGGGAACCGAACTACACCTCCGGACAGACCTGGATCAGCTCGGCTACGCCTATCTCCGTCCTAGCAGCCGATGGCGGCCTCATCCCAGTAGGTCTCAACTACACACGATATCGAACTTGGAATGGTGGTTCTTGGTCTCCTTGGGCTGACTACAGTGCTCCCTTCACGATCGGACCTGCAGAAGGCCTGAGCCACTTGGAGTTCTACTCTTCGGATCTCCTATGGAACGACGAGACCGTCCAGAATGCGACTTATATCGTCGACAACAGTCCTCCGCTGACACAACTCAGCGTCGGTGTGCCGAACTACACATCAGGAAACACTTGGATTTCTTCTTCGACATCCATCGCTCTCAGTGCGATTGACAGCGGATTGAGTCCGGTGGGCATCTCAAGGACCTCATACAGAACATGGCAAGGCGGCTCTTGGGACAGCTGGCGGGACTATTCGATACCCTTCTCGCTCGCCACCGAGGGCACCGCGTACGTGGAGTACTATTCCATCGACCTCCTGAACAACACTGAGGCGACGAACAACGCGACACTCATAGTGGACAACACTCCACCTGCGACACAACTCACGATAGGTGCCCCGAATCACACGGCAACGAACACATGGGTCACATCAGCGACACCGATCACGCTCACGGCGACAGACGGAGGAACAGTACCGGTCGGCCTGAACGCCACACGCCATCGAGTCTGGGCGGGGAGCTGGGGGCCGTGGCAGGACTACACCGTGCCTTTCACGCTCGCCACGGAGGGTGTGAACATGGTTGAGTACTATTCCGTCGACCTGCTCGGAAACGATGAGTTCGTTGAGGTCCAGATCCTCATAGTCGACGACACACCACCGTCAACGTCTTTCGTCGTCGGACATCCAAGATATCGCTCGAACCCCTCATTGTGGTGGAACGTCACTTCCGCCACACCCTTGGCGCTATCCGCTCAAGACGGAGGACCCATCCCCGTTGGAATCGCAACCATGGAATGTCGAATCATTCCATCCCCAACCTGGATCGATTGCTCATCGCCCTTCG
>JAGLRN010000058.1 GCA_023136265.1 Thermoplasmata archaeon
GTCGGAACAGCCGACGAGACACTGCTCCACAACACAGGCACGCTCGACTACGCGGACGCCAATGGCAACTACTACACTCAGCTCAGCGACTACGCGGACGTGGTCGTGACAGCTCCCATCATGACATTCACCAAGACAGCCGATGTCTCAGAGGCCGATCCAGGCGACACGATCGTCTACACGCTGGAGTATGAGAACATCGGCACTGGAGACGCCAGTGACGTAACGATAGTAGATACACTACCAGTGGACGTCACTCTGGTCTGGGCTATCCCGCCTGCCAGCTCCTTGGTTGGAAACGTCGCGACCTGGTATATCGGTACCGTGCCCTCTGGAGACAGTGGAAAGGTCGACGTCTTCGTGCGAGTGAACGTCGGCACACCCGATCAGACGTTGCTTCACAACGAAGCGACCCTCGACTATTCCGATGCAAATGGCAACTTCATCGAGCAGCTGAACGACTCAGCGGACGTAGTCGTGACCGCTCCAGTGATGACTCTGTCCAAGGAGGCAGGGGAAGTGACCGTCAGCGCCTACGTGATTGCGGACTTCACGCTCCGCGTGGCGGGAGAGAAGTGGCATGACGTCGTGCTAACTCTCTACGACGGCGAGCAGGCAGTCGCGGTGGCATCGGTCTACCGCATTCCCGGGAACCCCGATGAGCAGTCTGTGACCATATACAACGTGACCGTGGATGTTCTGAGCGGTTCCTTCACCGCCGTAATCGTGTACACGCCCTTGGACGACGCCATCAACGGTCAGTGGTGGGGAGCAGATCCTGCTTGGCTCATCCTCACTCTGCAGGATGGTTCCGAGATCAGACTTCATCACACGTTCAACGTGAGGCACAACGAAACCTGGATTTGGACCGTTGAGGACTTCCGCCCCTACCTGAAGGGGGTACTCGTAACCTTCGAGGCCGACTTCATGTACACAATCACATACGAGAACATCGGCACCGGGGACGCCTCCAATGTCTGGGTCAATGACACCTTCCCCGAGGACACAGTCCTCGTGGACTCCAATCCTGCATACGACCTCTCCAGTGGGAACACGTACATGTGGAACATCGGCATGGTGCCCTCTGGAGCTGTCGGTTATATCTACATAAACGCCAGCTACATCATAACTAACACCACACTGAAAGACCTGCCCGACGGGAAAGTACTCACCAACGTGGTGACATTGGACTATTCGGATGCCAACGGCAACTTCATTGAGCGTCTTACAGCCTACGCAGACGTGGTCATTGTCATTCCCGAGGATGGACTCGGGGCCGGCGGGGACGGCGGAATGGCAACGGGTACCTGGCCCAACCAAGATGACGTTGGGGAGGGATACGGCTCGTCCGTTCCGGAGCCCGTCCTGAACAGTCCAACTGACTATGCCTACTTCGAAGGAGAACCGATTCACTTCAGCGCCCGTGCGATATACTCGGGCGACGAGGCCTCCCTCACATTCCAGTGGGACTTCGGAGATGGCTCAGCATCGACCGGAAGAGAGTTGGACCACATTTACTCGGATGATGGAAGGTACTTCGTGGTTCTCACAGTGAGTGACACTGACGGGAACGCCGATCAGCTTACGGTCAGAATCATCGTACTGAATGTCGATCCCGCCGCGCAGATCAACTCACCATATGGAGGAGAGGTTGGAGACACGATACATATGAGCGCGCAGGCCAACGATCCCGGTGATGACACCCTCACCTTCGAATGGAACTTCGGCGATGGTCAGTCTGCAATCGGAGAGAAGGTCACGCACGTCTACCTGTATCCTGGTCTGTTCAGCGTGACCCTCACTGTACACGATGGAGACGGCGGCAAGGCGATAATCAAGAGCATCGCTGTCATTCGAGAGATCATACACTTCGAACCCCCGACCGACGATGAGGTCGAACCCGATGAAACACCTGAGACACCGGAGGCCGAGGAGACACCCGTGAGCGAGGAGGAAACGGAACAGTCAGAGACAGAGGAAGGGACAAGTTCGCCCACCGTAGTGTGGAGACGCCCGCCCTCATCCTACTGGGATGTGGTGACCTTGACCACCGATCATGGAGACGCGTCCGACGAGCTTCCTTCCGAGAAGGCGGCTACCTGGTCGTCCCCCAGCTTCGCGATCCTTCTCATCCTCGGGCAGTGCATCGCACTGCTGGTTGGAACCTTCGTGTGGATACAGTCTAGGAGACTGAGATAGTCTCTACGGCCGGGAAGTGTTGACACCTAGTGCATCCTTGAGGGCGAGCTAGAAGGCTCTCCGAGACGCGCTTCACGAGGTCCCCAAAGCACGAATGCCCAAGAAAAGGATTTATAGCCCAGAGGCAATCTATCAACACGGAGTGGGCATCGAATGAGGCGTGTTCTCCTCTTCATTTCTATTCTCGTGCTTCTGGGATCCCCAATCGTGATGATTCCCGCCGGGGGATACGAGCCAAACGTCCTCCTCAGCGAGCCCGCTGTGATGGCGAGCTGGCCCGCGATTGCCTCCGACGACCGCGGGGTCTACGTCGCGTGGCAGGACAGGGGATTGGGGGACTTCGATATCTTGCTGTCAGTGTCAAGGAACAACGGCACGACGTTTTCCGAGCCTGTGATGGTGAACGACAATCCGGGCGATGGAACGCATTCGAGCTTCGCCGACATTGCCGTGGGTAACGGAAGGGTCTGTGTTGTATGGGAGGACAGCAGGAACGGCGCCTCGGACATCTACTTCTCGCAATCCTCCGATGGAAAGCACTTCTTGCCAGATGTCGCCGTGTGGCAGTCCGACACGAATTCGTCCACAAGACCGAGTATCGCCATCGACGAGGAGAATGACATCATATACGCTGCATGGGCGGACGACTATCTCGACATCAGGGCAAGCGCGTCGAGCGATGGCGGTCAGACGTTCGCAGAGCCCGTTACCGTGAGCGACAGCAAGAAGAACGGAAGGTACGACCCACAGATAGAGGTCGATTCCAGCGGGAAGGTCTACGTTGTTTGGGCAGACGGCAGAACGGGTCTGGTCCAGCAGGGCCCATTCAATGTCGACGACACGGACATCTTCATCTCCAACTCCACCGACAATGGTCAGAGTTTCGGTCAGAACACGCGCGTTAACCATGAGTACAGGGAGATCCTCCAGTCGCACCCGTCGCTCGCGATCGATGGGAATGACGCACTGCACGTGGTCTGGGACGACGAGCTCGGGTACGGGGAACCGTCCATACTCTACTCCACGTCAACCGATGGCCTTCACTTCAGCAATCCTCTTTTCGTCAATTTCACCTCACGCGTCACGGCCGGCAGGGGCACGACACATCAGACGCCCGTCATCGACGTCTCACCGGCGGGCGACATCATCCACGTATCCTGGGCCGAGAGCCGCTCAGGGAACTTCAACATCTATCTTGCGAGGTCTGAAGGAGACGGATTCTTCCCGGCTGTACCGCTATTTGGCGGGAACTACTTCTTCGACGATGTTCTCACGCCCAACGGCTACCGCGATCCTGGAGAGGCAGTGATATTGGACGATGGCAACGGCAGGCTGGACCACGGCAGGCTGAACGGGACCGACTCGCCCGATGAGATAGTCCTCGCGGGCAAGGCGAACCTTCAAGAGGACTTGGTGGGCGAGAGAATCGTCTACTTCGACGAGAACTCAGATGGCTGGGATTACGACGATGACATAGTGTTGGAGACTCCCGTTCTCTCCTATCCGAGCATCGAGCCGAAGCTGAAATCCGCTTGGGACACGACCACTGGGAACTTCGTGAACTACCTGAGGCTCGTCGATGGTTTCTACTACAGCGTGGAGCAGTCCGAGACAATGTCCATCGGGTGGTTCGACATCGCGCACGCCAAGGACGCAGGTGTCAACCCCGAGAACTTCGGACTGGAGAACGACGATCCGATAAGCAAAGCGGAGATCGAGGTTATTTACAGGACAGACAGCTCGTACGATGGCACTTCCCTCCTCAACATCTCGAGAGGGCTCTCTCCAGGCACCTTCATCCTCCCGATTGTGAACACTGGCGGGGCTGAGGTGAACACGACGATAGATCTGATGGCCCTTGGCTTCAAGACCATTCCCGACCTCAAGTCAATAAACGTCTCCTTCACGAATAACGCAATGTCCGGGTCCGATGCCAGCTTCAACAAGATCTCTCTATGGATCGACAGAGGTCTTCCCGGTCGCTTCGATTCCTACGATTTCATGATATACAACGGCTCATCGGACCTGGCATTCAACGACACCCTCTCATCCTTCGTGGACGGGGATGACCTGATGTTCCTTGACGCCTCCTTGGACGGGTACTATGACCTCGGCGAACCTCTGATCGCGACCTCCATGGACATCGAGCCAGGCGGGCCGATCACCAACGCTGAAACTGTACTGCCAAGAGCGGACAAACCATACTGGGGAGCGGTTTTCACGCCTTTCCCCGTGAACGATGACGCAGGGACATCGCCGCAGTACTCGCCATCGATTGCCATGGACGCGGGCGGCGGATGCTACGCCGCGTGGGTGGATTACAGAGGAGCCATCGCGTCCGTCTACTTCGCGGGCACGGTCTCGGATGCTTGGCCGCCCTCGGTCCTCGACTTCTTCCCGGTCCACGGCTCCACGGACGTCCTCCTTGACACGGACATACGCATGACGTTCTCAGAGCCTGTCGACGAGCTGTCACTGGAATCTTCCTTCAGCATTTTCCCTCCCACTGCCGGCACCTGGAACTGGAGTGCCGAAGGGGACTCGGCGGCCTTTGAGCCTCTCTTCGACCTCTTGCCAGACGTGACCTACCACCTCGAGATATCGTCGACGGTCGTCGACATCTCAGGAACCTCGATGAAAGACAGGTTCAGATGGCATTTCACAACAGTCACGCCACCGCTGGTCAACTGCCAGTTCAATGAGACCCAGAGCACGTACGAGGACATCCCGGTCACGTGCAACGTCTCCGATGAATGGGGTGTGCTTTCCGTCGTGCTCTCCTTCAGGGGAGTCTTGGAAGAGAACTACACGGAAGCAAACATGACGCTCGTGTCAGGATCCGACATCGACGGCGCATGGAAGGGCGTGATGCCCGCTCAGAACGCTGCGGGCAGGGTCAGTTTCCTCGTAGCCGCCGAGAACGTCATCGGCGCAAGAGGCAGGTATCCAGCAGTCGGCGATGCGACAGTTGAGATCAAGGACATCGTCCCGCCAGACTTGCAGCATGATGCCGTGGAATCGGCTTCCGCAGGCTCAACCGTGAACATCACAATAAGGGTCTCCGACGACGTGGGTATCGAGCGGGTCGTTGTCTACATCAAGCCGATAGGCGGAACCGCATTCGTCCCTCACGAGATGCAGCGGTTGGGCCAGACAGACGAGTACTACTTCCAAATCGAAATCTCCGGCCAGAGTGGGAGGATTGAGTACTATGTTCAGGTGACGGACGTTGGCGGTAACCAAGTGACAAGCCCGTCCGTCAACCCGCAAGAGGAACCTTACGTCGTCGAGGTGAGCGGCGCCGTTGATACCGACTTGCTTTTCCGGATGGGTCTGACCGTGGTTCTCGCGGTTGCGATCATCGCTCTGGTCATATACTTGGCAAGGAGCAAGTAGGCGAAGGATTAATCTCCCGGACTGCATTGGTCGTTCGGTGGTCTCATGGATTGCAGGGAGGAGGAGAACAAAGAGTCGTGCACGTGCACCTATCCCGGTTGCAGTCGGAAGGGAGTCTGCTGCGAGTGCATTAGATATCACTGGCAGCTGAAGGAACTCCCAGGGTGTCTTTTCCCGCCTGAGGTCGAGAAGTCGTACGACAGGTCCCTTAGGAAGTTCATTGAGATCTATTCCCGCTA
>JAGLRN010000059.1 GCA_023136265.1 Thermoplasmata archaeon
GTCTCGGGCAACAGCTACGGCTCCTGGGTATATTACTCCAACAACAACATCATCTTTCATAACAACTTCATCGACAACACGGATCATCTCTACAACTACCAATCAACAAACACGTGGGACAACGGTGATGGTGAGGGCAATTATTGGAGCGACTACACCGGTCTAGATGATGGAAGCGGAGGAAGAACAGCAGGCGATGGCGTTGGGGACACAGATCTTCCACATCAAGGAGTGGATTGGTTTCCCTTGATGAGTCCCTGGTCTCCTAATCCTGTTGACGCAATAGTGAGATTGAAGGCATACGTCGAGGGGCTAGATATTCCGCATGGAATAAAGAACAGTCTCATTTCACAGCTGAATGCAGCCGAGAACGCTCTGTCGAACGGTCAGGAGAATGCAGCGGTGAACATCCTCAATGCCTTCATCCATCACGTGGAAGCGCTGAGAGATGCGGGTAAGCTGACTCAGGAGCAAGCCGCATACATGATCTTGTCCGCTCAGAGAATCATAGATACGATCGAGAGTGGATGAGGACTATCGATCCGAGACCCCCACATTGAATGATTCTGCGATGTTAGTCAGCAGACGGAGTTACTCACCCAAGAGAAGGTCGGAAGGCGTCGTTCTTGTCAGGTCAATGGGAACGCCTCATCCCGCCTCCAGCGTCGCGGCCGACAACCACACATCCTTTCCACGCCCGAGCCCGCCCGCCAAAACGATTATGAGCGCCCGCCGCTTCAGAAAGACACTTGTTGATGTCGAAACTGATAATAGCATCTAACGGCATTCGGTGGTCTGATGAGAGCGGACAGCGTCCAGCGTCGAATGCCTGATGACCTCAGGAGCATGCTGACTCGTGATGAAGATGTTCTGGCGGTGATGCTATTCGGAAGCGCCGCGAGAGGCGAGTCCTTCTCCGATATCGATCTCTGTCTCATCCTGAGCGGGTCTCATGACAACCTCAGCATGTCAAGGAAGAGACTGGAGTACCTGGCGTCGGCAGATGACAGGTATGACATGCACATCTTCCAGCAGCTGCCACTGCAGGTGAGGATGAGAGTCATCGGGGAGGGCGAGACCCTGATCGTCAAGGACGAGGATGCCCTCTATGACCTCGCGTATCAGACGGTGAAGGAGTTCGAGCACTTCCACAGGATCCAGTCGGAATACCTGGAGGGCGTTCATGCTTGACAGGGACAGGATCCTCGCAAAACTGGACGAGCTGGATTCCTATCTGAGGGAGCTCGCTGAGATCTCTCCCGAGAGCCTGGAGGAGTACAAGACGTCGATCGAGAAGAGGAGGGCCTGCGAGAGGCTCCTGCACATCGCCGTGGAGTGCGTGATCGACGTCTGTGGTATAATAGTCACCAACAAGAGGCTGGGCCTCCCCGACAGCGAGGAGGACCTCTTCAGGAAGCTGGAAGAGGGGAAGGTCATATCCGGCGATCTGGCGGGGAAACTCAGACTGATGAGAGGCTTCAGGAACATAATCGTGCATAGATACGGCAGCGTGGATGACGAGCTCGTCTTCGAGGTTCTGAGGAAAAGACCGGCGGACTTCGTGGATTTCAAGAGCGAGATCCTCGAATTCCTGAAACGGGAGTGAGCTTCAGAGGACTGCTTCGCACAGCCGCGTCCCGCGACCCTGGATCTGCTTGTAGAGTATCTCCGAGCGCGTCGGGCGGCAGAGGACTGTGTTCATCACCTCGGGGCTAGAAGTAGCTCGTCGCCCCGCAGCTCGGACATGCCCTCGTAGCTCAGGTTCTTCTTCGCTTTTATGAGCCGCACCTGCTGGGGCCCCCTTCCTCGGCTCGTTGTTTCTCCGTCCGTTCCGTAAGCTCGCCCTATGCTCTCTCCGTTGTTTCTCCGAGATTCCTCCGGGATTCCTCCGGGATTGCTCCGAGATCACTCCGGGATACCTCCGAAGTTTCTCTGAAGGTTCTGTAAGCTCGCTGTATGCTCGCTCCGTTCTTCTCCGTTGTTTCTCCGTTGATTCTCCGTTCCGCTCCGTTCCCGCCCGCGCTGTGACGTATAATGCCTTTTCGGAATGCTTAAGTAGGGTCTTCCTTGCGGTTCCTTCGCTTTGATCTCGCTTTGACTTCGCCTATCCTTCGCTGTTCTCCGCTTGTTGACTGAGCTCTCGTCGTTCGGTCGATTCCGGTGCACCAGGTCCCCCGGGTCCACCGCCTCCCCGCCCGGCTCGACGTCTAACCACTCCCGCCAGATCCACGAGCCCGTCTCCCCGCTGCTCTGCATCAGAGTGCGCCGCTCACCGTGCCCGTTCCCCGGAACGTCAGCACATCATCGGGAAAAGCCACCGAGGCAGACGGACCACCTCTCCACGCAGGGACAACGTGTCCTTCGTCATCGCCATCCCGAGGGTAGATTGTGTACGCATTCATGTCATGACATCCCAAGAAGTGGGATATTGTGACACAGATGAAGACCTCTGTGATATGGAAGAAACTGGTAATAGACGGACGCAAAATAGCCACTTCTGCCGAGATTCATGACTTGGCTCGCAGACTAGAAGTAGCGCGGTGCCTCGAGCCGTGAGCGATCCTCGCGCTGCTCGGGTCTGCAGGTTCCTTGCAGCTCCTCCGCAGGTTTCTTGCGACATCCTAGGGACTTACTAGGGACATACTTGCTACATCCTTGCTCCTCCCTTGCTTGTCGCTTGCAGGTTTCTTGCTTGATCCTTGCTCCTCGCTTGCTCCTTCCTTGCAGGATCCTTGCTGAAACCTTGCTCCTCCCTTGCTCCTCGCTGCTCGTTCCGGCGCTAGAGAGCGCACATTTCGCGAAGTTCCCGTTCTTGTCCGGGGCACTCATGGTTCCTTTCTCTGTTGCACCGATTACTCAAAGAAATGCAATGCAAGTCAGGACAATCCGCCACATTTCGAACGATTTCTGAGGTTGCGAAATTCGTCATCTGGATGACGGCAACAAATCCCCTGGCCAGACCTTCGAATCCGTGCTTGCGATTCTCGTTTCCTCGAGCTTCTCGCCGAAACGATTTCACAACATTGTCAGCTCACGCCGAAGGCGGAGGAGCTAACCGCTTATGTAAGGTGTAAAGCGTCGTACCAAAACGAATTTATCCCACCAGGGGCATGAAAAGCCGGAAATCGGAGGGACAATGGCCAGCCGTTTCAGGTGTGTGGTGGGATTCGCGCTTCTGCTGTTCTCAGTCCTCGCGATCCCGCTGGAGGCGACCGCTCAGGACGACTCGTCCGACGTCATCTGGACCGAACCGAGGATACTCCACCAGGTCTCCCAGGAAATCGAGAGCGTCTCCATCTCGCGGCACACCAACGGCACGCTCGTCATCGTCTGGTACGAGCAGGCGGATGGAATCATGGAACTGCGCGCCGTCATGCTGGACGACTCCGGAGCACCGATCACCGACATCTGGAACATCACCGATCACTCCTGGATGGTTCCTCTCGAGCTCGAATACCAGAACTCGACCGAACTGTACCAGCTGCCAATCAGGCCGTACTACCCGAGCTCTCACATCGGAAGGGACGGGAGCCTCTACATCGCGTTCAAGCACGTGGTGGAATACAGGCCCTACTTGGACCCGTCCATACCGGTCGGCCATTTCATCCGGCTCCTGAAGCTCGATGGGGCGGGGAACGTCACCCTTGACCGAATCATATACAAGCAGCCAAGCAACAGCCGGGACTTTATGGGCCCTCACTTCATCCTGGACTCGGAGGACAACCTGCACCTCGCGTGGAGGGAGGAGAGGAGGTACGAGATGGACGGATGGAATGTGGATCTCAGAGAGATAGTCTACATGAAGCTCGACGGAGGAGGGAACGTCCTTGTACAACCCACCGTGGTCTCTGACTGCGAAGGGCTGTCGAACTTCACCTACCGATACGAGGTCGAGCGCCCGGTCTTCGGGATGTTCGTCGACGAGAGCGTCCATGTCTCATATCACGTGTACGAGTCGACGTGGGAGTTCGGGCCCACTGGCGGTCTCAGAGTCACGCACACGCGGAACGTCACGACGCACTACGCTCGCTTCACCGCAACGACCGGGGGCATCGCGTACACGGTCGAGCCGACCGACATGGGTCCTGACGTTCCCTACCAGCACGTCGCCCGCGACTCTGTCGGGAGGACGCACCTGATCGGTTCGAGGCTTGAAGTGTTCGACGAAAATCTTGATGCCGTTTTCTCGGTCGCACTTCCTCTCGATCCTAGCTGGGGCCCTGTGACCACTCTCATCGACAGCGAGGACATGGTTCATGTGGCCGGTGGAATGTCTGGGAGGTATGCAACCGTCGACCGGACCGGTCAGATCGTCGTGGAGACCCGCCTCCCGGTCGGACGTGGGCCTCATCAGACTCCCTCCGCCGAAGGCTATTGGGACAGCAGAAGCATCGACATGGTCCTCGATGCGGACGGCATGCCTGTCGTGGCCGCCTCGGAGAGGCGGGGGTACGGCCCGGACAGGGAGAGCAGGCTGGTAGTCACCCGTCTCGTGCACACGCCCGAAGAGGCGATCGAACCCGTTCTCATCTGCGGGCTGCCGCTGGGCGCGCTTGCGCTCGCCTCCGCCCTGTTCGTCACGCTCACGGAAGTCGGAAGGTACGGCTTCCTCTCCCTGCTCGTCCCGCTGTACGTCAGGCTCACGAGGTCGCAGGTCCTCGACCACTTCGTCAGGGGGCAGATCTACGAGTACATCAAGCTGAACCCGGGGGACCACTACTCCTCTATCCGCCGGGAGCTGAGCCTCAGCAACGGTCTTTTGGCCTATCACCTCTCCGTCCTGGAGAAGCAGAACTTCGTGAAGTCCCAGCGGGACGGGAAGCTGAAGCGCTTCTATCCGGTGGACATGACGATACCCCGCAAGAAGGGCGTGAGACTGAGCGACCTTCAGGTCAAGATGCTGAGGAGGATCGACAAGAACCCGAGCATAACGCAGGGGCAGCTCGCGGGGCTGCTTGGCGTCTCGAGGCAGACGGTCAACCACAACATCAAGCTGATGGAGAGGGCCGGGGTCCTCGAGTCGGAGAGGGACGGGGGCAGTCTCACGTACAGGGTCAAGAGCGTCTAGTCGGCACCGGACCTCGGATGTCGTCCCGCTCATAACCCTTTCGCCAAAACGACAATGAGCGCGTTCAGGTCGAATCTGGGGAACGTAGAGGGGGAACGCCAGGAAAGGAGGTCTTCACGAAAAAGGATAAATAGTCGCTACGCGAAGAGAGAACTGTGGAGAGGATGCGGCCGGGTGTGAGCACACGAACCTTTGCGGTTTGTATCGTATTCATTATACTCCTGTCCCTCGCAGCTTCGTCGATACTCCTTCCCGCGGAAACCTCGAGCACCGATGAGTCGTTTCCGAGATTCGCCGACTCAGAGCCAGTGACACTCCAAGGCCAACTGCCCAAATGCGATCTGCCATACAAGGCAAACTTCTATACTTCAAGGACCGCGACCTTCCTAAGCTACAGTCCTTCCACTCAGATAAGAGTCTTGAACGAGTCGGGGGTCGAGATTTGGTCTGGCGTCCTGCAATCCGGGGAACAGAAGTCGTTCATCTGGACTCAGGGACTCGTACCGATCGCGGCGTGCGGAAGCAACCCGTATGCCGTCCTCATAGGGACCCCCTTCAAGGGTCCGGGGAATTCGGGCGTCACTGGAGGTGTTTTCGTCGTGGATGAGATGGGTCTCGGCACGTCGACACACTTCTACGCCTACACTGGCGGTGTGCTGGATCCTCAGACAAACGTCCACTACACACATATCTTCGCCTACCATGACAACACCTCTGTCGTACTCAAGAACAACACAGGCCAAGTCATATGGTCAGGTTTGCTCAACAGGGGAGAATACCATACCGAAGAAGACCTCTACCACTACTTCCTTGAGCTCAATGCCAGCAAGAAGGTCGCTCTCCAGATCGCGATCGACAGGGGGTACTTCGTTCCGTCGGAGAACGGTCTATTCGCCGGAACGCATTTCATGACATGGGTAGAGTGGCATGGGCCACTCCAGATAATGAGCTACAACAATGACACCGAAGTCACTGTGAAACGCTTGGATACTGGTGGTACAGTGTGGAGTGGCATTCTTCATGACTGGGACATGATCACATTCACCGACCATACATGGGAGAGATTCTACGAAGTTCTGTCAAGCAAGCCAGTGACGGTGTCGTCCCTCGACCCGGACGGCTCCTTTGCACAAATGGACTATGCAGCGGACAGAACCGGAACGCGATACGGAACGGACTTCCTCACCACTACACCTGTGCATTATATTTCCAGCGATTATGTCATATTCTCGTACTCCGATTCCACTCAAATCAGGATCTACAATGCGACCTCCCGCTCACTCGTTTCGACCTACCTTCTTGATGAGAATGAATTCATCGTTTTGGATCCTACAAATGAATCAGGAGTCTACACGAGGATAAGGACAAACAAGCCGGTCACTGTTCAGATACGGATATCGTGGGCAGCGTCCGCGTATGTCCCGGTGCTGGCTTATCCTATGCCGCCAACCAACCTATGGGCCTTTCTGACCGGGAGCGACTTCGAGAACGTCGCACTGTTCTGGAATCTCTCTCCTGACGACGGCGCTGGAAGAGCCAATGTTGTGAGGTACGACATCGTCAGGGGAACCACTTACGATTCGAGCGGGTCAAGCTACTCTCCGCACGACTCCGTACCCGCGGGAACCACTGGGTACATCGATTTTGGAGCAGGGGATGGCAACCGCGACAACTACTTCTACATCGTTTGTGCTGTGAATAATCTGAACATTTCTTCATGCACGAGCAGGCAGGCGGGCAAGTTCATCCGCCCGCTTGCCCTCGGACCGAACCTTGTCTCCATTCCGCTCGTTCAGTACTATGAGAGCATTGAGACGGTCCTGCAAACGGTGGACTACAACATGGCGTGGTCCTACGATTCCTCGAGTGGGGAATGGAAGTGGCACATGGGGTTCAAGGAATATAGGCGAGGCCTCTGGAACGTCAACCATACGATGGGAATCTGGGTCAACGTGACGGGCAGGTCGAACCTCACCGTGGCGGGAATCGTCCCCGCTCAGACGACGATCCACGTGCGGAGCGGATGGAACCTCGTCTCCTTCCCGTCCTTCAACACCTCCTACTCGGTCGCGGACCTGAAGGCGGAGCTGCCCGTCGAGCGGGTGGAGGGCTTCGACCCCACCGCCCCGCCGCACTTCCTGCGGGTGCTGCAGGACTCCGATGTGCTTCTGGCGGGAGAAGGCTATTGGGTAAAGGTCTCTGCTGATGCGACTTGGGTCGTGTCCAGCGGCTGAGGGCGGAGGATCGACCCTTTCGCCAGAACGGCTCCTCAACCTGAGGACCTTCCCCGGAGACCACGGCTCCGGCGACAACTCACTCCTGCATCCTGACCCCGTCGATGAGTTCGGTCGTGATCTCAAAGCAGTCGTCGCATGCATCAAGAAGCTCATCGTGCACAGCGCTCGAGGAGAAGTACAGCTGCGCAAGGACCCCTGCGTCTTTCGCCGCCTGGACCGCCGGCACGAAGTCGCTGTCCCCCGTGAGGAGGACTGCCGTCCCTATCTGCTTGTCCCAGCTCATCCTCACCAGGTCGACCGCAAGAAGGATGTCCACCCTCTTCTGCACGAACTGACCGCCGATGCGGCCCAGCTTGCCCAGCCTGACCTCGAACCTCGGGAGCCTCCTGAGGGTGAAGAGGAACTTGTCCGCCTTCGCGAAGCGTTCAGTCTCCTTCCGTGTCGGTGGGTGGCTCTGGTACGGCATGCAGTTGTAGTAGTAGGTCCGCAGACGTTCCGTTCCTCTGCATAGCCTCTCGGACAGCTTGAGGAAGTCCACCGCCGGCTCTCCGTGTTTCTTGAGCACCTGCACCAGGTATGCGCCATCTATGAAAACAGCTGATCTATCCATCCCCTCCAACCCTATTTATGACCATCATCCTCACGAACGATGGCGGTGATTTACGTGTGAAAAGATGCCCTCGTGCGTATATAATGGTTTCCGCTGGGAAATCACTGGCCATTACGCATTGGGTCAGTGGCGGAACAAATCCAAGAGGAGCTGTCATGCCACCCTTTCGCCAAAACGATTATGAACGCCTCCGCCCATGGTACGAGCGGGAGGGTCGATGAGCCTGTTCATGAGGAAGGACGGCAGAGGCATCAACTACGTCAAGCTGTTCTGGTTCACCGTCATCGTGGGCGGGATCGGTTATGTGCTCCTTGCGGGATTATTGTCGCACAGACTCGATATGCTCGGAAGTGTCAGCTTCTGGGCTTGGGCATTCTTCGCCTTCGTCGTCGTGGGAATGGTCCTTGCGTCCCTTGCGGTCCTCTTCCTCTGGTTCTTGAATGAGGTTGTCGGGTGGCTCCCTGACGAGCGGTCTGAATGACGCTTTCGCCAAAACGATTATGAACGCCTGAAGACATGTTCAATCCGGGAGGAGGAATGGAGGGGGAACCGCCCGCTCATGACCCTTTCGTCACAGGGTTCTCACGCGAGTGCGATCACTGTTGTCCGCCATTCCTTCTGAGGGACCAGACTACCCATATGATCACGGGAATGCCCACAATCACCAAGACCACCAGACCAGCCCATATCCACGAATACACCCAATCATCGAAGGTCCAATCTTGAAAGGCGAGGTTCCACTTACCATCGAGCCACACGATGGCCAACCATACCAATCCAATGAAGAACGAGATACCGCTGTCTTCTCCCGCGGATTTGCTGCGTTTGGGCCCTCCTTCGTACTCCTTCCGCTCTTCTGCTGGCAGTTTCTTGTACCATAGGAGATACATCACGACTGCCGTCGGAATCACCCAACTAGCCACAAGGATGAGTTCCCACAGGATCGCTTGCAGTATGAAGGCGAAGACCGAGCCTACGGTCCACGCACCAAGACCATCCGGCACGAGCCCCGTCGCTTGTGCATCGGCAACCACCCACAGGAAGACAAGAAGCGCTGCAATGCAGGCTGCTGCAATCCATCCCACAATCAGTGCTGTCATCTTCCCGTGTCTTCTCACGAACTTCTTCCACCCTTCACCCCTTAGCTTTTCACCAGTTCTCATGATTCCAGACTCCTTCATCAGTTATGGACCACAGTTATGACTACATTCCCCTTCTTGTGCCCCTTGTCGACATACCTGTGAGCCTC
Organism: Thermoplasmata archaeon; assembly: GCA_023136265.1. Lineage (GTDB taxonomy): Archaea > Thermoplasmatota > Thermoplasmata > RBG-16-68-12 > JAGMCJ01 > JAGMCJ01. The sequence goes on from JAGLRN010000059.1 coordinate 9,165, forward strand.
GACGATTTGCTCCAACGGATAGCTTCTGTCTATGGCCGCTCTTAGCTTTCCCGCCTCGATGAGCTCCTTGAGGAAAGTCAGATCTTCTGCCTTAATCTTCTTCAAACCGTTAGTGGTAAGATAAATCCCATTCTCCTTCAGCAACCCTCTACAACGTGAACGCGAGGTCTTGCCCACAGCGTCAAAGATGACATCATAGGTCTCATCGCTCTTGGTAAAATCCCCTTTGGTGTAATCAATTACATTATCAGCTCCCAGAGATTTCACCAGTTCTAGATTCGTAGTGCTGCATACCCCGGTAACCTCCGC
>JAGLRN010000006.1 GCA_023136265.1 Thermoplasmata archaeon
CCACGTAGTAGAACTCCTTGTCCGGGTTCTCCTTCTTGAGCCTGTGGACGAGCCCCTTCTCCGTTCCGATGATGAACTCCCTGCCGTCCGATTCCTTGACGCGCATCACCATTCCCTGCGTCGAACCGACCGTGTCGGCGAGGTCTATGACGTCGGGCGTGCACTCCGGGTGAACGATGACTTCGGCGTCAGGATGCTGCGCCTTGAGCTTCTCAATTTCCTCCGCCGTTATCCACACATGCGTCCGGCAGTAACCCGGCCAGAGGATCAGCTCCTTGTCCGTCACGAACCTCATCACATACAGCCCCAGGTTCGTGTCGGGAACGAATATCACCTTCTCCTCCGGGAGACTGGAGATGATCTTGACGGCGTTGGCGGAGGTGCAGCACACGTCCGAGATGGCCTTCACGTCCGCTGTAGTGTTCACGTAGGAGACGACCACCGCATCCGGGTGTTCCTTCTTCAGCGACTCGAGCCCCTCCACGTCCACCATGCCCGCCATGGGGCACTTGGCCACGAGGTTTGGTGGGCTGATCGGATGAACGACCCGCTTCCCGGGATTGAGTATCTTGGCGGACTCCGCCATGAAGTCCACGCCGCAGAAGACTATGTTCTGCTGGGAGACCTTCGATGCCCGCTTCGCGAGGTCGAACGAGTCCCCAAGGATGTCGGCGATATCCTGGACCTCCGGTCTCTGGTAGTTGTGCACGAGTAGCACGACGTCGTTCTGCTCCTTGAGTCTGGCGACCCTATCCTCGAAGTCTTCCACGGATGACAGATTGCAGGCTCTTTCTTAAGCTTTATGGGGAGATGGCGGTCACAGCACCGAAGCCAGCGAAAGATTGAATATCGCTCCCTGCATAGCCCAGAGGATGAAGCTGATCACGCTCACGACCGACTTCGGCTCGGGAGAGTATGTTGCGACGATGAAAGGCGTTATTCTCTCCATCGCCGAGGACGCGCGAATACTGGACATCTCCCACACGATCCAGCCTCAGGACATCGAGCAGGGCGCGTACGTCCTCTACAGTGCGCTTCCCTACTTCCGAGAGGGCATTCACGTCGGTGTGGTCGACCCCGAGGTGGGCACCGACAGGAAGGGCATAATCGTGGAGTGCGACGACCACTACCTTGTCGGACCGGACAACGGGCTTCTCATGCCGGCCGCGAGGAAGCTGGGGCTCAAAAGGGTGATAGAGATCGAGAACCCGGAATACATGCTCGAGTGCGTGTCCTCGACGTTCCACGGCAGGGACGTCTTCGCACCAGTGGCCGCGCACATCAGTCTCGGTGTGGACCCCGAGGAGATCGGGAAGGTCCTGGATGAATGGGTGGACATGGACTTCGGCGTCTACAGGGCACGGGGCAAGGAGCTCAAGGGCCGGGTCCTTCACATGGATTCGTTCGGGAACCTGATCACGAACATCCCCGCCGAGGTCGTCCTGGAGAAGTACACGTTCGGCCAGAAGACGGAGATGAGGATCGCCGGGAAGCGCGTGACCGTACCGTTCTTGGCAACGTACTCACACTTGGATGACAGAGGCGTACTGCTGACCCTCTCGAGCAGCGGTTTCCTGGAAGTCGCGGCCAATCGAGGGAGCGCCGCTGCAGACCTCGGAGCCAAGCGGGGTAGTGAGATTCAAATCAATCCAGCGAGATAGAAAGGAATGGGACAGTTTTTCGGTGATTCCAAGGTTTTCAGAATTCCAGTTGAAAGAATGCGTACGCGTTGATCTATGGCAATGCCCACGATGAATCAAGTCTAACGCACTAATAGGAAGGCAAGACCCGTTGAACGACCCTCTCCGTCCAGCCATCAAAACAATGAAATACTCCAAAACACAATGATTGTCTGGAGGAGGGAACTTGAATCCAATAGACAGGCTCCATGAGGTGATTCCTTGAGAGTCCTTCCTTTTCTCCTTGTGGTCTTTCTTCTCACGTCGGTTTTGGCGGTTCCTGATCCGTCAAGCGACATCGGTGACAGGCAAGGACGACCCTCTTCTCTGTCATCAGATTGGCGGGTCGAGACAGTGGAGACCGTTGGTGATGTGAGGTTCACTTCGATAGCTCTCGACAGATTCGGGTATCCGCATATCAGCTACTCTGATGTTTGGAATCAGTCATGCAAGTATGCCAAGTGGACAGGAACCCAATGGAGTATCGAGACTGTGGATTCAAATGACTTCGGTTGTCTATTCACCTCCGTAGCTCTTGACAATGCTGGGCATCCACACATAAGCTATCATACATCGGGCGATTTTGACCTGAAGTACGCGAAATGGACTGGAAGTGCTTGGAGCATCGAGACAGTGGATTCGGAAGGTTCTGTAGGCTATTACACCTCTATCGCACTTGATCACAATGACAACCCGCACATAAGCTACTACTCGAGCACCAATACTGAGCTCAGACATGCGGTATGGACAGGAAGCGAATGGTATGTCGAGAGTGTGGACTCCGAGGGGTACGTTGGTATGTACAATTCCCTCGATCTGGATAGCAATGACAAGCCTCACATAAGCTATCTTGATCTTGGCAACCATACCCTCAAATATGCAAAGCGAACGGGAGCTGTTTGGGAAATCGATGTTATCGAATACGCCTATTTCTATGGCTATTATCCCCATACTTCTGTAGCCATTGATCGTAACGACAACCCTCACATAAGCTATTATGACCAGACCGACGAGGATCTCAAATACGCAAGGTGGATAGGAAGCATGTGGATTATTGAGACTGTCGATATTGGAGAAGCCCCCGTAGGTCGCGCTGGCGCGTACTCATCCTTGGCTTTGGACAGCAACGACTATCCACACATAAGCTATCTCGACCGTGCTGGCGGTCACCTCAAATACGCGCATTGGACAGGGAGGGCCTGGAACATCGACAAGGTGGATTCTGACGGCTTTGTTGGTTGGTGGACTTCCATGGCTCTTGATGGTGTCGGCAACCCTCACATAAGCTATTCCGATCTAGGGGACATGGGCTTCAGGAACGGAGCCCTCAAGTACGCCACGAAAGCAGACCTGCAACCACCCTCCCGATTACTCACCCTAGACATCGACCCCGACACCCTCAACCTCAAGTCAAGGGGAAGATGGATAGCCGCCTACCTCAGCGCGGAGAACGCATCCGTCCATGACATCAATGTATCGTCCATTCTTCTTCAAGACACTCTCATGCCAGAGAGATACGATTACCAAGGAGACATCCTCATGCTCAAGTTCAACCGCCAAGAACTACAATCCCTTCTACAGGTCGGAGACTCCATCGAAATCAAGATAGGCGGCAAGTGGGAGGACAGGACAGACTTCGAGGCATACGATTACATCAGGGTGATAAATCCAGGCAAGAAATAGTGTTTCTAGCTATTATAAGGTTCTCAAATAAAAGTCCGTGCGAATCACCGAGGATCATCATCTGAGCACAGACCCATGTCAAAGCTGGGTAATAGAAAGGAATATCTAATAGGACTACTTCTGAGTGAATGTGAAGCGGATCCTTCTCATAGTCTGCGATGGTCTGGGTGACAGGCCCGTGGATTCTTTTGGCGGGAAAACTCCGTTGCAGGCCGCAAACAAGCACAACTTCGACTGGTTCGCGGAGAACGGGATATGCGGTCTGATGGACCCGATCGCACCGGGCGTCAGACCTGGCAGCGACACGGCCCACCTGGCGATCTTCGGCTACGACCCGCATGAATGCTACACAGGGCGGGGACCCTTCGAGGCCGTCGGCGCAGGGCTGAAGCTGGAAGAGGGGGATGTCGCGTTCCGCTGCAACTTCGCCACGGTCGACGATGACATGAAGGTCATCGACCGTAGGGCGGGCCGCATAAGCTCGGGCACCGATGAGATCACGAGCACCCTGGACGGCAGTGAGATCGGAGGGGCAAAGATCGTCCTCAAGCCCGGAACCGCTCATCGCGCAGCCCTGATCCTCAGGGGAAAGGGGCTTTCGTGGAAGGTCTCGGATGCGGACCCTCACGAGGCGGGAAAGAAGGTCCTGGACGTTCTTCCGTACGAAGAGGACGCCGAGAAGACCGCAGGGATCGTGAACGAGTTCGTCAGGCTGTC
>JAGLRN010000060.1 GCA_023136265.1 Thermoplasmata archaeon
GAGGACGTGAAGGTCTGCATACTTATCATCGAGGGGACGAACTGCGAAGAGGAGACCTCTCAGGCCTTTCGGAGGTCGGGCGCCTCCCCTGAGATCGTCCATCTCAAGCAGTTGCTGGGACAGGACACCAGCCCCGAGGAGACCAGGAAGCTTGGAGACTACCAGATCCTCGTCATTCCTGGAGGTTTCTCGTCGGGAGACTACGTAAGGGCAGGCGCCATACTGGCGGCGCGGATGAAGAGTCGAATGGAGGACGAGCTCGTGCGGTTCATCGAAGAGGGAAAGCCCGTCCTGGGAATCTGCAATGGCTTCCAGATCCTCGTGGAGCTCGGAGTGCTCCCAGGAATCGAGTCGCCCATGAGCAGGTATCCGACAGCATCCCTCGGATGGAACGATTCCGGGCGGTTCGAATGCCGCCCGACCCTGCTGGAGAACTGGAACAAGGGCAAGTGCATTTTCACGAGCAAGCTTGAGCGGGGCCATATAATACAGGCCCCAACGGCCCACGCAGAGGGGAAGTTCATGCTTCCCAAGCACCGGGAGGGGGAGCTGCTGGACACGCTGAAGGACAACGACCAGATCGTGTTCCGGTACGTCGATACCGAGGGTCAGATTGCTGGATACCCCTGGAACCCTAATGGGTCGCTTTTCGGCATAGCCGGGATCTGCAATTCGGAGGGCAACGTCTTCGGAATGATGCCTCATCCAGAGAGGACGTACCTCGGGATTCAGCAGGCCGATTGGACGCGGAACGTACCGGACAATGGAGACGGCAAGGCCGTCTTCGAGTCTGTCCTGGACTATGTCACGAAGAAGTTCTGAATCAGATCGTGATGTCCAGGGTCAGCATGGAGAATCCACAATCATCGTCCGAGACCTCCAGCGTGATCTTGGAGTCCCCGATCGACATGAACGCGTGGTTCATTGTGTCAGTCGCCCAAATGGGGTTCACGTCGAAGCTCGGTTAGGAATCAGGGTTTGCACCGTTGCTGAAGTGGAATTCGGAATCGCTAGACTTTCGAGCCTACATCGATGTCGATTGCGACCAAATCGCCATCATCCAGATTGAAAACGTCCCTGAGCCTCTGCCTCGAAATGATCTCCACAATCCCTCTGTGATGCGATCTGAGGGGGATGATGACGGCACACTTCTTCTCTCGGATTGCTGCGAGGAAGCACTTCACGTCCCCAAAGGTTCTGCCCCCTGACCTGAAGCCATTCACGAGTATCCCATCCAGAGATTCCAGCAGTGCCAGCTTCTCTGCCTCTCGACCTTTCACGCGCAGATTGAGAGTCCCCTCAAATGGAGTGGAACCCAGTATTCTCTCGAACTGCGTCCTGTACTTGTCCTGCAGCAGATAGTACCTGCCCTCCCCGCTTCCCGTGGTGACCTTCCCTGTGACCGTGAGCCTGTCGTAGGCCTCGAACAGCCGCCTGAAATCCACGTACTCCTTTCTCAGGACAGCCAGTCCCTGGTCTGTGATTCGGATCCTCTGCCTTCGGTACCTGATCTCCCTCGTGATCAGGCCGAGCTCAACGAGTTCCAGTATTCGATTGGAGGCTGTCTGCTGGCTGACTCCCATCAATCCGCCAAGCTCAGAAGAAGTGATGTCTGCGCGTCCTTTCGCTGCACCAGCCAACGCCAGCTGCTTCAGCGCCTCGAGATGCCCGTGCTTCACGGCTCCGCATCGCGCAGGGAAAACATATAGATTGCTACAGTCCCCCTTCAAGGACTAGATGAGACTGAGACCTGAGCCGCACGTAAGGCAAGCCTTCCTCTCTCAGGGAGCGTATCACAAGCTTGTCGTTTGACACGACAACCGCGTTCTTGTCCTTGGCGAGATCGACTAGAATCTTGTCCACCTCACCTTCCAGCTCCACTGTTCCGTACTTCTCGGCCAGTCTTAAGGCGTTCCGCGCGGCGCTGTTTCCGGAGGCCAGCGACCTCAATTCCTCGATTACAGGTGAAGGTACAAGGACCTTGAATGAACCGAATAGTCTTTGGAGCTCAAGGTCAAGGTTGATCCCGAACTGGAACGGCATCATGAGGGCGTTCGTGTCGAGAATCACCGTTGTCATCAGCCTCACCATGTTCGAAGTACTATTTTCACTTATTCGTACGCAACTTTTCCTGGAATATGCGATTATGATTCTTCTTCAGTGAAGGAATTCGACCGAAGCCGCAAGACTAACCTGAAGAAACCGTCTGCCAAATGGGTTTCTGTGCAACTCCCCGCGAATCTTCGGGCAATCTGCTAGATAGTTCATATGATGGAGGTGAATCATTCAGCATTCTGGAGCAATCAGGAAGTGATATATAGGAATTGCACTCATTAATCACACAAGCATCCCTCCACAACAAGGCCGTTCGGATTCTTTCTGAGCGGCCCTTTTTTTTCTATTCCCCTTCGATTGACCTCGCCCACAAAGGATTTATGTGCGCAACACGTTCCATACGTCGATGACGGAATGGAAGCGCGACGAGAGGCACAGTACGGAGGTGTTGACGAAGGGACCGGGGATCTTCTGGGGTTTCGTGTTGATCATCCTGGGTGTGTTCATGTTCGTCGTCTACATGGGGTGGATCGAGTTCCGGCTCGAACTGGTCTTCTCCCTTCTGATTGTCGTGGCTGGTCTCTGGTTGGTCATGTCAAAACTCGTGAGGTAGTCATCTTGGCAGGGAATACCTGCCCAAAACCTTCATAAGTTACGCTATCGTTCTTGTCTTGAGTTGAGACAATGCCCGATTTGAGGGAGAGAGTTGAGGAAGACAGGGGCCTTCTGAAGAGAATCCAGCTTCTTGTGCCCGGTTTCGCGGGATACAGAAGAAGGGAGGACATCAGGGCTGCCGACAACATGCTGAGGATTCTGATTGCCGATAGGCTGCGCGATTTGAGATCCAAGGGCGAGAAGTGCCGAGCCTCGCTTGTCGAAACATATGAGACGAAAAACCTCGAAAAGCTTGGCAATCTCCTGAGTTCCTTCCAGGCGGTCGAGGGCAAGCTTCGGCATGCCGAGCAGGGATATTCGGGGATATCCCCAGCGATCAGGGTGGATGTCCGGGAGCTCAACATGCTCTACGAGTATGATCTGTCTCTCTTGGAGGGTGTGGAGAGAATGGACACCGAGCTGGACCGACTCAAGAGCGAGACCGAGTCAAAGGAATGGGAGGCCATGTCGTCCATGATATCGGGTCTCAGAACCGGACTCGAGGAATTCGAGAGCGTCATGGATAAGAGGATGAGAGCCATGACCGGAACGGGGGTGACCGATTGAGCGTGTTCGGATCTGTAACACTGAAGTGGGAGGATGCGCAGAAGTCTAGTAACATCATGTGGCGTGTTCCCAGGAACATAAGGTTGAATGACAACATCGTAGTGCGTGAGGACGAGATAGCGGTTTTCTATAGGGACGGAAAGGCTCTCGCATACATCGATCGACCGGACAGATATGCACTGACGTCGATTAATGCACCGATCGTAGGAGCCATTGTGAAGTTCCTTTCAGGCGTCGAGCAGCAAGCGGAGGTCTACTACCTGCAGAAGAGACCCTTCGACGGAAAGTTCGGCAGCAAGCAACCCTACCAGTTCAAGGACAAGGAGTTCGGAATGGTCAATCTCAGACTCTTCGGCGAGATGAGGTTCCGCGTCAAGGACCCAGAGAACTTCATCAATGAGTTCGTTGGGACGCGGGGGTTCCAGTCGAGCGATGAGGTGGAGGACAGGATCCAGGAACAGGTCGTACTGCTCATCTACGGAGCCATCGGTCACATGAAGGAGAATGGTTTGGGAGTGACGGACCTGGCGTCCAATCTGATGAACATAGAGCAGATCGTCTTGGAGAAATCGAAGCCCCATTTCGATCAGTACGGAGTCCTAATCGACAAGATATCGGGGCTCTACATATCGTTGCCCGAGGAGGTGCAGAAAGCGGTGGACACGAGGGCTTCGATGCAGGTCCTGGGTACGGACTACGTTGGCTACCAGACCGGTCAGGCGATGAGGGAAGCGGCAACGTCGGAAGGAGGCGGAGGCGCGGCCGGAGCGGGCGTCGGCGTCGGAGCGGGCATCGGCATGGGATACATGATGATGGACGCAACCAAGAGAAGGCAGGAGGGCGCTCCGGCCCCCGGGATGACCTGTCCGAAGTGCGGGAAGATGGTTCCCGGCGGAATGAGGTTCTGCGGCAGCTGCGGAGCACGGATGGAACCAGGAGGAGACTGCCCGAATTGCGGCAAGTTCGTGCCTGAGGGTTCCAAGTTCTGTCCAGAGTGCGGGAAGCCCATGCAAAGCATGGCGAAGTGCGAGAAATGCGGCAAGGACATTCCCGCTGGGTCCAAGTTCTGTCCTGAGTGCGGTGCGAAGGCTGGCGAATAGGGATGGCAGAGACCGACTGCCCGAAATGCGGCGCACCTTTGGAGTACGACGTTGGCACACTGATCGCGGAGTGTTCCTATTGCGACTCACGGATCTTCATTGACAAGAGCGGGGCGCACTTCTACCACATTCTCCCTTTCTACAGTGATGGACAGCAGGCGATTGGGATTTTCAGAAGATGGGCAGCGGGGCCCAAGAAAGCGAAGAACCTCGACAGCCTGGCGGCTGTCCAGCGGCTGTCCCGCCAGTACTTCCCCATCTACATGTTCAAGAGGCGGGTCGGGAACGCGGAGTCCGTGCTCGTCGAACCCGCCAAGCTCACGAACCTCCCCGGTTTCCGCTCGCTCAAGGTGCCCCCGGGGGACATCAAGATCTTCGGCAAGGAGTTCGACACGGGGGATGCCGAAGTCCTCGAGCCAGACCTCGATATGTCGGCATATCTTCCATCCATGCCGGGCGAGCCGATCGAGCAGGCGCTCGTGTACTTCCCTGTCTGGCAGGTGGAGTACTCCTTCAAAGGAAGATCATACACCTGCGTGATAGACGGTTCTTCTGGCGAGGTCTTCACGGATCTGTTCCCAGTCCGGGGATCCGGACCGTACCTGGCCGTCTCGCTGATAGGCTTCGGGGCCTTCTTCGGCGAGGGCTTCCTCCTCCTGTACAATGCATATCTCGCCATCATCATGATCGGCATTACCTTGGTGGGGATGCTCCTGAGTAGTGTGTATGTTGCCAAGAAGTTCTAGCATCGAGAGGTGTTGAATGGGAATCACTGTCGCAATGAGCTGTCCCTCCTGCGGAGGACCTGTTGGCGTCGCTGATGCGTCCAGGACCACTTCGTGTCCATACTGCGACTCACTCCTGTACGTCGAGGAATCGGAAGGCGTCCGCAACGTTGTCTACAAGAACCTGTTGGACAGGCACAGGGTCTTTAGAACAGTGTCCAAATGGTTCGATGAGGGATTCAAAGCAAGAGACCTTGACAAAGTTGGAACGGTCAAGGAGATCTACCCTCTCTATGTCCCCTTCTGGAAACTGAACGCGCGGGCCGCGGGATGGATTTGTGGTTACGTTGTGCACAAGCATAGGACGGACAAGGGGCACTACACGGAAACCAAGGAGTACAAGGAGAGGATGGTCCTCCAGGACTACACTTGGACGAACATCGCCTGTGACGCTGGGGATATCGGCATCGAATCCCTCAGGAATCTCAGCGGTGAGGTCATATCAAAGCAGGACGAGATACCGACCTTCGAGGTGACGACGTCCAAGACGGACGCCGCGGAAGAGGGCGAAGAGGCCATCCGCGATATGGCGAGGGGAACGGTCGATCTCACTAGGGTGACCTTCGAGAAGATTCATGTCATTCCGAACAGTTTCCTCTTGGTATTCTATCCAATATGGATGGTCAGATACGATTATCGAGAGAGGTCCTATTTCGTCACCGTGGACGGCGTCACGGGGAGGACACTGTCCGGGCGGGCGCCCGGTGATCCCGTGTTCCAGGGTCTCGTGGCCACTGGCGGGGCAGCGGCGGGAGGCCTTCTGAGCAGCATCGGCCTGTACATCGGACTCGTCCTTGAGTCCGAGCTGGCCATACTCGCCCTGATCGCTGGCGGCGGACTCATGTATCTTTCCTACAGGTTCTTCCGTCACGGTTCAGAGATTGTACAGGGGGACATCGAATCCCCTTACAAGAAACGGAAGAAAAAAAGGGGAAGGAGACTGAGATACGGTAGCTCGGCAGAGAACCTGGTGGAGACCTTCTTCGATAACTGGTAGCCGCCAAAGCTTTTATAAACGGAAGTCCCTGCTCAGGAATATCCAGGAGGAGGATGCGGGAACGGACCCCACGGACAGCGACACCGACGGCGATGGCCTCGTCGATGGCCTTGACCCGGAGCCGCTAACCCCTCAAGTCGAAAAAGAAGAGGAGCTCTGGGACTACTGGTGGGTCCTGGTGCTGATGGCCGCCGTCGTGATTGCACTACTGGCTTTCCTGATGCTGAGGAGGCCGCCAGAGCAGATTGAGGAGAGTGAGGAAGCTGAAGCTGACGAGAGTTGAGTGCCCGAGCTGCGGGCATCCGCTGGTCTCCAAACAGAGGGAGGAGGACCTGCTGTTCGCGTGCGACTGCGGCACGATCCACATGAGGGATCCGAAGCCGAAGGAAGTCGAGTATCAGATCGCTCGTCCCCGAGACGCCCGTCGCCCGGACAACATCTACGTTCCCTTCTGGCGGGTCTCCGCTCTTGTCGTCATTTCGAGTTCCGAGATCGTCGGGGGTTACATCCATAAGCTGGCCACTTTCATCGAAGGGGGAGACGGGCGATATCATGGCAACGTTGACGTCTACGTCCCCGCCACAAAGCTCCCCGCCGAGGAATTCAGGAAGTGGGCTGTGGCTTTCACGAACAACCCTCCCCGCTACGCCGAATCGAAGGATTTCGGCCGGATTTCAAGAATGCCTTGCAACATCTCCAAGAATGAGGCGGAAAAGCTGGCGGACTTCGTGATCCTCACGAACGAGGCGGAGAAACCGGGAACACTGCAGTACATCCAGTACACGATGACCGTCAACAGCACGTCGTTGGTCTTTCTTCCCTTCATCAGGGACTCCGCAGCGAGGCTCTACATCAATCTGTGAGGCTCAGGTAGTCCCCTATGATTTCCGCATGGTCGAAGGCCATATCTCCGGCCCGCTCAGGCTTCACGAGCTCTAAGCTCTCCGCATCGCTCCCCGACCTGAGCTTCCCTCCCTCCCTTTTCAGAATGAAGACAACGGAGATGACCTGACCTCTGGGATCTCTGTCGGGTGCGGAATAGACCCCGAGCATCCGCTGGACGCTCGTCTTGAGGCCCGTTTCCTCCTCGAACTCCCTGAGCACCGCATCCTCCACCTTCTCGCCGTATTCAACGAAACCTCCTGGGAGGGCCAGCTTCCCCTTGAAGGGCGGGTACTTCCGTCTGATGGCGACGAGCTTCCCTCTCGTGACCAAGATGCCGTCGACAGCGACTCGCGGGTGTCTGGGCCCGCCCTCGAGGAAGGTCTGAACCGAGCTGTTCCCCTCCTCGTACGCGCTCAAGATCTCTCTCCCTTTCTCCGTGAGCGTCGTGCGGCCTCCTCCCGTCCCGCCTCTTTTTGACTGCACGATTCGCTCCCCAGCGGACTCGCTGATTCCCTTGATCGTCCCCCATGCGTGCCTGTAGGACATGCCCATCCTCTTCGCCGCCTCGGAAATCGAACCTGTCTCCTCAACGAGACTCAACAGTCTGGCTCTGCCCTCGCCAACAAGAAAAGCACCGTCCTTTTCCAGCCAGGACTTGGCTCTTATCCTGAGCATTCAATCTGTAATGCGGTTCTGCAATAAAAACTTCGGACCGCCGCTCTCGCCTCGATTCACCAGGCTCTCAAGGGATCCTTATCGAGTGCTGTCTTGCGAACTCCACGGCCTTCTGGTATCCCGCATCCGCGTGCCTGATGATACCCATGCCCGGGTCTGTCGTCAGCACACGCTCGATCCTCTTCTCGGCGCTCTCCGTGCCGTCAGCTATCACAGTCATCCCCGCGTGCGTCGAGTAGCCGATTCCCACTCCACCGCCATTGTGGACCGCTACGAGGTCAGCTCCCGCCGCGGCGTTCAGAAGCGCGTTGAGGAGAGGCCAATCGGCGACCGCATCGCTTCCGTCCCGCATGCCCTCGGTCTCCCTGTTCGGGGAGGCAACGGAACCGCAGTCAAGGTGGTCCCTCGTGATCACAATGGGCCCCGAGAGATCGCCATCTCTGACCATCTGGTTGATTCTCTTTCCGAACTTCGCCCTCTCTCCGTATCCCAACCAGCACACTCTCGCGGGCAGCCCTTCCCAGGGGAGATACTTCTCCGCCAGTTCTATCCAGTTGGCGAGTTGCCGGTCCTTGGGGAAGAGCTCCGTCACGACCTTGTCCGTCTTCAGTATGTCCTCAGGTTCCCCTGACACGGCAACCCATCTGAACGGGCCTCTGCCCTCGCAGAACATCGGCCTGATGTACAGCGGGACGAAGCCCTGGAAATCGAAGGCGTTCTCCACTCCCGCCTGCAGGGCCTGCCCCCTGATGTTGTTCCCGTAGTCGAAGACGACCGAGCCGGCCTTCTGAAGGGTCAGCATGGCGCGCACGTGGTCCGCGATCGATGAGTACGATCTCTCGAGATACTTCTCCGGGTCACTGGCCCTCAGATCAAGAGCTTCCTGAAGCGTCAGCCCGCCGGGCACGTAACCGTTCAGCGCATCGTGAGCGGATGTCTGGTCGGTGACCGCGTCGAAGGAGATTCCATTCTTGGCGAGATCAGGGTGCGTCTCCGAGCAGTTGGCGAGGACGCCCACGGACTTTGCCTCTCCCTCTTCCTTCGCGCTCTTGATGATCTCCAGCCCTTCGTCGAGGGAAGTCACCATCTCGTCGCAGAATCCCGCTTCCAGTCTCCTCTTGATGCGCGATTCATCAACTTCGACCGCGAGACACGCTCCTCCGTTCATCTTGACCGCCAAGGGCTGCGCACCGCCCATGCCCCCGAGTCCCCCGGTGAGCACGGACCTCCCTGACAGCGAACCGCCGAAGTTCTCCCGTGCGCAGGCCGCGAAAGTCTCGTAGGTGCCCTGTATGATGCCCTGGGTGCCTATGTAGGCCCACCCGCCAGCCGTCATCTGCCCGTACATCATGAGCCCAATGTCCTCGAGCTCGTAGAACTTCTCCCAGTTCGACCATTTCGGGACGAGGTTGGCATTCGCGATGAGGACGCGCGGGGAGTCCTCGGTCGTCCTGAAAACACCCACCGCCTTGCCGGACTGGACGAGCAGCGTCTCATCGCCCTCCAGCTCCTTCAGCGCGTCCACGATTCTATCGTAGCAGTCCCAGTTCCTCGCGGCCTTTCCCGTGCCACCGTATATGATCAGCTCCTCGGGTTTCTCTGCGTTCTCGAGATTGTTCTGGAGCATTCTCAGAATGGCTTCCTGTCGCCAACCCTTGCATTCCAGCCTGTCCCCTCGATTGGCCTTCACTATCATCCTATCACGTCATCATAATCAGGCAACAGGAATAAGTCATTATTGGAACGAGAGCCTTGAGTCGACGATGGCCAGTGTGGACCGGAGCAGCTCACTGCCCCTCTCGAAAGCCGAGCGGGCCTCGTTCTCCATCTCCCCCACCACGTCCTTGTTCCTGACGTACGCCAAGTTGATCCTCACGTTCAGGTATCCTCCATGAAGCCCTGCCTGTGCCATGAGAGCGGCGACACCGGCATCCGTGCAGGCGCTCTTCGATCCGCTCTCGGCGAGGAACTTGGCGATCTCGAGGACATCGAGCGAGATTCTCATTATCTGGAGAGGGGGCTCTGCGGCTCCGACAAGAGCGTCCTGGATGGCCCTCATCCTCTTCTCCTTCTCTCCGTCCGTCCCTTTGGGCAGCGAGTACGAGTCCATGACCGCCTGATATGCCTGTGCATCTTCGTCGACCAGGCTGGTCAGCCTCATTCTCAGTTCCCCTGACCTGTCGAGGACGGTCCGCAGTTTCCCGGTAACCCCTTGGTCGGACTCCTTCTTCAGGGAAAGCCTCGAGACCATTTCGTTCAGCGCGCAGCCCAGTGAGGAAGCGAGCGCGGATACGCTCCCGCCTCCTGGCGTGGGCGAATCGGAGGCCACCTTCTCGATGAGCTCATCCATATGCGACATCGTCACTCACGCAACCTGTTCTCGATGATCTGGTCCCTCTCGAACTCCTTCAGCTTCAGATAGAGGATGGCGGAGTCCGTGAGAGCCTCCTGCGGTATCAGTCCGACAACCTCGCTCGAGACGGTCTCGACGCCGAGCTTCGTGCATTCTTCCTCGATCGCTTTCATCACATCGTGGACAGGAGTGGCCCGGAAGTTGACCAGGTTCATCGAGACCTGGGCAATATCCTTCTCTTTGATGTAGAAGCCGAGAGCTCTCACGTGCTTCAACCCGCCGCTGCTCTCCCGTATCGTCTTCGCGATTCTCTGGGCAATCCCTTTGTCGCTCGTGTTGAGATTGACGTTGTAGGCGATGAGGAACTCCCTCGCGCCCACGACAGTGGCGCCAGCCGTGGGGTGGAGCTCGGAGGGCCCGTAGTCGGGCTTTCGCTCGGGGTCCGAGCGGATCTCCTCCTTCAGCCCCTCGTATTGTCCCTTTCTTATGTGGGGCAGGCTCTTCCTTTCCGGGGACGTTGCGGCGTACTCGTACAGGTAGACGGGGATTCCCAGCTCCTCTCCCACCCTGCTTCCGAGCTGTCGTGCGAGGCTGACGCAATCATCCATCGTCACGCCAGAGACAGGAATGAAGGGGACCACATCCGTCGCGCCTATCCTCGGATGTTCGCCCTCGTGTCTGTTCATGTCTATGAGCTCAGAGGCCTTCTTGATGGCCTCGAACGCCGCGTCCGCGCACTCCTCAGGACCGCCGACGAACGTAATCACTGACCTGTTGTGGCTAGCGTCCATCTCCACGTCAAGGACCTTGACCCCCTCAAACTCTCCGACGGCGTCGGCGATGGTCTTGACGACATCCTCTCTCCTACCCTCGCTGAAATTGGGGACACATTCTGCAATCCGTTCCATGGGAAGTCCTGGAGAAAAAGCCCTCGTCTTTATTTAAGGGTTTAGCGCAGAAGCCACTCGATCTCCTTCAAGAAATACTCGAACTCATGGTCGCTCTTCGCTTTGCTGTTCGCCAGGTGGACGAGCTTCCTAAGTCCCCTTGACGCCCGCTTCATCTTCTTCAGTCTCGCGTTGAGCGTCACGACTCTCTTCTTGTGCTTGGGGAACCTCCTGTACGAGACGAGCGGCACGGACTCGTCGTCACCGGACACCTTCTGCTTCCCCCTTACGACCTTGTGCAAGTTGGCAGCGGCTTCAAGGTACTCCTTCGAATCCTTGGGTTCGACCCCCTGCTCGATCGCCTTCCTCCCGGCGTAAAGCATCTTGCGAAGGGCGACATTGATCTCCTCGTCCACGAGAACACCCTTCCTCTCGATATCCTTCCTCACGTTCTTGACGTGGGTTCGGAGCTTCGAAACGCTGCTTCCCGCCATCACAATGCCTTCGCCGTATTATTGCGGTTTGGGCTATATAATGCATGCGATTCCACCGTTATCAAGAGTGATAATGGCACTGATAGGTTCATAAAGAGTCCCAGGGTGGTCCAAACGGGAGATTCATGAGTCAGCTGAAGGGTGAGAGCATTCTGCTTCTCAAGGTGAAGCCAGGGGAGATGCACAAAGCCGTCAGGAACCTTGAGAGGAGCGAAGAGATCACTGAGGTCGATACGGTCCTGGGATTCTACGACATCGTTGCGAGCGGAGCGTTCGATGACAGCCGAAACTTGACCGATTTCATCGAGAAAGTGGAATCGAACCCGTTCTTTCAGAGCTGCTATGCCCGCCCGTCCTACGAGTTCTGGAAACGGAGAACGAAGAGCGATTCTCACGGTCAGGGGTGGGTCCTCATAAGGTCCAACCTACCCTCGGCGACTCTCAGAGAGCTGAAGAAGCTGCCAAACATCCAGAAGTTGGTTCTCACGTCAGGGGATTTCAACATCGTCGCGAACTTCTCAGTTTCAGGTCCGGGCGACTGGAAGAGGACCGTCTTCGAGGAAATCCAGGGTACGACAGGCGTGAAAGAAACGATCACTCTGCCAAGGCTCTTTGACTGAGTCCGTGCAGCCTTCTCGCGAGGTCCGTGCGACACTTACGAAAATCCTTTAATATGCTCCCCCTTTTATCACTCAGAGATTGCTTGCCAGTATTCGCAACACTACTGGACACGTTCGGATCGGGGAGGAAGAGCTGTGAGTGATGTGGTTTGGAAGCCTACGGGCGAATACATAGAAGGGTCTAACATCAAGAGGTTCATGGACAAGCACGGGATCAAAGACTACGACGATCTGGTCAGTCGGAGTTGCTCCGATATCTCTTGGTTCTGGGATGCCGTTGTGAAGGACCTCAACATCGAGTGGTTCGAGCCCTACACGAAGGTCGTGGACCAGAGCGAGGGCATCGAATGGGCGAAGTGGTTCGTCGGAGGGAAGACGAACATCGCACACAACTGCCTTGACAGACACGCGGCCGCCCAGAAGGACAAGCTCGCGTTGATCTGGGAGGGCGAGGACGGTCAGATCAGGAAGATGACCTACGGCGAGATGTACTCTCATGCCAACAGACTGGCGAACGCTCTGAAGGGCGCCGGAATAGGGAAGGGCGATACCGTCGGCATCTACATGCCCTTCGTGCCCGAGATTCTGGTCGTGATATATGCAGCCATGAAGATCGGGGCGATCTGCATACCGATATTCTCTGGTTACGGGTCCTCCGCTTTGGCGTCGCGACTTCGGCATGCCGAGTCGAAGGTGCTCTTCACAGCGGATGGTTCCTACAGGAGAGGCAAGCACGTTCACATCAAAAAGGAGGCGGACGGAGCGGCGAAGCAGGTTCCGAGCCTGGAGAAGGTCATCGTGCTGAAGCGGCTCGGGATCGACGTGGACTGGAACGATGATCTTGACGTCTACTGGGACGACTTCGTCAAGGGGCAATCGGATGAGTACGAGACGGAGAAGCTGGACGCCGAGGATTATTCCTTCATCATCTACACGTCTGGGACGACGGGAACGCCCAAGGGCTCCGTTCACACGCACGCGGGTTGCCTCGCACAGATGTGCAAGGAGATTGCGTACTACTTCGACCTGAAGGACGACGACCTCTTCTTCTGGCTGACGGACATCGGCTGGATGATGGGCCCGTGGATGATCGTCGGCGTCATGAACTTCGGGGGGACGATATTCATGTTCGAGGGCGCGCCGAACTATCCAGAACCGGACCGGCTCTGGGACATGATCGAGCGCCACAAGGTCACGACGTTCGGGATATCGCCGACGGCCATCAGGATGTTCATGAGGTTCGGCGATGAGTGGGTGGACAAGCACGACCTGAGCAGTCTGAGGATCCTCGGGTCAACTGGCGAGCCTTGGGACCCCGACTCGTGGACGTGGTTCTTCGAGAAGGTCGGAAAGCGGAAGCTCCCGATAATCAACATCTCCGGCGGGACGGAGATCGTGGGTTGCTTCCTCTCTCCCCTGCCCATCAACGAGCTGAAACCCTGCACTCTCCGCGGTCCTGGCCTCGGGATGGGAACGGACGTGTTCGACGATGACGGAAAGCCCGTGAGGGGGAAGATGGGACATCTCGTCGCGAAAAACCCTGCACCCTCCATGACCAAGGGGTTCTGGAACGACCCCGACAGATATGTCCGAACGTACTGGGATATGTGGGATGACATCTGGTACCATGGGGACTGGGCGAGCATCGACGAGGACGGGTTCTGGTTCCTGCACGGGCGCTCGGACGATGTGATCAAGGTCGCTGGGAGAAGGGTCGGGCCCTCCGAGATCGAGTCCACTCTCATGGAGCATGAGGCGGTATCCGAAGCAGCCGCGATAGGTGCACCTCATGAGATCAAGGGAGAAAAGGTCGTCACGTTCGTCGTGCTTCAGCCCGCGTACGAGCCTGGTGACGAGCTCAGGGAGGAGCTTCGGAACCACGTTGCTGGCATTCTCGGAAAGGTCCTTCGACCGGATGAGCTGTACTTCGTGAAGGACCTGCCAAAGACGAGGTCCGCAAAGATAGTCCGGCGGATTATAAGGGCGAAGTTCCTGGAGGAGGACCTCGGTGACCTGTCCTCCATTGAGAATCCAGATGCAATCGATGAGATATCCAAGATCATCTAGACCTGCTCTATCACGATCAGGATGTCGCCGACATCGACGAGGTCCCCTGGTTTGACCCTGATCTCACTCACGGTCCCGCCGAACGGCGAGGAGATCTCGTTCTGCATCTTCATCGCCTCGAGGATGAGAAGCGGACTGCCCGCGCGCAGTTTCGCACCCTTCTTCGCGGATATCGAGACGACCCTTCCGGGCATTGGCGGGTGTATCGCGCCTCCTATCACCTCTGGTGCCCTGGATGGGGTCTCGCGGGATTCCTCCGGCGAAGGAGTCACGTCGGATGCGAAATCGATGCTCCGAACCGCTACCTCCCTGGGTTCGGCGTTCACCTTGAGAACGTCTCCCTCTCTGAGGACCGTGAACCTCTTCCGGCCGATTCGGACCTGAAGGCCCTTCTTCGTCTTCTTGACTCTGGCGGTGAGCTTCTCCCCGTCCAGTGTCACCGTCAGCTCTGGCAAATCGGCGACGATCGCCTCGTGCGACTTCCCATCGAGCTCAAAACTGAATCTCATCGGCGTTCATCCTCTTCTTCAGTTGTTCCAGTCTGCCAGCTCTGGTCCACGGTGAGAGCGTGTTGAATCCAGTGATCTCCAACTTCCTCCGCGAGAATCGCCTCATCTCCTCGGGCATCTGGAACAAGAATGCCGCCACGGCCGCGGCCACCAGCCTCTCCTCGTGCGTTCTCGTTTCACCCTCCTTTCTGAGACGCTCTATGATCCCACTATCCTCGACGAGCCCGGTGTCGATGTCCCCTTTCTTGAACCTCTCGTCTCCGAGCAGCTCGAGATGGAACGGGATGTTCGTTTCGATGCCGCCTATCCTTATCTTGGCCAGGGCGCGTTGCAACATCCTGATCGCTTCATCCCTCGAGTCCGCCCAGACGATGACCTTCGCGAACAAGGGGTCGTAGTACGTAGGCACCTCGGAGCCTGCTTCCACGCCTGAGTCTATCCTGACGTCTGAGGAACTCGGCATGTTGTAGGATTCGATCCTTCCCGGAGAGGGCAGGAAGTTCTCGTACGGGTTCTCCGCGTTTATCCTGCACTCCATCGACCATCCCTTGAGCTTGATATCCTTCTGCTTGAGCGTGAGCGGCTCTCCCGCCGCAATGTGCATCTGCTGCTGGACGAGGTCGATGCCCGTCACGAATTCCGTGACAGGGTGCTCGACCTGCAGGCGGGCGTTGATCTCGTTGAAGTAGAACTTCCCCTCGTGGTGGAGGAACTCCATCGTTCCGGCGTTCAGGTATCCAGTCGCCTTTGCCACCCGTACCGCTAGCCCACCGACCTTCCTCCTCATCTTCTCGTCCACGATCGGGGACGGCGATTCCTCGATCAGCTTCTGAAAGCGTCTCTGGATCGAGCATTCCCTCTCGCCGAGATGTATCACTCTTCCGTCCGAGTCCGCCAGGATCTGGAACTCTATGTGCCTCGCCGGCTTCAGGTACTTCTCGATGAAGATTTCGTCACTTCCGAAAGACGACAGGGACGAGGACTTCGCCACCTTCAGGGATGAGGGGAGCTCCTCTAGGCTTCTCACGATGGCCATGCTTATCCCGCCGCCGCCCGCTGAAGCCTTCAGTATTATCGGGAAGCCGATCTTCTCCGCGACCCTGATGGCCTCCGTCTCGCTCCTCACCGAGCCGTCCGAGCCCGGGGTGACCGGAATCCTGGCCTTCTTCGCGATCCTTCTGGACTCGACCTTGTCCCCGGATTTCGCCAGGGCCTTGGACGTGGGGCCGATGAAGACGATCCCCACCCGCTCGCATTTCTCTGCGAACATCGGGTTCTCCGCCAGGAATCCGTACCCGGGGTGTATCGCCTCCGCGCCCGCCTTCTGCGCGACATCCACGATCTTGTCCTGGTCCAGGTAGCTCTGAGTGGCGGGCGGGGGACCTATGTTGTGGGAGGAGTCCGCCAACCGCGTGTGGAGGGCGTTCCTGTCAGCGTCGGAGTACACGGCAATGGACTCAATCCCCATCTCCCTGCAGGTCCTTATTACGCGTATGGCGATTTCTCCCCTGTTGGCGATGAGAATCCTCTTGAACATCGTTATCACAACGGTATGTTCCCGTGCTTCTTGGCGGGCCTCGTCTCCCTCTTGCTGAGGAGCATCTCGAGCGCGTCTATCAGCCTCGGCCTCGTAAGCTCCGCCTCTATGATCTCATCGATGTAGCCCATCTGGGCCGCTATGTACGGATGGGAGAACTTGTCCTTGTAGTCCCTGACCAGGTCCTTTCGAGCCTTCTCGACTCTCAGATCGCCAAGGATCTTGACGGCCTCCGCGTCGGCCATTATCGCCCTGATGATGTCGCTCTTCTTCTTGATCGCTTTCAGCTTGATCTTCATCTTCTTAGTGATCTTCTTGAGCTCGGCGACCGTCTGTTCCTCGAGATACTGGTCGATGTTCCGCGCCCTCTCGATTTCCTTCCTGAAGATGATGTTCACCGCGCCCGCGGGCCCCATGACCGCGAGCTCTGCAGAGGGCCACGCATAGTTGACATCGCTGCGGATGTGCTTGGAACACATGACGTCGTACGCACCGCCGTAGGCCTTCCTCGTTATCACGGTCATCTTCGGGACGGTCGCCTCGCAATACGCGTAGAGTAGCTTGGAGCCGCTCCTTATGATGCCCCCGTACTCCTGCTTGGTCCCCGGGAGAAATCCCGGGACATCGACGAACGTCAGCAAAGGGATGTTGAAGCAATCACAGAACCTCACGAACCTCGCGCCTTTCGTCGAGGAATCGATGTCCAGCGTTCCCGCCAGGACCTTCGGCTGGTTCCCGATTACGCCTACTGGATATCCGTTCAATCGTCCGAAACCTGTGACGATGTTCCCCGCCCAGTGCTCATGAACCTCGAAGAAATCGCCGTCGTCGACGATTCTCGTTACGATGTCCTTCATGTCGTACGGCTTGTCCGGCTCGTCCGGGACGATGTCCCCAAGCTCCTTGTCCATCCTGTTCGGGTCATCATCGGTTTTCATCCTCGGCGGGTCGTCGAGATTGTTCGACGGGATGAAGCTCAGGAGCTTCCTGACCATGTGGAAGCAGTGCTCCTCGTTCTCCGCGGCGAAGTGAGCCACGCCGCTCTTCGCATTGTGGGTCATGGCACCGCCGAGCTCCTCGAACGTGACCTCCTCTCCCGTGACCTCCTTTATCACCTCGGGCCCGGTGATGAACATGTGGCTGCTGCCCTTGACCATCAGTATGAAGTCCGTCATCGCGGGCGAATAGACCGCGCCTCCCGCGCACGGTCCCATTATCGCCGATATCTGCGGGATCACGCCCGAGGCAAGGACGTTCCTGAAGAAGATTTCAGCATAGCCACCAAGAGAGATGACGCCCTCCTGGATTCTGGCCCCCGCGCCGTCGTTGAGCCCTATCAGCGGGGCGCCGTTCTTCACTGCCATGTCCATTATCTTCGTGATCTTCTGTGCGAACATCTCTCCCAGTGAGCCGCCGAAGACCGTGAAATCCTGGGAGAAGATGTAGACGAGCCTGCCGTCGATCTTGCCGTAGCCGGTGACCACACCGTCACCGTAGATCTTCTTCTTGTCCATGTCGAAGTCCGTGGTCCTGTGCGTCACGAACATATCCGTCTCGACGAACGTTCCCGAGTCGAGGAGGGCGTCGACCCTCTCCCTCGCGGTCAGCCTCCCCTTCTTGTGCTGTCTCTTGATCCTCTCCTTTCCTCCGGCGAGCAGTGCCTGCTTCCTTCTCTTCTGAAGCTCCCTTAGCTTCTTGGCGGATGTCATGGTCTCTCCCAGCCCTAGGAATAAGCGGATTCTCTTTAACCCTTTCGCAGTGCTCGGTCGCCAGCATATCGGAGGTTTCCGGACACTACCCTCTTCTCCTCCCCGCTCTCGTCCTCGACCATCAGGAATCCCTCGTCGTCGAGGCGGACCGCTCTTCCCGCCGGACTTCCATCGACATCGACAATCTGCCCGACAGTGTCCGAGCTCTCCAGCCATTCATCGAGGATCCGTCCGTACCCGCCGCTCAGCTCCACGGACCTCTCGACGAGCAGTTCTGCCATCGCAACAACGATGGATTCGTTGTCCACTTCCCTCCCGAGGATGTCGAGCGTGGTCGTCGTTTCATTCCTGAGCTCTTCCGGAAGAGCGCTGATGCTGAAGTTCGTGTTCACGCCCACGCCCACGATCGAGTAGAATGTGTCATCTGCCTGTATGCCCTCGCCAAGAACGCCCGCCAGTTTCCTCCCGCCAAAGAGGATGTCGTTCGGCCAGCGAATGACCGTGTCCAGGTCACAGAGCTCTCTGAGCACGGTGCACGCGCAGAGGCCGCTAAGGAAGACCGCCCTGTGCGACCTCTCGGCCTCGGTCGGGGGTATCAGAAGCACCGAGAGCCACACTCCTCCTCTGGGTGAGAACCATTCCGAACTGGACCTACCTCTTCCCTGGGTCTGGGTCCCCGCCACGACCACGGTGCCCTCTTCGCGACCTTGGCGGGCGAGCTCGCGGGCGATGTCCATCGTTGACGTCACAGTGTCGTGCGCCTCGATCGAGATTTTGCTCATCACTCACCCTTCGGGGTCTCGACGAGCTCCAGGAGAACGCCAGGAGTCGACTTCGGGTGTATGAACATAACCTTGCGCCCCATCGCCCCCTCCCTCGGGTCCTCGCCGACGAGCGTGACCTGCTTGGACCTCAGCCGTTCCACTTCCTCGTCCATGTCGTCGACCGCCAGGGCTATGTGGTGGAGACCCTCGCCCCTCTTCCTCAGGAACTTGGCCACGACGCTGTCCTCGGAGAGTGGGCACACGAGCTCGATCTTCGTGGTCCCGACCTTGAATATCACCGCCTCGATGCCCTCGGACTCAACCTTCTCCCTCACGATCATCTTCGAGCCGAGGATGTTCTCCATGCGCTTACTCCCCTCGTCCAGGTTGAAAACCGCTATCGCGATGTGGTCTATCTTCATCTCATCACCTAACCGAAATCCGGGGCCCTGTACTCCGAGAAGACGCCCCTCAGCACGTCCGATATCTCGCCCAGGGTCGCGTACGCCCTGACGCAGTCGAGGATGGGCGCTATCGTGTTGGAGCCGTCCTCCGCGTGCTTCTCGAGCCTGTCCAGGGCTTCCTGCACGCCTGTCTGGTCCCTGCTCCTCCTCAGACCCGCCAGGGACTTTTCCTGGAGCTCCTCTATGCCGGGGTCCATCCTCAACCTCTCGATGGTCCTCTCCTCGGACCTGTGGATGTTCACCCCGACGATCAGCCTCTTCTTCTCCTCGACCTCCCTCTGGAACCGGTACGCGCTGTCGGCTATCTCGTTCTGCATGTACCCCTTCTTTATCGCCTTCACCGCCCCGCCCATCTCGTCGATCTTGCCCAGGTAGTCCTTTACGCGCTCCTCGATCTCGGACGTGAGCCACTCCACGCTGTACGCGCCCGCCAGCGG
>JAGLRN010000061.1 GCA_023136265.1 Thermoplasmata archaeon
GAATTCAGCGCCAATCTCTTAAATGCGGACAGGTATCAACCTCTCCGTGTACGAGATCATCGCCGTGCTCGGGCTCACAGTATTCCTCTCGCTGACGGGCGTCATGATGCCAGGCCCCGTCTTCGCGGCCACAGTCGTGAAGGGATCCGAGGATGCCAAGGCCGGCATCCCCATAGCCCTGGGACATGGCGTCATCGAGTTCCCCCTGATGGTGGGAGTATTCTACGCGGCCTCTTGGCTTGAGGATTCTTGGTTGCTGGCGGTCATAGGCGTCGTCGGTGGACTATTCCTTCTCTTGATGGGATATCAGATGATAAGGTTCAGAGAGGGCGAGGGGGAGGAATATATGCCATACTCCTCGTTTGTGACGGGAATGGTCACAACGCTCACGAACCCGTACTTCTTCCTGTGGTGGGCGACCGTCGGCTTCAGCCTGATAGTCATGGCCTCCGCCTACGGGGTCATCGTCATCATCGTCTTCGCCGTCGTCCACTGGTCCTGCGACCTGGCGTGGGACACGCTCGTCTCCTACACGGTGAACAGGAGCAAGAAGTTCTGGACTCCGCGGACCAGGACGGGCGTCTTCGTAGTCTGCGGTGGCCTGCTCATCGTCTTCGGATTCTACTTCATCGTCTCCGGGTTCATCGGCTTCTGACTCTAGACCAAGATTATCGTGATCACTATCGAGGTCGATCCACCGTCGTCGTCCGTGACGGTCAGTGTGACGTTGTACGTGTCTGCCGCCATGAACGCATGCGTTTGAGCATCTGACGCCGTGAACGGATACGTCCCGCCCGTGCTGGGATACGGGTCTGGTCCCACTCCATCGTTGTAGTAGGTCGCCGCGTCGTCCGGTGACAGGTCATCCCAGTTCCACGTGAACGTCAGGTCATCGCTTCCCGGGTCCGTCGCGTCGGCCTCGAATGTGATGTCGTGCCCGACGAAGAACTGGTTCACCCCTAAGATCCATTCCCACCTGTCCGGATGCCTCACGTTGAAGTTGTGATGCGTGAGATTGTACCCGCCATCCTCGAACGAGACGTTCACCCATACGGGACTCGCGCCCCAGACCTGCCCGTTGACAGGGTCGTCGAGCGGCGTGTAGACGACCTTCACTGTGATTACCTTCGTGACATCGCATTCCACATCCACGAGCGTCTGTGCCTGGTCGTCCGGGCTTCCCGGATATCGCACGACCTCTGCGTAACCGATCTGCGTCCCGTCCTCGTAAACGTACATCTCGACGTTGTGCCACTTCTCCCCCGCTGCGCGGAGCGTGAAGTCGACCAGGATGTATGCCTTGGTGTTCTCGATAGTCGGGTCCAGGTTGAGGACCGTGACATCGACCACATCGGAGCCTGTGAGGCCGAGCTCGTCTCGCACCTCCACCATTGCCTCCCCCATGTAGTCGTCCCCGAGCGTGAGCGTCGCGGTCGGACTAGTTGACCAAGAGGTGTCCCAGTTCCCGTCGTTGTCGAGGTCCCACCTGTACTCGAGGGGATCGCCCTCGGGGTCGTAGGAGCCGCTAGCGTCGAAGAGAATAGTCTCGCCCTCGTTCACGATGACCGGCCCAGCCACGCTCGCGACCGGTGGGTAGTTCGGCACAGTGTACAGGAGATACGTCTCCGGGTCGCCGAAAACATTGTAGTTCAGCTCGTTCCTTGTCACCTTCGTCGTCGGCTTCTTGGCCTCGACCAGGGCCTTCCCCGCAGGCCAGCCGTCCTGGATGATGCCGCGGTTGTAGGCGTAGCCGAAGTTGGGATTCGCCATCGAGGTGGAATCGTACGTCCAGTTGCCGCGCGATCCTGTGGAGCCTCTCGTCGCCCCGATTGTCGCTATCCCCCCGTTCTTGAGGAGCGCGTAGGCGAGGTTGCTGCTGCTCTCTGGTTTTGCGTTTCCGCACGAGGCCTGGTATGTGAAGGTCGGCTTCGAATCGTCGAGGTTGGGAGCCCTGCCGGAATCGAAGATATCGGTCGCGGAGGTCGTGCTGCCGTGGGTCCACCACGTGATCACTCCGTACCCGTTCTTCCATTCGTTCTCTACACTGTCTTTGGAGGTGGGCCACAGCTCAGGCGTCGGCCCTCCGACTGGGGCATAGTCCTCTTTGTATATCCGGTAGTAATCGAATCCCGCGGCGATCGCGTAGTCGTTCAGCACCTCCTCGCCATACTGATAGGCGGGCGTGGTGTCGGTGAGCGGCGACATCGGCAGAAGGATGGATTCCCTCCAGCTTATGTCGCCCGGGTCCGTCTCGTACTGGATTATCTTGCCGAGGATTTGGTCCAGCTGGTCATAGTCGTCATCGTAGACCGGTATCCTTCCGACCCAGACGTTGGCGTCGTTCTCGGGTCCATTTGGGCCTATGTCGCCGGTCGCCCAGATGTAATCGATCACCTGGTTGTCAGGTCTCACCAGGTCCGGGCTGCCCGACGGGTCTATGCTGTTGTAATATCTGCCCGTCAGCCCGGCGGCCGTGTCCGCCTCGTTCCTGAGGTGGTCCACCGGGATGATCTGAAGACCGACGTAATTCGGATTGTTCTTGCTCACGGTCGTCCTGTAGTAGAGCCTCATGATGCCATCCCCGGTATGCTCCTTGTATTCGACCTGGATATCGTGGTTGCCCGCGGTCATGGCCCTCATTGCGGTGTCGCTCGTCGGCGGGTGCTCGCTGAGATCGTCCCAGTTGTCGATTATCAGGTCCCCGTCTATCCAGAGCTTGACCCCGCCATCCGTGAATGTCAGGAACTCGTACTGCTCGGTGAAGTCGCAGTACACGTATCCAATCCACCTGGCTGAGAAGTAGTCCGTGTTGATTGTGGGATCCGGGCTCAGCGGATTGGTAATGTCGACCGGTTCGGCGTGGTATCCATCGTCGTCGAGGTCCCAATCGCCGTCGAGGTCGGCGTAGAACATGTCGGTTGGTATGTCACTTTGATCCCAGTTGAAGTAGCCGTACATGGTATCCTTCATGGGTATGTCGCCCACAGAATCCCCAGGATCGATTGGATTGTCGGGGTCGGGGTCGCCTATCAGAAGGACGTAGTCTATGCCCATCGACACGTGGTTGTCAAGCAGCCACTGCCTTATCTTCTCGGCCCTGCCGTTCGGGGCCTCTCCAGTCAGGGAGTCGAAATCCGTCTCCGTGACGACCAGGACGTCGTGTCCATAGAGTTCCTTCAGATGGACGAAATGCTCCAGCCTGTCGCTGCTGGCCACGATGGCGTTCGTCGTTATGATGACGTAGTCATTGGACGTGAGCCTCGG
Source organism: Thermoplasmata archaeon (assembly GCA_023136265.1). Lineage (GTDB taxonomy): Archaea > Thermoplasmatota > Thermoplasmata > RBG-16-68-12 > JAGMCJ01 > JAGMCJ01. The sequence goes on from JAGLRN010000061.1 coordinate 3,265, forward strand.
GGTGCTGGGTTCCCCTCCTGAAGGGCGGTTGCGGTTGTTCTCCCTCAGGTTCGTTGTCGGGTCGTCTTCTGAATTCCACTCTTCTGTCTGCGTGACCTCCGTATCTCCGCCAAAGGACGTAGCCGCAAACGCTGTCGCGATGAGTGCTACACACACTGCAACGCTCAAAACTCTCTTGTCAATCATCTTCTTCCCCCCTCGTGAGTTGCCACAGGATTCCATTTGGGCGTGATGAGTAACGAGGACTGCTCGCCTGCTCTATGTGCGTCGGCCTTCCCAAAACTCTGGGCCCCTCCCCGAGTTTATGCTGGCTGATACGAATTATGGATATAAAATGGTTGCCCAATGAACTGAGGTCACCAGGAGTGGCTAGTACTTCCTCTCCTGCGGTTCCCACTTCGTTATCGTGACAGGTTTGTAGTCCAGCCTGATCTTCCCGTCCTCCATCCACGCCATAGTGTGCTTCAGCCAATCCTTGTCGTCACGCTTCGGGAAGTCCGTTCTGTAGTGGGCACCCCTGCTCTCCTCTCTCGCCAGTGCGCCGACGGCCATCACTTCCGAGAACTCCAGGATGTTCCTCGTCTGTATCGTGTCGATGAGCTCCGTGTTGAAGATTCGGCCCTTGTCTGCGGCGCCTATGTTCTGGAACCTCTCCAGGAGGTCCTTGACCCGCTCGATGCAGAGCTCCAGGTCCTCTTTGACCCTGTATATCCCGCAGAGCTGTGTCATCGCGTTCTGCAGGTTAGTCAGCAGCTTCGGGGCGGATTCCTTTCCGTCTGCTGCGAGCAGGGATGCGACGTCGCTCTCGACCTCTCTCAGGTGTTCGTCTGGGAAGTTCACGAACTGCGTCCCCTTCGCGTGGTCTCTGGCGGCTATCCCCGCCTGTTTCCCGTAGACAACGGCGTCCAGCAGCGAGTTCGTGCCGAGCCTGTTCGCCCCGTGGACGGAGACGCAGGCGCATTCTCCCGCCGCGAACAGCCCATCGACAGGAGTGTTCTTAGCATCCGAGATCACATTCCCATCAATAGTGGTCGGAAGCCCGCCCATCGAGTAGTGGGCGGTGGGCTGTATCGGCACAGGGTCCGTGATCGCATCCACGCCGACGAAGTCAAGCGCCAGAGTGTGAATCTGAGGCAGCTTCTCCAGTATCTTCTCCTTCCCCAGGTGCCGCAGGTCGATATGCAGGAAATCGCTCCCGCCAATCCCGCGACCCTCGTTGACCTCCGTCTGCATGGCTCTGGATATCACGTCCCTCGGCGCCAGCTCCATCTTCTCCGGGGCGTAGTTCTCCATGAACCTCTCGCCCTTGTCGTTGAGCAGGTACCCGCCCTCACCGCGCGCGCCCTCGGTGACGAGTATGCCATGCTGGTACAGTCCCGTCGGGTGGAACTGAACGAACTCCATGTCCTCGAGCGGGAGTCCAGCGTGGAGGAACATACCGAGGCCGTCCCCCGTGTTCGCCGCCGCGTTGGACGTGATCTTGAAGGCTCGCCCGTACCCGCCCGTGGTGAAGATGACGGACTTGGCGCTGAAGGCCTCGATCCTGCCGGTCTTCATGTCCAGGGCCGTCACACCCGCGCAGGTCCCGTTCACCAGGGCGACGGAAAGCGCGAACCACTCGTCGTAGAATGTCATCTTCTGTCTGAGACTCTGCTCGTAGAGCGTGTGCAGGAGCGTGTGCCCCGTCCAATCCGCAGCGTAGCACGCCCTCGGCTTGCTGTGCCCGCCAAAGGCCCTCTGCGCGATCTTGCCCTCAGGCGTGCGGCTGAAGGCTACCCCCATGTGCTCCAGCTCGTAGATGTTCTTCGGAGCCTCGTTGATGAGAATCTCCATCGCGTCCTGGTCGCAGAGGTAGTCCGCGCCCTTGACAGTGTCGAACGCGTGCTCCTCCATCGAGTCGGGCGTCTCGTTCCCCAGTGCGGCCGCTATCCCTCCCTGGGCGGCGCCCGTGTGCGACCTCAGCGGGTGGATCTTCGAGATGATGGCGGTGTCCACCTCCCTCGACGTCTCTATGGCTGCCCGAAGGCCCGCCAGACCGCCGCCAACTATCACAACGTCGTGCTTTCTCATCCAATCACCCCAACATGAACGGCAGGAACGCCCACACCGCGAACGCGAAGAGGAAGATCGCGATGATCACCAGGACGGCCGAGACCGCCGCCCTCTTGCGCGGATCGGAGGTGTAGTCGTACACGACGTTCCTCACCCCATTGAATGCGTGGAATATGACGAAACCCAGCAGCAGGTTGTTGATGATCATGAACGTGAGCCCCTGCAGGCGGATCTTCACCTCTGATATCACGATCGCATCGTGCGGGTCCATGTAGTGCAGGACGACCATGTGAATGAGGAGCAGGACTATGAGAGCCGCACCGCTGACCCTTTGGAGTATCCAGAGCCACATGCTCCTCTTCGATTCCGTCGGCGCGCCCATCATCCCCCTCCTATTACGGGCCAGACTATCGCGAGCCCCACGAACCAGATCGCGACCGCGATGACCATGAACGCCCAGAACATGGCCTTCTGGTGCTTGAGCCCTATTCCCATGTCGAACAGCGTGAGCCTGATTCCGTTGAGCCCGTGGACGAGACCGCCCATGATCATTATGAGCTCGCCCGCAGCGAAGAGCGGGTCTCTGAACGTCTTCAGGATGCTCTCGTAGCCCTCTCCGTTGAGGCTTGCCTGCGTGACCACGTATATGTGCACCATGAGGTACACGACCAGGAGGATGCCCGTAACCCGGTGTACGATGTGTGCGAGCGTGCCCGTCTCCTTCCAGGTCCTCGCTATCTTCCTCACGTAGTAGCCGAATCCGCTCTGCTTGAGCATTCTATCGCCTCCTGGAGAAGGCCCTCTTGAGGACCTCCCGCCTGAGGTTCTCGATCGCCTCCGTTGTGTCTATCTCCTTCGGACACGCCTCCGCGCAGCGAAACATCGTGTGGCATCTCCACACGCCGTACTCGTTGTTCACCATGGCGAGCCTCTCGTCCGTGATCTCGTCCCTCGAGTCGGCAACGAACCGCCAGACCTTCGTCAGGGCCGCTGGACCCAGGTACTTGTCGTCCGTCCACACGATCGGGCACGAAGTCGTGCACGCGGCGCACATGATGCATTGTGCGGGCGCGTCGTACCTCTTCCTGGCCTCGACGCTCTGGATGCGCTCCTTCTCGGGCGGTTGGGACTCTGAAACGAGATACGGTCGTATGGACCTGTACTGCCCGAAGAACGGTGCGAAGTCGACGACCAGGTCGTTGATGACTGGATATCCCGGGAGCGGCTCGATGACTATCCTGCTCTTCCCCAGCGCGTCGACCTGAGTATTGCAGGCGAGCATGTTCTTGCCGTTGACGCTTACGGCGCAGGACCCGCATATCGCGCTCCTGCAGGAATGCCTGAAGCTGAGGCTCGGGTCCATGTCCGTCTTGATGAGCTTGAGCGCGTCCAGAACCGTGAGCCCGCACGTGTCCTCGATGTTGTAGTCAACGTATCGCGGCTTCTTGTCTTTCTCGGGACTGAAGCGGAACACCCTGAACGTGACCAAGTATTCTCCTCCGAAGGCTTGCTCATTAAAGCGCTGATGTATAAAATGATTTTGAGGGCTGGCAATCGAAGTCGGCGCGGGCTGTAGGGAACTCGACATGGGACCGTCGGTCGTTTCAGGTCCCCCAGATGCAGAAGGTGTCGCACTTCATTATCATCTACGACTAAAGCATACTGTTCTCGAGTGATGAGTGCTCGGAGGTATTGGAATACAAGATAATGCAATGTCGACTTGAGGCATCAGCTACGCCATTCTTGAAGCCTTTTGATTACTTTCAGCTCGTCAATTCTATCTAATTGGGACTCGGAAGTACATACCACAACGAACAACTTCTATCACTTCTTGCGAAACCAAAACTTCTTATGGCAGTATTCCATTACCGAGCCATACGGGAGAGGGAGAATTCGTCATTCTTGTGCGGATTTCGTCTTTCTTGCAGGGGAGGAGAGATATGAAGAGAATACTGAGCATGTTTATGTGTGCGCTATAGGTGGAATATTATATGAAAAAGAGAACTAGGAAAATACCGAGTGTATTCTTGTGTCTGTTGGTGCTGGCCATGGTGTTTGCAGTGGCAGTGCCGATGAGTGTGAGCGCAGATTCGGACGGGGTCCCCTTCAAGGGCAAGTTCGACGGCGGGAATGTCCCGGCGGTGGCCCCCTTGGAGCGCATCGTGGTGTCCGGACAAGCAAATCAGCTAGGGAAGTACACTGCGGTGGTTGATGCCAACATGGCTATTTATGAGATCATTGGCTGGGTGCCTATCCCAGGGGTGCCTGACCCAGGATTCCCCATCCTTCGACTCCCCACCACGGCGACATTCACTGCGGCGAACGGCGATAAGCTGTATGCAGACATGGACCTCGTCGGTATGCGCCATATGGGAGACATGAACTTCCCAGCCTTCACGCTCGATGCAACGATTACGGGCGGGACTGGCCGCTTTGAGGGTGCCACGGGATCCTTCTTGGGCTCTGGAGGCCAGATCACGATGCCCGGTGATGACAGCGATTTGGTCATCGGGTCGTTCGCCGGGATGATTTCGACGGTGGGCTCCAACAAGTAGTAGCCCCGCTGTGCCAAGATCGCTGAGACACCGACCACACGGATGATCCCTATGCGGGCCGGTGGAGGAATCAGAGCGGCGCCTCCGTCGTTTCATCGCGACGAAGACGCCCGCCGATTCATAGAGGGGTACTGCCCCCCACGGCCGCGCTCCCGCGCGGCGTCCCTGAGGCATCCGGGAAGATGTTGAGGATCGAATCCTTGGTGAAGTTGACGATCTGGCCCTGGTCGATGGTGAGGATGCCCTTACAGGCGAGGTACTGGAGGCCGGCGAAGACCACGATACATCTGTACGAGGGATGGAATCTAGTATCATTCCCGTCCTTCAACACATCCTACACGGCACGATTTTGGGACAGATGCAGGAGCGGTGCGAATGGAGGGATACGATTCCACATCCACCCATCATCTGAGAGTCCTCGGAGACGCGGAAGTGCTTCTGGCGGGACTTGGTTATTGGGTCAAGGTAGAAGCAGACACTGTCTGGACGGTGGAAGTGTCGTAGTGCAATGAGGAGTGCGACGTTTCTTGAGCGGTCTCCCTCAATCCTCCGACTCAATCCGAATCCACGACCGGGGATTTGTCACCAGCAAAGCATTCAAATATCCCGGACGAGAATAACAACAGGGACTTTTCCCAGAGGGGGAGAATGTGAAGATAAAGAACTCGTTCGGAACCAAGTTCAGTGGGACCATAGACAAGATGACAGCTGTCAACAGAAACGGCGTCAACTTCCTCAGGATGCACGTCATACCGCACAATCCCAAATCGCCGCTGCAGCAGAGGAACAGGAACCATTTCGCGGAAGGCGTCGAGACATGGCGCTCCTTGCGTGAATCGCAGAGGCGCTTCTACAAAGGCATCGCGAAGAGAACGTCGGGATACGGCCTCTTTCTAAGCAAGTGGATGGGATTCCACACCAGGGGAGAAGAGCCCACAGTCCCGCTCGTCCTGGCGGGAACCCCGCTCGAGGGCAACGAGGGTTGGTTCATCCTGCGGCGGGGCAAGAGGCCGCTGTTCGAGTGCCGGCTCGCGGATGCATTCGAGATCGCCCTGACCGTCGAGGACGCTCCCTACGACTTCGTACTCAGGCTGGGTGGTGTCGAGGATGCTATCACTATTGAGAACATCTCTGCCCTTGGGCTGCCAGTAACCTTGGAGGGGCTCGGACTCAAGGTGCGACTAGATCTCTCCGAGGGGGCTTCTGGATAGGTTCTCACCCACTCCGAATCAGCTCCTATTCAACCAAGGCATAGCTCCGT
>JAGLRN010000062.1 GCA_023136265.1 Thermoplasmata archaeon
GTGCGATCAGGTCCGCGTTCGTGACGAGCTCTATGTTCGGATGTCTCCCCGCCTCCACCAGCTTGGGAGACAGTATGCACATGGAGCAGTCGTTCGTGGGGAAGGTCTTGTCCAGCTGTGCCATGCGGCCCCCGATGAAGGGAGAGTCCTCCAGGATGACCGCTTTCACACCGGTTTCCGCGACATCGAGGGCAGACTGAATTCCCGTTATTCCTCCACCAATGACCAGAACTCCAAGACTCAGGCAGTTCCCTCCGTCAGACCTTCCAGGGACCGCGGAATAGGTGTTCCCTGAACAATGCTCCATACGATAGCGTGGTTATAAAAGCTTTCGTGAACCAGCTCAGTCCCGAAGTACCTAGGTCACTATCTCGCAGGAGCCAGACACTCATGTTTGCTCGGCAGTCTCCTCCCTTCTCTTGATGTACTCCATGCTCAGAAGGAAACCAACGAACAACAGCAAGGCGCCAATGATGTCGAAGGCGTAGAACAAAGTGTACATACCAACTCTTGACAGGGCGCCTCCGAAGAACGGAAAGAGTCCACCCAGGGCTATGATTAGATTGTACTTCTTCGTTCGATCCAACCAGAAACTGTAGACCGCTCCGCCGATGAGGAACAGTCCTCCCGGTACGGTCAAAAGCGGGGAAATTACTCGAACATACTGAGGCATCGCCCCGCCCGCGATTGTTTCGAACCCTTCGAAGTCCTCGGAAGCCAGCATTCCCTCGTCAACCGTTGCGGTGAGTCCTGCCGCAATGATGGCGAAGGATGTGATGACGACATAGAACAGAAAGTATTTCCCCCATGGTTTGTGAGTGAGCAGGTAGAGAGATCCCACTCCAAAGAGGCCGACGAGAGGTGCGCTGAGGACGTAGAACAACTTGTACATCCATACATCACCACCAAACAACTCGGGGGACGACAGGAATTCCAAGAGAAAAGCGATGAAGTACAACGCAACTGCGACGGACCATATGAGCTGGTGTGTTTTCCTTCTCCTCAGATACTGCACCAGCAGGAGGACAAAGAATACCGCTGCGATGATGCTCCCGGCCAACAAGAAATAGTTCGTCGTACGATCGCCTCGCATGCAGCCGATCGGAAAGAGGCGTCCGGATGGGTCTCCTTTCTCAAGCAGCTACTCTGAGTCAATCTGTATAACGGCGTGATATAATATTCTTGCGTTGGCAACTCATTCCCTACTCACCAGTCCGAGCACGAGGGCGAAGCCGATGACGCCCGCGAGGCCCGTCGTCCAAATCGCCACCTCAATGCTGAATGCAGACGCCAAGAACCCAGCCAAGGGCGCGCCGACGGCGACTCCTGCAACGAGAAGTGCGTAGAAAACGCCCGTTGATAAACCACGCTCGTCCTCGGAAGAACTGCGCACGACCATCGTGGAGGACGAGGGGAAGACAAGACCATGACCTATGCCAAAGAGAGCCATGACTGGCAACAATGAGAGAAACGTATCGAAAAAGGGAAGGAGGAGCAGAGAGAGGGCGATCGTCAGCAGTCCTGCCATCGCCGGGATCTTGGGCCCCAACTTGTCGGAGATCCATCCGCTGGGATAGTGAATGATCATGGACAACAGTGCGAAGGTTGTGAAGGCCATGGCCACATGAAACGCGGTCATTCCAAAGCCCTTCATGAAAAGCGGCACAAGGACGGTGAATGCTCCCATTGCGAAGTAGAGGCAGAATATGGCGGCGTAAGAGGCCTGCGCCAGCTTCTTTCTCAAGATGTCCAGGAGATTGCGGATATCCTCAATGAGGGTCGTCTTCACACGGCCAATGTCCTCGGGTTCCTTGATTGAGGCGGCGGAAGCCACCCCGATGACAAGGCTCCCGGACAATACGTAGAACAGGACGTTGTACCCGAATCTGCCCACGATCATCCCGCTGACCATGAAGCCAACGACCACCGAGAACGCCAAGGCGATGCCGTAGAGCGCCATCATTCTGCCCCTCCGGCCCTCAGGAGCCATTCCCGCCGCGATGGCCATGGTTGATGGTCCCACGAATCCCCCGCCAATGCCGTGCAAGCATCTCACAAGAAGCAGGTGGATGGGGTTGCCTGTTAGAGAGTACAGGAAAACGCTGAAGGCGTCCCATGAGAGGCCCAGTATGAGCGGATTCTTGCGCCCGATCTTGTCCGCCAGGCGACCGAATACTATGTTCGAAGGGATGTGTACTATGGAGTACATGGCAACTATCAGGCCTACCATCTCAATGCCCGCACCCATCGAGAGGGCATAGAGGGCAATGACGGGTACGAGAGCGTTGCTGTCCATGGTCCCGATGAAGGTCGCCGTCAAGAGACTGAAAGACTGTCTCTTCTTTCCCGGGAACACGACGTGGAACACTCCTCTCAATCAGCACGTTCTGCAGGTAGGACAAGCGACGTCATGTGGTGCACTTCAGGTCTCACTCAGCCGCCACAGACGGTCCACAAGGGTCTTGTCGTGGGATAGACGGGAGGATTTCGTCTCCTTCTTGTTCACGAAGTACTTCCCGCTCACGCCATCGACCTCGGGAGAAGATGCCGAGTAGACAGCCGTCTCGGCCCCTTCCTCGGGCGTCTCATAGAAGGCGAGCATGAAGCGAAGAGCCCTCGGAATTGAGTTCTTAACCAAGGGCGTCGCCACTGCTCCAGGATGGAGGCAGTTCGCGGTCATACCTGTCCCGCGCAGCCTCCTGGCAAGCTCGTACGTGAAAAGCACGATAGCCAACTTCGATTGGCTGTTCGCACGCAGTCCGCTGTACTTGTCCTCGCCCTGAAGGTCATCGAAGTCGATGGTCGCCTTCTTGTGACTGGATCCAGCGACGCTCACTATTCTGGCGGGAGCGCTGGCCTTTAGGACGTCGAGCAATAGGTTTGTGAGCAGGAAATGACCGAGATAGTTGACGGCAAACGTCATTCCCATCCCATCTGCGTTTGTCTTCCTCTCTTTGAAGTACGTCCCCGCGTTGTTCACCAGGACATCCAACTGCTCGTACTTCCTCCGGAATCCCTGCACGAGTTGGCGGATCGATTCCTGAGATGAGAGGTCGGCGAACATCAGGTCCTTGGACTCATTGCCGCTCTTGGCCTTCACTTCCGACTTGGCCGCCTTGCCTTTGCTCGGGTTGCGGCAGATCATGACAACAGTCGCACCCATCTTCGCCAATGCTATAGTTGCTGCCTTGCCCATTCCCGAATTGGCCCCCGTCACCAGGCAGATTTTGCCGCTCGGATTTGTGTTCGCCGTTTCTTGTCACCCCCTCGACATACATCAGTTCCGATTGAGCCCCGCTAGTGTTATGAGGAACCTAATATGGGTAAGCTCTATAAATCCGTTATGAGTCGGGACGAGACACGTCCGTATACATCATCCGCAACGGATCACGCCGCCTGACCTGCCATGCATTCTGATCGTGGGCGTCACGGGCCCGCCAACTCCCGCCGTACAATAGTTTTATATTTCGAGCGTGCTAAGTCCAAACGCACTCTGGAAGTGGTTTTGATGGAAGAGGCGATAGTCACACAGAACCTTACAAAGAAGTTCAAGGACCTCGTCGCCGTCGATCACGTGAACATCGACGTCAAGAGAGGAGGGATATTCGGCCTGCTTGGTCCCAACGGAGCGGGAAAGACGACGCTGATCAGGATGCTGTGCACGCTCCTCGCCCCGACAGAGGGAACCGCCAAGGTCGCTGGATATGACATAATCAAGCAGGACGGGAAGGTCAGGGAACACATCGGCCTGGTCTCCGAGAAGATGATAATGTACGACCGCCTGACGGCAGTGGAGAACCTCAAGCTCTTCGGCAAGCTGTACAACCTACCCAAGGACACGCTGGAGAAGAGGACATACAAGTTGCTCAAGCTCGTTCACATGGAGAAGTGGGCGAAGAGCCAGATAGGCACGTACTCCACAGGGATGAAGCAGAGGATAAACATCATCAGGGCGCTTCTGAGCGTTCCCGATGTTCTCTTCATGGACGAGCCGACGCTCGGGCTCGACCCGCAGTCCACGACGGAGATCAGGGAGTTCATCAAGAGGATAAACATCGAGAACGAGACGAGTATCATCCTGACGACGCACATGATGGTCGAGGCGGACATGCTCTGCGACCGCGTGGGCATAATCGACAGGGGGAAGATCGTCGCCCTCGACACACCCCGCAGCCTGAAGAGGATCATTGGCGGGGAGGACGTCGCGAGCGTGGACATCGAGATCCCCAACCTGACGAACGAGATGCTGGAGGCGCTGAGGGACCAGCCCACGATAGTCTCCGTAGTGAGGGAGAACGAGACGCACCTCCTCATCCGAGCGAAGGGGGAGGACGCCTTCGACGACATCATCGACACGATCAGGTCAAGGAACGGCAGGATAGCCTTCGTCAAGAGCTTGGAGCCCTCGCTCGAGGACGTCTTCCTCCACATAACGGGAAGGGAGATGAGGGCCGAGGTCTCCAGCAAGGTCAAGTCGTTCCAAGGGGGTGGCAGGCACGGACCTCCGGCACTCAGCAGGAGGGTGAGGTAGATGGGCGCTGGAGACACCTTGAGGCACAGCCTCTGGATAGCGTGGAAGGACCTGCTGGACCTGTGGAGGAACCGCATGGCGATGGTCATGCTCATCCTCATGCCCCTCTTCATGATGGTCATGGTTGGGTACATATTCCCGACGGAGAGCGCGCTGGAGAACGCGGACGTGGGCCTTGCCAATGAGGATGACGGACCGCTCGGCATCGCCTTTGCTCAGAACCTGACGTACGTGAGCGAGGAGAGCGGGCTCATGAGCCTGAAGGACTCATCTGGCTTCGACGACATCAAGCAGAGGATCCGGGACGGTGAGCTTGCCGGCGGGGTCATCATACCATCGAACTTCTCGTCCAATCTGGAGAGTGGCACGCAAGCGGTCGTCGAGATAGTCTCGGACCAATCGAACCCGCAGATATCGCTGCTTCTGCAAGGGATCCTCACCGAGGTAATCGAGCAGATGGGCACGTGGAGGGCGATAGCCAACGTGAGCGTGCAGCTCGGGGTGAACAGCAGCGAAGCGCTCGCCATCGTGAAACCCTACACGGTGGAGACGAGGGGCATCGTTCCCGGGAACCCGAGCTACTTCGACTTCGTCGCCCCCGGGATAATGGCGATGACGGTGATGATGTCCGTCATGACAGGGCTGCCCCATGCGATCTCGTACGAGAAGGAGTTCGGCACGCTGGACGGCATGATGGTCGCGCCGATCGGCAGGCTTTCGATAATCCTGGGAAAGACGATAGCGCAGACGTCGAGGGGGCTGATTCAGGGGCTGATAGTCCTCGGTCTTGCCGTGGCGATATTCGGAGTTACGATCCAGGGGAACCTCTTTCTGCTCCTCTTCCTGCTGATCCTGGGAGTGTTCAGCTTCGTGGGACTGGGAATCCTCATCACGTCCGTGGCGAGGGACGAGCAGACGGCGACGATGGCGATGATGACGCTCATGTTCCCGATGATGTTCCTGAGCGGCGTCTTCTTCCCCATCCAGCAGATGCCCGTGTTCATGCAGTACATCGCTTGGTCGCTCCCGCTAACGTATGCGACAAGCGCGCTGAGAAAGGTGATGATCCTGGGAGCGGACGTTCAGTCCATCTCGACAGAGCTGATCATCCTGATCACGTTCGGGATCGTGCTGCTGGCGGTCGCAGTTCCCATATTCAAGAAGGCGATGAAGAAGTAGGCCTCAGTGCTTCCTCATCCGAACGGCAAGGACCAGCAATGATACCGCAAGGGCGAGAAGTGCAACGACAGGCAGCGCAATGTCCGTTCCTGAGGAAGACTCGGAATCGGTCGCAAGGGTCTCATCGGACCCGCTGGAACTATCATCCTCGGTGGGAGGATCAATCGGAAGTGTCTCGACCTCGGCTTCTGTCTCATCCTCCTGATCGGGCAGAATGGGATCCTCCGTCTCCGGAGTTCCTCCCTCAGCTGGATCCTCGTCTGGCACGGGGTCCTCCGGATCCTCGGTCGGCGGCGACTCGGGCTCCTCAACGGGGACTTCCTCATCTTCAACGGCGGGCGGCTCCTCAATAGGCGTCGGGTCCTCAGGCTCGTCCTCGACCGGCGGTTGCTCTGGGTCCTCCACGGGGTCCTCCTCGTTCCCGCCCTGCTTCTTCTTGGGCTTCTTCGCGTGGCCCTTGCCCTTGCCGTTCCCTTTCTCCTCCTCCTTGACGACCGTCGAATCGTGGCCGTTGGGACTCCAGTACTTCAGCTCTCCGTCAGTGTCCAGGCCGTGGGCATCGAAGTGGACCACGAAGAGATCGGACGGGTCCGGTCCGAGCGTCACATCGATGGTCAGGTTCGTGACGTTGCTGCCTGTTCCCTTCCCGTCGACCCAGCCGACTCGGTAGGTGACCCAAATGCCATTGCCCGACGGAGGATAGACGCCATGGGAGCCCGCCGATACCTGATTCAAGTAGAACGGGTTGAAATCGGTCTGGTCGAAGTCCGCCAGCGTGTAGACGACCGCACCGGCGTCCCCACCTTCGACCGCTATCGTTTGCATGTCACTGCCGGTCGTGTTCCCTCGAACGGCGATGAGAACGTACACATCTGTGCTCTCAGATGCCCTGTTCTCCACCGTCAGGTTGAACTGGAAGGTGCTGTTCGCCTCGTATTCGGCTTCGAAGACCCAGCTCTCGTTTATCCAAGGGTCCGTGTGGTTTCCCTCGTACTCTCCGTTCTCGATTGACAGCCAAATGTGTCCGCCCTGCTCCTCAGCACTTGCACATGGGGTGGCAAAGGCTCCCCATAGAAGGACGACGCACGCCAGTATCACTCCTACAAACCTCGCTTTCATAATCCCCCGCTCCAATCCAGTAGGATTCTCTGGATACTAATAGATTTCTGCTGGCACACCGCTCAGCCTCAGGCTAATCTCCTGGCCGTGGGCGAGGACGGACGATGCGGCCGCTACCATTGGGCATTTGAAGGCGATTCCTTTCTTGGGATAATAAGATATCCGAATGGCCGGAAGCTCGGGAGGCCGGCCAAGCCCGACAGAGGATGGCTACCGCTGGTCTAGCTGGAATCTCACCCAACAACGGAGATCAAAAAAGCGTAACCGTTTAGGGGACTCCCCTATCCACAACTCGAGTGTGAAACTTCTTTGTGTAACTGTTTTCCCGAACGAGAGCCTACCAAGAGCGGCTTCCTCGACCCCGATCGCTATCGGAACGAGGGCGAGCTTTGTTGACAGTCAGGGTCCGACCCTTCATGTCCTTTCCATCAAGGCCCGTGATCGCCTTCTCGGCCTCATCATCGGTCGGCATCTCAACGAATCCGAATCCTCTTGACTGTCCGCTGAGCTTGTCGGTGATGATCTTGGCCGATGCGACCTCTCCGAAGGCTTGGAAAGCCTCCAGGAGTTCACTCTCGGTGACCTCACGCGGTAGATTTCCTACGTATATGTTCATTCTATTCCTCTTGCGTCTCCTGATACTGTCCAGGAGACGTCTCAGTCGCCTGCTAGTACAGCCAAGGCATTTAAGCCTTTGGTCATGCTGGTTGGCCGATGTTCATCTCGCCGCGCCTGCAGTGACGCATGGCACCAGGCCTCAGTGGTTCAGCCGGTTCTCGTTCGGTGACATGCTCGCACCGTGCTTCATACAAAGCGGTGTACCAGAATGCTTATAGGATTAGAGGTGGTCTGCAATCATGCCCGGCTACGATATGGAGACATCACATCCCGGTTTGTCCCTCCTATCTGTGGTCGGTCGTCCAGGACGGAAGACCCGCTGTTGTTTTTCTCCTGCATGCAGGGACCCGTCCTGGGCGGGCACCTTTTCACACTTCTTGACGGACTGGCTGTTGGGAATCCTTGCGACACATGGGCCTGTCCACTCATGACCGCAGAATAGGCTCAGAGCTCCACTTCGCCCTTGGTCACGTTCCCGGGCAGGCCCTCTCCTGGTTCTCGGTGTGTCGTTCTCGATAATACAGGACGACGTCTTCCTTCCGTGGCTGGTATCATCATAAGAAGTCCAGAAGAGTTATATAATTCCGTCCGCATAGCTTTCCTATAGGCCTCATTTCACCACTCTTGAACCAAGAAGTGGGAGAATTCACGCGTTTGGAGGAGGGCATGGTGAATCATCGTTTCGGGCACAGAACTGTTTGTTCATTGCTTTCACTACTCGTGGTTCTCTCCTCTCTCGTTCTCATTCTTCCAGAGGTATCTTTCCCTGCAACGGGAATGGAGTTCTCCAAGCCAAATGTCAAGGTCGACCAAACCTCAATCATTCCTCGTTATCCCTCCATAGCAGTCGATGATCAGGGCATACTCCATGCCGTTTGGGAGGACAATCGAAGTGGCTGGTCTGGGATTTACTACTCCAACTCGACGGATTCAGGACTCACTTGGTCTCCGGAAGTAGTAATCAGTTTTCAGTCGCCCGGACACGTCTATTTCAACCCAAAGATTGCCGTGGACATGAACAGTCCCAGCTACAAGGGCAGCATCTACGTGGTCTACGAGAAGCTCCTCGATGGCTTTTCCATTTGGATATCCTATTCACATGATAGAGGGAAGAGCTGGAACCATGCTCAAGTGGATCATGGTGGAATTCTCGTCCGTAGTGAGCAACCCGCTATCGCAGTTGCCGACAACGGAACGATCTACGTGGCCTGGAAAGATGGGAGGACACCCATCTATCAGATATTCGTTTCAGCATCGTACGACGGAGGTCTGGCTTGGACGCCTGACGTGCGTGTATCAACCACTGATGAGTGGAATGTCTTGCCCTCCATAGCCACCCACGGCTCTTCGGTCTACGTTGCATGGCAGGAGTTCCACGATATCTACTATGCATCTGTTTGTTTTGCCTACTCCTCGGACGGAGTGAGTTGGAGCAATGTTGATCGTGTAGCGGAGACGGGAACCTACCGCCTTTTGAGACTCGATCCTGACATCAAGGTGGACCCCAACGGAGCGGTTCTCTTGGTCTGGGCTCTTCGTGAACAAGATGGAGATTGGATGATCGAGTTCTCTCGGTCCGATGACAATGGTCTCGCATGGAGTTCTCCTGTCAGAGTGGACCATGGTGGCTCCTCTGTAAAGGATGTTCGCGCCCTTGGGATGAGCCTAGGCGGCGGGAACATATACGTAGCATGGTCCTATGAGGTGTGGTCGGACGAGAGCATTTATTTCACCTACTCCGCAGACGGAGGTCGAACTTGGGGAGACAAAGGGAAATCGTCTCAAGATGTTCGAGTCGACGACACCCGAGGAAACGGTGACCCGAATGATGATTACACTCCTCAGAGATATCCCGCAATAGCTTCTACCGACTATCGCGTATTCGTCATATGGATGGACAAGAGGTCTCTCACAAGCTGGCATCTCTATTTTGCAGAGACGACCATCTCGTTTCTGCAGATAACCGAGATAAGGGACTCCCCCGATGGGCAGGAGGCAATCGAGATATTCAATTACGGCGGAGAGAGCTGGGATATGGTGGACACATCTCTTTGGATAGAGGGAGAGCCCAAGACCGATCTCTCGGCGTTAGGAATCATACCTGCAGGCGAATATAGAACGATAGGCGATATCGCTTCCATGGACCTCACAGTCGACATCACTCTAGGAGATGAGGGAGGTCTCCTTGCGCTCCTTGACGGCATGAAGGTCCTCGATCTAGTGGGCTACGGACAAAAGGGCACGACCCCCGACCCGCTGACGGGAGAATCGGTTGCTAGACATTCTGATGGTTTGAGATATTCCTTCGATTGGGTCAGGGAATCCTCTCCCACACTCGGTTCCCAGAACAACGTGCCCATCGTAGATAGGAACCCAACGCTCGTCCTGAACGAGGTGCTCTTCAATCCCCTGCTTCCATCCGATGGCTTCGTGGAGATCATGTTGATAGACGGTGAGCAGATCGATACTAATGGCTACCTCTTGGTCTGCGATTCCGTTCATGCCTTGAACTCGATCACTCTGACCAAGGAGAATCCGATGTATTCCATTCTCCAATCTGATGACCCCCCATTCTTCTCCACGATTACATCCTCGGGTGACAATGTCTATCTCTACGATCCGGCGGGTCAACTCATGGACATGGTTGGTTGGAGCACATCACACACTCCCGGCTTATCTGTTGCCAGAGTGCCTGAAGGAAACGGAACCTACGATGGATATGATGATGATAGCTCGATCGACGCCGGATGGGATTTCGATGTCACTCCAACTCCCTCAGTTGTGAGCATAGGTCCCGACCAATGGAAGAACGGAGAACTGGGAGAGGACGTCTCCTATGAGCTCACCGTTGCCAACAGAGGCAGTGGCGCCGATTACATCGATATAACATATGCATCCACACCGAATGGATGGAATGTTGGAATATTCCATGTCGATGGTGTTACCCCTCTCACGGATTCGCCTGCGGATGGAGATGGCATTCCCGACATAGGAATTCTCGGTTCCTTTCGAGACAAAAAGATAATCGTGAAGGTGACCATACCCTTGGCTCCCCAGGCGGGCGCATATGAGAACACCACGATCTATGCAACGTCCTCGAACAATCCCTCCCTATATGGAGAAGCTCTCCTTGTGACGAGACCTTATCCCAGCATCGCGGTGAACAAATCCATCTTCCCGCGTGAGGTCTACATAGAGACAGCAGGTCCCGAATACCAAAAGGAGACCACGATAACGCTAGAGGTGAAGGGAACGGGATCGAGCGTATTCTTCGACACACCTCAGGATGTGATGTTCCTCATAGACATGTCCAACAGCATAGGCTATACCAACTTCACATTGGAGAAGAAGCTGGCACTCACATATCTGAAGCAGATGAGACATCCTGATAGGGCAGCTGTCGTCTTCTTCGAGGGCGTTCCTGTTTTCAAAAGGCCTCCGAGTGAGAACTACGAGGAGGTGGAAGCAGATATTCGCAGCGAGCCGAATGTAAAGACGGAACCCACCTACCTCGGGAGGGCTCTTAACGAGACTGCCCACTACCTCTTCAACTACGGAAACAGAAACCATAGCAAGATGATATTTCTCTTCACCGACGGATTCGACTGTGAGGGGTGCTTGAACAATCCTAATCCTCTAGTCATTGCAAACTGGTGTGCCCTTCACAACATATCTATCTATCCATTTGGAGTAAGAGGTGACTTGGGGGAGCCTGAGGAGTCGTTGCTGAAGAAGATAGCGGATATCACCGGAACCCGCTATGTATTCGTGAATTCTTCCCAAGTAATGGATGGACTGAGGGATGAGATAGGATTGATTGAGAAGAGCGTAGCGGTGTATGACCCGGATCCGGATGACTTCGTTCCCCTAATCCAAGATGTGCTTCCCGATTACATACACTATGTTCCTGGCAGCTTCGTAGATCCAGATACCGGAAGGGCGAGAAACCCTTCAATTGCCGAGAAAAGCGGTCTCACCTATCTCATGTGGGAGGTATCCCACATTCACGTGAAGGATGGCTGGTCCGTCTCGTTTAGGATTACATGCGCGAGGACTGGTCACAATCTCGCCAACATCTACGACGATCCAACAGATACCCGCGTAATGGGCTCAAGCTGGAATGATAGCCTGATCATCATCCCCTTCCCCGAGGTTTATGTCGACTGCCTGTCTCCCGTCCTCAAGCCTTACGGTGTCTCCGCGAGGCTCGAAGGACCTTCCTTTGGTGACGTGAACATAACTTGGAATCTTTCACCCGCCGACCCGGAGGGCGTGGATTACTATGAGATATACCACGGAACTGAATTCGACCCGAGTGGCAGTAGCTACACGACGCTGGGCACCACTCCGGCTGGGAGGAGCTACTATTTGGCGGTAGGTTTGGGAGAGGGCGATTCCAACAATTACTTCTTCAGGCTATGCGCTGTTTCCCCCTTCGGGGAGAGGGCCTGTGCAGATAATCAGGCAGCAAAGTTCACCCGCCCGCTTTCGAAGGGACCGAATCTCATATCCATCCCTCTCATTCAATCGAATGGATCGATAGAGAGGGTTCTTCAAACGGTCGAGTTTGACAAGGCATGGTTCTACGACTCCTCCTCTCAGGAGTGGAAATCGTTCATGAAGGACAAGACATACAAGGGAGAGCTGTGGAATATGAACCGCACGATGGGATTGTGGATCAACGTCACCGAAGACTCGAACCTCACGGTGGCAGGAACAGTTCCCTCTCAGACTATGATTCATCTTCACGAGGGGTGGAATCTTGTTGGCTTTCCGTCCTTCGATTCCACTTACAGCATATCAGACCTGAATACGGAGGTGGGTTCCACGAGAGTGGAGGGATTCGATTCCCTTCCTCATTATCATCTGAGAGTGCTCGGGGACGCGGAAGTGCTTCTCCCAGGTTACGGATATTGGGTGAAGGTCGATGCTGACGTGGACTGGATAGTCGAAGTGTCGTAGTGCGAAAAGAACTACGACATCCCCTGGGTTTGGCACAAGATTCGAGTTGTCGCAAACAAGAGCAGAACTTGGGCAAACAACATTAGTGAGGTCATGTTATGAAAAGGCAAAAGGCGATAGGAGAACCTATGCAATCAATATTCAGAGAGGATGAAGAGATTGTGATAACATCAATCGCAAATACCCTAGATGGTTTTGTGATGGTTGGAAGTGCCAAAAATGAAGATTACAGAGTTCTAGTTTTGAAGATGAATAGAAGTGGAGAGTTGGAATGGAAAAGAACTCACGGTCTTAGCTCTGTGGATTACGAGGGGCAGAACATAGTTGCAGTAAAGGATGGTTTCTTGATATGTGGATGCTCAGAAGGTCGCGCCTCTGAATGGGGTGGGCGTGATTGGAAGGCATATCTGCTGAAGGTGAATTCAAGTGGGGAGAAACAGTGGGAAAGGTCTTTCCGGATTTTGGGAAATGAATGTGCTTTTTCACTCGTTGTGAAGGAGAATATCCTGTTGTTCGGCGAAACCAGAGATCCGTCTGGAAATAGCCATTTCTTTCTCCTGAATCTGGATAATCATGGGGAAGAAATCTGGAAGAGAATATTCTGTGATGAAGAAGATGTAATAGCTGGAGGTATTGTTCCAGATGATCAAGGCCATATACTAGCAGGAAGCCTGATGAGGAATGGGAGGTGGTATCTGTATCTGTCAAGAGTTGATAGGGATGGTAAGAAGATATGGGAGAAACTACACAAAGATGCTCTTGTATATGATGTGTGTGGTGGAAAAGACGGAATTCTTTTGACTGGAATGAGAGATGAACATATCTATCTTGCCAAGATCGATGGAGAGGGGGAGATTGTCTGGGATGGGACATATGATAATGGTTGCGGCGTAACGATTGACTGCACGAAAGATAGAATTATGATTGCTGGAGAAACCGAGGTGGGCGAATCATGTTTTCCCATATTGTTCAAGGTTTTAGAAGATGGAACAGTGGAGTGGAAGAGAATCTACAACAAGGAAGGATTTATTGAAAAGGTGAAGCAATTGGACGATGGATATATGTTAATTCGACACGGATCAACACCAAAGGAATATACTGAGATTATCCAAGTGGGTGAAGATGGATCCCTCTCTCATCATGGAATCGCAAAGAAAAGGGAACCTTGAACATAAAGACTTTCGTCGCATTTCATACTGAACTGCGTCATTTCCCTGAGATGACTTTATAGTTGAGTTCCCGATTTCGTAACGTGGCGACCGTTGAGGCCGGAAGAAAGGATTGTGTTTCATGGGGTGTTCAATCTTGACATCTGCTTCTGCCAGTATAGCTGCCATAGAGAAGAAGTACGTTGTCGAACTACCATCGTCATACAAGAAACTGGTTTCCGACGCGACTCTCGAAGCCACTCACTCGGATGATTGGGAACCGGTCATCGGAAATTGCTGGTTCAACGGGCTCCGCGGAATGCTTGATAAGAATCCTCGATATGCAGAGATGCTCACTGGGGTTTTCCCCTTCGCACACGAAAACGGAGACAAGTTCTGTTTCTTCTTCGGACGAACGACTGCGGACCTGGAGCCTCCAATAGTCATACATCTCTTTGAAACAATGGACTTGTTCCCGATAGCATCCTCTCTTCGAGGCCTCATGTGGTATGAGTTCGCAGTGGAAGAGATCAGCGTTATGGGATACTATGAGTCCGATTCCCACACAAGAGCCGAGAAAGAGACGTCGTTGGAGAAGATTCGCGCCACCTCAAAGGCTTTGGACATCCCCTATGAGTTTGGACCCAAGCCGAGTATGGATAGAAAGGAGGACTGGTTGGACTTCCACAGGGAGTTTCTCAAGGTCGACCCGATGGCGGCGCAAAGCCTTTGCTGGGTTGGGAGATGGCATTCCAAGAAGGGGGACACACAAGAAGCTGCGAAGTACTTTGAGAGATCATCTCAAGCCGCACCCCATTTTGCCGCTCCATATCATTTCCTTTCTAAATTGAAGAGCGTGGAAGACAAGGAGAAAGAAGCCCTGAAGCTGCGTTGGCAAATGGTTTCCTGTCCTCTCTGCATGTCAGGATACACCTATTGGATGTGCTTCAACCTGGGCGTCGATAGTGCAGCTGACGCTTCACCGAGGAATCCAATAGTCTCAAGGGCCTTTGCAGCTCTTCGGGAGAATGAATCTGGGCTATTCGAGATTGTCGATGGCGACCCACTTGCCGAGTACATACGCAACCACGAGCCTGCTGATCTGGGGGGGAGAATGGACCTAGCTCAGGAGTATCAAAGATCAAACCAATTGGAGAAAGCTGCAAGAGAGTGGAACAACGTCCTTTACTTGTCTTGGTATGCTAAGGGTGCTGGAGCGTTGATTGCCCTTAAGTCTCTGAGTGGAATCTACAGGCTTCTTGGACGGGATTCCGCCGTTGCTATGCACCAAGCCCCCAGTCTGCAGGATTTCATGTGAGTATGTGCCTTACCAGAGATGCCTCCCAGTCTAGTGAATCCTCTATCCGACTTCTGTTCTGAAAGGCCTGTTCCTCCCATCCCGCCTCTCGGAGATCCTGCTTGTGACCCGTAGAAACCGTTATAATGTAGTTACAATATAACCATAGTGCGCTTGTTATTCAACCGTGAGGAGGCGGAGGACTAGATGACCAATCCCAAGAAACCCAAGGAAGTCAAGTTCGAGGTCTACGGTCAGGAGATGCTCGAGAAGGAGGTCAAGCAGGCGGGCAACAGCGGCAGGATCTACCTCCCGCCGGACTGGGTAGGCAAGAAGGTCAAGATCGTCAGGGTGGACTGAAAGCCATGGAAGTCATCAAGATCAGATCGCTCAAGCGCGAGGACATTCAGTCCGCGCTCAAGATCCAGCGAAAAATAACGGGCCGAAGCCCGAAGGCGGGCTGGAAGAAGGAGCTCGAGACCCACATCAAGGACTACCCGCAGGAGTGCCTGGCCGCAGAGTACGCTGGCACATTGGCGGGCTTCATCATCGGAGAGGTCAAGACGCTCGAGTTCGGCGTCGAGAAGAGCGGCTGGATCGTCATCGTCGGGGTCGACCCAGAGTTCATGGGCCAGGGAATAGGGAAGAAGCTCGGCCGCAAGCTCCTCGATCACTTCAAGAAGAAGGGCATCAAGCAGGTCTTCACGGCCGTCCCGTGGGACAGCAGCGACATGCTCGCGTTCTTCAAGTCACTGGGCTTCGAGAGAAGCGAGTTCATCAATCTGGAAAGGAGGCTGTGAATGATAGAGATGTTTCAGGAATGGTTTGAGAACAGACACGAGTACGCCAAGCACTGGAAGGAGAAGACGGGAGGCAAGGTCCTGGGCTACTTCTGCACGTACGTCCCAGAGGAGATCCTCTACGCGGCGGACGTGCTGCCGGTCCGCATCCTGGGAAGCCACGAGCCCCAGGACGTGACGGAGCCTTACATCTTCGGCATGTTCTGCCCCTTCTGCAGGGACTGCCTGGCACAGGGACTCAAGGGCAGATACGACTACCTGGACGGCATCATGATATCCCAGTCGTGCCTGCACATCAGGCAGGCATACACGAGCTGGGAGATGCACATCCCCGTCCCGTACAGCTACTACCTGCCCATGCCCAACAATGTGCAGAGCCCGCGCGCGCTACCCTACCTCGTCGGAGAGCTGGAGAAGTTCAAGAAGTCGGTGGAGGAGTGGACGGGCAAGACCATAACGGACGAGGACCTCGTTCGCGGCATCGAGATAATGAACAGGAACCGCGAGCTGATGATGAAGTTCTACGAGACGCGCAAGGCCGAGAAGCCCCCGATGACCGGACTGGAAGCGATGTTCATGGTCGTCTCCGGGCAGATGATACACAAGGACGATCACAGCAGGACGATCGAGGATGCGATGAAGGAGCTCGACGGCCGCAACGCAGACAGGAACGTCGGTCAGCGGCTGATGATCATAGGCAGCGAGGACGACGACACGGAGTTCATCAGGATGGTGGAGGACTGCGGCGCCACGCTCGTCGTGGACGACCACTGTACCGGGAGCAGGTACTTCTGGAATACAGTGGAACTCGATGGCAATCCCATGGAGGCGATAGCCAAGCGGTACATCGAGAGACCGAGGTGCCCGAGCAAGGACTGGGGCGAGAGGTCGAGGCTGCCGCACATCATGAAGCTCGCGAAGGACTACAACGCGGCGGGCGCCATCCTCGTGCAGCAGAAGTTCTGTGACCCGCACGAGCTGGACATCCCCGCGATCAAGAACGAGCTGGAGAGCAACGACATCCCGACGCTCTTCCTCGAGCTGGACGTGACCGTGCCCATCGGGCAGTTCAAGACCCGCGTGGAGGCGTTCCTCGAGATGCTGATGGAGGAGGACCTATTCTGAGGTGATATGATGGCTGACAAGTATCCAACTGAGAGGCTGAAGACATGGAACGAGGCGAAGGACATCCGCCTGGGCTACTACAAGGACTTCGCCGAGGCGCACGAGAAGGGCGGCCTTCGCTGGGCAGGCGGCGCGTGGGCGTTCGACGCGGTCCCCGCCGGACTGGGGGACGACGTCCACTCGCTCACCGGAGAGCCCTACGCCGCCTCGATCGCGTTCAACAAGGAGTTCTCGGACGAGTGCCTCGAGGCAACAGAGAAGTACGGCTTCGCCCGCGACCTCTGCTCGTACATGCGCAACTACTGGGGCTC
>JAGLRN010000063.1 GCA_023136265.1 Thermoplasmata archaeon
ACGGGGTCAGGAAGGACCGCGGTCCACTTCAAGACGGACGAGCTGACGGAGGTGACCGCCGCCTCGAAGGGCGCCACGATGCTGGTACCGTCCGCGAGGACAGTGATCGACGTGGGCGCGGAAGAGGGAAGGGCCATGCACACCGACGCGGAAGGCAAGGTCCTGGACTTCGTGATAAACGAGCGATGCGCAGCCGGTGCGGGCTCCTTCACGGAGGCAATGGCTCGGGCTCTTGAGATAGAGGTCGAGGAGATCGGCCCGCTCTCGCTGAAGGCGACGGAGGCGGTCCCGATGAACGCGCAGTGCGCCGTGTTCGCCGAGTCGGAAGTGGTCACGCTGGTCCACCAGAAGACGTCGAAGGAGAACATAGCCCGCGCGATCCACGACGCGATCGCGAGCCGCATATCATCGATGGCTCGGAGACTCTCGATAGAGCAGGACATCGTGCTCGTGGGCGGCATGGCGAACAACGTGGGCTTCGTGGAATCGCTGAGGAGGGAGCTCAACATGGACGTTACGGTTCCAGATGAGCCTGAGTACGTCGCGGCTCTCGGCGCGGCGAGGGTCGCGTCCACACGCGCAGGAGGTGGTTCCTGATGGAGAAGAAGGAGTCGGAGTATTGGCGATGGAAGGAGTACAACTGGAAGTCACCGGAGCTGAACTGGGAGGATTTCGAGATAATAACCGCTGGCGTGGACATCGGTTCGGTGAGCTCGCAGGCGGTTGTCATGGGCGACGGTGAGCTGTTCGCCTACAGCAACATGAGGACGGGGTCGGACAGCCCGGAAAGTGCCAGGAACGCGATGGACTGGGCGCTCAAGGACACGGGGATGAGCCTCGACAAGATCCGATACGTCGTCGGCACGGGCTACGGGCGAGTGAACGTGCCCTTCGCGAACAAGGCGATAACCGAGATCGCGTGCCACGCTCGCGGCGCAAACTGGATGTACGGACCGTCCGTGCGCACCGTCCTGGACATGGGCGGGCAGGACTGCAAGGCCATCCGATGCGACGAGCGCGGGAAGGTGACTGCCTTCCTGATGAACGACAAGTGCGCCGCCGGCACAGGGAGAGGAATGGAGGTCTTCGCGGACCTGCTGGGCGTGCACATACAGGACATCGGCGAGCTCTCCTTCGAGATCGACGAGGAGCCGCCCGAGGTCAGCAGCACGTGCGTCGTCTTTGCGAAGGCGGAGGCGTCACAGCTGCTCCGAGAAGGCTGGCCGAAGAACAAGGTCATAGCCGCCTACTGCGCCGCCATGGCGCACCGCGTGTTCACGCTGATCGAGAGGCTGGGCATGGAGAAGGAGTTCGCCATCACTGGCGGCATAGCCAAGAACGTGGGCGTGGTCAAGAGGATAGAACGGGAGCTCAAGATCGAGGCCCTCAAGACGGAGAAGGACACCCAGATCGCGGGCGCGGTCGGCGGTGCCCTGTTCGGAAAGACGCTCGTGGAGAAGGGGAAAGGATGAAAGCGAACTACGGCTACAAGGACGGCTCGGGCGAGTACTTCATCACCATCGACACGGACAAGTGCAACTGCTGCGAGGAGTGCGTGAAGGTGTGTCCCGCAGGCGTGCTGGAGATGGTGCCCAACGACTTCGACATCGAGGCCGATGACATGCCCGCCGTCACGGAGAAGGAGCGCTGGAAGATCAAGTACACGTGCGCGCCGTGCAAGCCCGTGGACAAGGAATCCACGCCGCCGTGCATAGAGGCGTGCAAGGAAGACGCGATCGAGCACTCCTGGTAATCGGGATTGAGTCGCATGGTATCCATTCGCATCGATGAAACCGAGGTCTCCGCAGAGGACGGAGACTCCATTCTGCAGGCCGCGGACAAGACGGATGTCTACATCCCCAGGCTGTGCTACCATCCGAGCCTGCCGCCAGGCGCTGGCGGGAAGCCCGCCGAGGTCGTGTATCGCGGCGAGGACAAGTTCGAATGCGCGTCCCCGCAGGAGTTCGACGGCTGCAGGTTGTGCCTCGTCGAGGTCGAGGGAGAGGAGGAGCTCGTCCGAGCGTGCGACACGCCCGCCGAGGACGGCATGGTGATCCGGACTAACACCGAGCGCGTCGTCGCGGAGAGGCGAAAGAACCTCAGCAAGATACTGGCGACGCACCCGCATGTCTGTCTGACGTGCGACCAGGTGGAAGGCTGCCCGCGAGAGCCGTGCTCGATGAACGTGCCATGGGAGGAGCGGTGCTGCCCGGAGCTCGGGCGGTGCGAGCTGCAGAAGGTTGCCGAGTACATCGGCATACCGGCCGATACGCCCAGATACGTTCCGAGGAAGCTCCACATCCAGGATCAGGAACCGCTCATCGTGCGCGACAACGAGCTCTGCATCAACTGCACCCGCTGCGTGAGGGCGTGCGGCGAAGTGCGGGAGATCAACGCGCTCGGTTTCATCTTCAACGGCGAGGACTACATCGTCGGCACGGTGGCCCCCACGCTCAGCGAGTCGGAGTGCAAGTTCTGCGGAGCGTGCGTGGAAGTGTGTCCGACGGGTGCGTTGCAGGACAAGGGCATCGAGTTCGCCACACGCGAGACGGACCTCGTCCCGTGCAAGAGAGACTGCCCGGTCGGGATTGACGTCCCGCGATACATTCGACTAATCAAGGAAGGGAAGTACGCTGACGCGACCGCTGTCGTGCGGGAGAAGGCGCCCTTCCCGCTAACGCTTGGCATGGTGTGCTTCCATCCGTGCGAGGAGGACTGCAGGCGGGGAGAGGTGTCCGAGCCCATCGCCATCTGCGGGCTGAAGAGATACGCCGCCGAGAACGATGACGGCTCGTGGAAGAGCAGGGCCGAGATCCGTCCGGACACGGGGAAGAGCATCGCCGTCGTGGGCTCGGGTCCCGCCGGACTGACGGCCGCCTACTACCTGAGGAGGCTCGGGCATTCGGTCACGGTCTTCGAGGGCGAATCGAAGCTTGGCGGGATGATGCGCTCCACATTCCCGAGCTACAGGCTACCCGACGAGCCGCTGGACAAGGACATCGAGGGCATCCTCGAGCTTGGCATCGAGGCGAGGACGAACACGAAGATCGGTGAGTCCGTATCGCTTGAGCAGCTCAGTAACGAACACGACGCCGTCCTCGTCGCCACGGGTGCACAACTCAGCAGAAGGCTGGACATCGAGGGTTCTGATCATCCTGACGTCCTGTGGGGCGTCGACTTCCTGCGCGAGGTTAGAGCGGGAGCCGCCAAACCGCTGAGCGGGACGGTTCTGGTCATCGGCGGCGGGAACGTGGCGATTGACGTCGCGCTCTCCGCACTGAGGAACGGCGCGGAGAAGGTGGACCTCGCGTGCCTGGAGTCGGACGAGGAGATGCCCGCCTTCGAGTGGGAGATCGAGGAGGCCCGCAACGAGGGCGTGAACATGAACACCTGCTGGGGACCCAAGCGCATCACGATCGTGGACGACCAGGTGACGGGCATCGAGCTGAAGTGCTGCACGCGCGTGTTCGACGACGACGGGCGGTTCAGTCCGCAATACGACGAGTCCACGTGCACGATGATGGATGCTGACTACGTCATCATGGCGATAGGTCAGGCGCCCGACTTCTCGTTCCTGGGCGAGGATGTTCAGACGCGTGGACCGGTGATCGTGACTGACGCTTCAATGGCGACCAATGTATCAGGCGTCTTCGCGGGCGGGGAAGCCGCCAAAGGGCCCGCCTCGGTCATCGACTCGATCCAGACAGGCAGGGACGCGGCCATCTCGATAGACCGCTACCTTGGCGGGAACGGAGAGATTGAAGAGGTCCTTGCGCCCGAGGTCGAGTTCTCCCAGAGCTTCGGCAGAGAGGAAGGCTTTGCGGGCAGGAAGATGACGGAGATGCCGTCGCTCCCGCTCGAGGAGCGGGCGAAGAGCTTCGACCTGATACAGCTGGGTTATCGCGAAGATGACGCCCGCCTGGAGTCGAATAGATGCCTGCAGTGCGACATGAGGCTCAAGCTCGAGAAGCCGAGGTTCCCGCCCGAGAAGTGGCTTGCGTTCACGGAGGAGAACATCGAGACCGTACCTGAGGCGGACGGCGTCATCCAGCTGCTCGACGAGGAGAAGGAAGTGGTCTACATCGCGGGCTCGCAGAACATGAGGACGACACTGGCGGGAGAGCTGCAGACGAAGGAGGATGCGAAATTCTTCACGTTCGAAGAGGACAAGATGTACACCAAGCGCGAGAGCGAGCTGATACAGCAGTTCCTTCAGAAGAAGGGCAGCATGCCCAGGTACAACGACGAGATGGATGATCTGTTCTGATGCATCCACGAGGACACGGTTGTGTCCGAATCTCCACGCGTATTTTATACCCTCACATCCATAGGAATACCGGTGATGAGCTGAAGGCAATGATCTCGGTCAGGATGGAGGGCAAGTTCTACGTCGCCACGGACCCGGTGACGAATGTCGCTGACCAGGGTGCCACGGAGGAGGAGGCTGTCGAGAGACTGAAGAAGGGGCTCGAAGAGCACTACCAAATCCTCATGGAGAAGGCTCGGAAGAACTGATAGTGGAGTAATGGATTGTATCGGCAACAGGACATTTCCTCCGATACCGATATATACTTCAGTGATGATATCGGATATACATGAGAGACTCCGATACCGATACTCTCATTGACACAGCCATCTCCGAGCGCATGGCCGACAAGAAGAGGAGGATCGACTCGGCTCGACCGCTGTCCGCCGCGGTTCTTAAGAAGCTGGCGGAGGACCTCCGCTTGCGCCACACATACCACTCGAACGCAATCGAGGGGAACACCCTAACGCTGCAGGAGACGAAGCTGGTACTCGAGAGCGGCGTAACCGTCAGCGGGAAGCCCCTCAGAGACCATTTGGAGGCCGTGAACGGTGCCGAGGCGTTCGACCTGATGGAGAAACTCGCAAGGGGAAGGAAGCCCATCGACCATATCGTAGTCCAGCAACTTCATGAGACGCTGACCAGAGGTCTCCTGGAGGACGCGGGCAAGTACCGAACGCTGAATATCAGGATAGCAGGTGCCCGCAAGTCGCCTCCGGACTTCGCCAAGGTTCCCAAGCTCATGGAAGAACTCATCGCCTCACTCAGAAGGCCGAAGGCGGAGGCTGTCGAGACGGCGGCCATCCTGCATCACGGGCTCGTGTCGATTCATCCCTTCGTCGACGGCAACGGCAGGGTGGCGAGACTTCTGGCCAATCTCTACCTCATCAGACGTGGCTACCCGCCCGTTGTCCTTCGAACGGAGGACCGGGCAAGATACTACAGATGCCTGAGAAGGGGCGATCGAGGAGACCTCAAGCCCTTTGTGAACTTCTTGGCCAGGGCGGTTGACGAATCGCTGACGTACCACTTATCGGCATTTGGAGGCAAGGACGAGCTGCTGCCCTTAAACGTGCTGGCAGGGGAGACGCCCTACTCGCAGGAGTACCTGAGCCTGAGAGCCAGGCAGGGGAAGCTGGACGCTGCAAAGCTTGGAAGGGTGTGGCACTCCAGCAAGCGTGCCGTCACGGACTACGTGAAGAAGCAATCGTGAGAAGGGTACCCCATTTACCTGTGCCCAAGAGCCGGATGACCTCTTTCAGAGAAGGCGCAGACTCACAGCCCGCTACTCCGGCGCGTAAGGATGAATCTCGTCCAGTCTTGCCTTCCGCGGACCCTCATCCGTCTCGATGATGACCCAGGGATTGCCGAACAGCCTCATGAACTCCTTGCATCTACCGCACGGTGGTATGACTCCATCATCGCCGTTCTTGTGCCAGCACGCCACAATCGTCTCGACCTCCGTGTGACCTTCGCTGTACGCCTTCCCCAGGGCCGTGTACTCGGCACACATCGAGCAGGGCGCAGACTCGGGATGGTCGATGTTCGGACCTGAGAAGATATCGCCGTCTTTCGTGCGCAGGGCGGAGCCGACTCCAGACAGCTTCTCTCCGTTCCATCGAACACTGGAGAATCTCTTGGCGACCTCGCAGGCTAGATCAACGAGCTCTCTGTCCTTCTCGTCCAAGGGTCTCATGAGCGGCTGATATGCCTGCCGCGTATAAAGGATTCTTGTGAACACCCGAAAAGATAAGGAACATCGAACGCTATTCCATCCTAGATGTGTCCCGTGGAGGAGATCGCGTTCGAGGAGGTCCTGGAGGACCCCTTCAAGATCAAGATGCTCTCGGAGGGGCAGATCGAGCGCACGCAGAGGAAGCTGAAGACGCTTCTTGACATGGAACCCGCGCTCGTGCGTCTCCATGACCCCCGCCAGGCGGTCATCATCGGGGACACCCACGGGGACCTGAGAACCGTCATATCGATCCTGAGCAAGGAGTTCCTCCCGCCAGAGGACAAGCCTTACCTCGTCTTCCTCGGTGACTACGTGGACAGGGGCCCGAACCAGATTGCGACCCTCAACCTCATCAGCTTGCTGAAGGTTCACTTCCCCGACCGAGTGATCATGCTCAGGGGCAACCACGAGAGCGAGGAGATGAACAACATCTACGGCTTCCGCCGAGCGGCTACGGACCATCCGTGCATCGGAGAGTCAGGATTCAAGCGATATCAGGATGTGTTCGGGGCCATGCCCCACTGCGTCCTGCTGGAGTGGAACCGCGTGTTCGGCGTCCACGGCGGGACTCCGTTTGACCCGCACCACGAGGGCCCGTTCTCCCTAGGCGAGCTGAAGGCTCTCAAGAAGGCCAAGCGCCTCGAGGACCTGGAGGAAGCGAGCCGCCAGATGATGTGGGGCGACCCGAGCGAGGACCTGCAGGCCGAGGAGGGGTACGAGTTCAACTTCAAGCGCGGCTTTGGGTACCTGTTTGGCCGCCGAATCTTCGACGAGTTCATGGACGGCAACGAGATATCGCTGGCGGTAAGGAGCCATCAGATGTTCCAGGAGGGGTACTGGTACTTCTTCGACAACCGCCTGCTGAGCATTCTCTCGACGAGGCACTATGAAGGATACAGCATCGAGCCGCACTGCGTGAAGGTGGACATTGACGGCGGCCTGCAGCTCCTAGAGGTCTAGGCTCCAGATGGCGCCTTCGTCCTGGACCTTGAACCCGACGGACCTGTACACCCTCTCCGCGGGAGGGTTCCACTCGTCCACGCCGACGTAGAGCGTATCCATCCCCTGGTCCCAGTGCCACTGCATCCCGTTGTGCAGGAGAGCCTTCCCGATGCCCTTGTTCCTGTGGCCTTTGGCGACGCCGAAGAGCCTGATCCATCCCGCATCTATCTTGTGCACCTTATTGTGCATCAGCTCGATCTCGGAGATGCAGACCCCCACGACCTTGTCGTCCAGCGTGGCGAAGTTGATCCTGACGATATTGGGCGATGACTCCTTCCACTTCCTGAGCGAGTCGATTGTGTTCGGCGCGTAGTTCTTGTCCTCGGAGAAGGTATCGTTCTCCAGAGTCACAAGGTGCTCGAGTTGCTTATCCTTCGCTTGGGACAGCATGAAATCCCTGAAGCGAAGACCTTCGGGCAATACTATCTCCGGCAGCTCCCTGCCCTTCTTGACCAGGAAGAACTCACGGTGGACAACGCTGAAGCCGAAGTCATGTCTGACCGCGTCCCTCCAATCGGTCCCCTTCAGGTCGAAGTACTTGGCCTTCCGGATACCTTTGGCGCGGAGGTAGTCCACGGACCGCTGCACGATCTCGTTCTCCACGCCTCTCGCCCTTTCTTCGGGATGAACCCACACGCCGAGCCATCCATCGCTCTCTCCCGCCTGCTGGCGCAACTTAGAGACCCTGGCACCGCCGTAGCCGAGCAACTTGCCTCCCCGTTCCGCGACCCAGTGACCCTCCACATCCCACTCGTCATGCTCGAACGTGTTCTTCCTGAACTCCTCCAGCTCGTGGATCTCCCAGAGCGGGTTGTCTCGGTTTGAGGTATTGATGACATCCAAGATGACACGCAAGTCTTCCACTCTCGGATGTCGATACTCGATGCTGGACATTGCTCCAGGAAATCCCTTCGAACCAGATAAGCCTGTTGGTCATGCATAATGCATATAAGCGGCACTGGCTATCGTGCTTCAGAATGACCAAAGAGGAGGAACTCGTCAAGGAAGGCTGGGAGAGGCAGTCCGTTCTTTCGGACCCCCGCCTGAGCGAGGCGGTGGAGATGTACGAGGAGCTTGGATTCGAAGTCAGAGTCGAGCCAGTGGACCTTGAGTGCATGGACGAGGACTGCAAGGAGTGCTTCGTAGGCGAGGACTGCAAGGTCATCTACACGCGGAAAAGAACCATTTAATAACCCTTACCGCTTTTCCCATTAACCCTCGGGGAGGAAGGACATGGCTTGGCTGGACATTGGCGAATCACTGCGAGTCAATGCAGCGAAGTTCCCTGACAAGATGGCCCTCAAGGACGAGAGGCGGTCGGTGACATTCTCTGAGCTGAACACGCGAGTGAACAAGCTCGCGAACGCGCTCCTGGGCATGGGACTCGAGAAGGGCGACAAGCTGGGGGTCGTCTCCTACAACTGCATCGAGTTCATGGAGGTCTACCTCGCCGCCGCGAAGTCGCGGGTGATCGTCGTCCCGCTAAACTGGCGACAGACCAGCAGGGCCTTCAAGTACATCCTTTCCAACTCTGACGCGTCCGCAATCATGGTCCACACGGACTTCGTGGACAGGATCAACGAGATAAGGGACGAGCTGTCCGTGGACCCTGGAAGGTTCGTCTGCCTGAACGGCGAGCCAGCCGAGGGTTATCTGGACTACGAGGAGCTGCTCGGCGGGGGCGGCGAGGAAGAGCCTGCTGTCGAGATCAAGAACGAGGACACATGGGTCATCCTCTACACGTCCGGCACGACGGGCGTGCCGAAGGGCGTGGTGCGCTCCCACGCATCGTACACGGCGTTCTACCTGATAAACGAAGTCGAGTTCGGCTTCAGGCACGGCGACTACGGGCTGATAGTGATGCCCCTTTTCCACGTCAACTCGACGTTCTACTC
>JAGLRN010000064.1 GCA_023136265.1 Thermoplasmata archaeon
GAGGAGGTCCTGCAGATCATTGAGAGGGAGAACATCACCTTCACGTCGCTCATCCCGACGCACTACAACCTGATTCTCGCGCTTCCCGATGCTGTCAAGGGCAAATACGACGTCTCCTCGATGCGGTCCATCCTCTGCTCCTCGGCACCGGTGTGGAAGAAGACGAAGCTGGAGATAATGGATTTCTTCAAGGACGTGGAGCTGTTCGAGGCCTACGGGTCGACGGAGGCGGGGCTCGTTACTCTCCTGAGACCGGAGGACCAGATGCGTAAGCTGGGCTCCATCGGTCAGGAGTGCGCCGGCACGGACGTCCTCAGGGTGCTGGACGAGGACGGGAACGAGGTTCCCGTGGGCGACGTGGGCGAGCTCTACTCGCGCGGCCCGATGATGTTCGACGAGTACTACAATCAGCCCGAGAAGACGAAGGCCGCCTTCATAGGCGACTACTTCAGCGCGGGCGACATGGCGCGCAAGGACGAGGAGGGCTACTACACCCTCGTGGACAGGAAGGACAACATGATAATCACTGGCGGGGAGCACGTCTTCCCGTCCGAGGTGGAGGGCATGATCGGAGAGCACGATTCGGTCAGGGCGGTCGCGATAATCGGAGAGCGGCACATCAAGTGGGGGGAGGCGGTGACAGCGGTCGTCGTTCTCAAGAGCCGCAGACAGTGCACCGAGGAAGAGCTCATCGAGTTCTGTCGGGGACGGATGGCCGCCTTCAAGAAGCCCAAGAAGGTGAGGTTCATCACGGAGGAGGAGATGCCCCGCACCCCGACGGGGAAGATCCTTCATCGGATACTGAGAGAGAGGTTCTGCAAGCCCGTCGAGTAGTCACATCATCGCGTAGAGGGCCGCTCCGAACGCTCCCGTGAACTGGGGTTTTGGCGGTTTCAGCACTTCCCGCCCAAGCGCTTCCTCGAGCAGGTCGAAGAGAATCTCATTGTGCGCAACCACCCCGCCAGTGAGCACGACGTCTCCGATGAGCGGATTCATCTCCTGAATCCTCTTGATCACGGACCCGAAGACCGCGCGAACGATGTCCTTCTGCTTCTCGCCCTCCCGGATCTTGGACAGGATCTCCGTGGCCGTGAAGACGGTGCAATAGGAGCCTATCTCGATCTCCCGCTCGGAGGACAGGGCAAGCCCGTTCATCTCCTCCAAGGGGACGTCCATCCTGCGCGCTATCTCTTCAAGGAAGGCACCGGTTCCCGCCGCGCACTTCCGGTTCATCTTGAAGTCGATGATCTTGCCCTCCACGTTCGTCCTGATGAGCTTCGTGTCCTGCCCGCCGATGTCCACAATCGTCAGCGCGCGGGGGAAGTGGTGATAGCAGCCCTTGCAGTGGCAGCTGATCTCGGTCCGTATGGAGTCCGCGAAGTCCACGTTCTTGCGGCCGAAGCCAGTGGCAACGACCTTGATCCCGTCAGGCTCGAGACCAGCCCCGCTCAGGGCCTCCTTGTAGACCTCGTCCGCGACCTTGCGCAGCGACATACCAGTTCGCCTAACCGCAGACGCGACCTCGTTCTTGCTCTCGTCGACTATCATGCACTTCGTGGCGGAAGCTCCGACGTCGATCCCGGCGAACACTCACCTCTCCTCCAGCTGCTCGATGAACGCCTCGATGTTCGTCGTCGCCTGCTCGTCCGACCAGCAACGCAGGTCGTTCAGGTCGCCGTCCAGCGTCAGCGTCGGAATCCCGTGGTCCTCCATCATCCTCGCGGGCATCCCGTAGCTCGCGTTGGAGTTCGCGGGACATGTTCTCGCGTCGTGGAAGATTATGCCGTCCGCCTTGAACCTCTTGATCTCGTCGAGAATGTACCTCTCCTTGGCGGGCTCGGAGCGGTTGACGAAGACCTTCGTGTAGGCGAGGGCCATGCTCCTTATCGGGTCGTCGGGCATCATGTCGTCGAATATCCAGCTGTTGCAGTACGTGGACGCGACGAGACACGCCCTCAGGTCGACGAACTGCTCCGAGAGCTTGCGCAGCCGCCCCCAGACGGGCATGCCCTCCCAGTAGATTCGGAACCGCTCGTCATCCACGGCGGCGATGCCGTTCTCGAGCCTCTCGTCCATCTCCGCCTTGAGCTGCTTGTAGTAGTCCACGGCGATCTGCAGCCCCCGCATAACGACAATCGGCGCCATGTGTATCGTGCCGTCGAAGAACGTGAGCGGTGATGGCACATGAACCGCCGTGTCAAGGAAGCCCTTCCAGAGCTCCGTCGCCTCGAGCGAGAGCGCGACCGCCTCCTTCAGCTTGGCCTCGTCCAGTCGCTCGCCGGTCATCTTCTCGAGCCGGGCGATCATGTCCTCGTACTGGACCGCCACGTCATCGACATGGTGCTCCTCCACCTCGTCCAGGTACTTTGGCGGGTGGATGCTGAAGACCGGAGCGTCGAAGCGGCGCCCGAAGAACGAGAACCACTCGTACAGGTCGCGGCACTGGTTCGTGTTCACCGCCAGGACGTCAGGCTTCGGTATCGAGGACACGCCGTACGCGTCCTTCAGTGGAGTCTCGTTCCTCAGATAAGCGCCTATGTCGCTCGTCAGGTAGGAGCATATCTCGGGTGAGTACCCGACCGCGTTGGCGACGGGTATGTAATCATCAGCTATCTTTCGCGCGCCGATCAGCGCAGAGTGGTTCTCGGGGAAGTAGACCTTGAAGCCGAAGGCAACGAGCACTTCCATCGGTCCGACGCTGGAGCACCACGCGACCTTCCCGCCGTCGTTGGCGGCCTCGTCCAGTTCCTCGTAGTGCTGTGTCAGCAGTTCGCGCAGCTGCTTGGAGGCGCGGATCTTCTTCCTCTTCGGTTCGCTCAGCTCAATCCCCCTTCAGGTACACGTCCTGCTTCGCCCTCAGCAGGCTCGTGATCGAGGACTGGTAGGGCGTATCTATGCCCAGTTTCTTCCCATACTCCGCGATCTTGCCGTTGAGGAAGTCGATCTCCGTCGGTCTCTTGCACTCAACGTCTACGAGCGTGGAGGGCTTGTGGTCGCCGCCCTTTCGGAGGTAGCTGATGCAGAAATCGTAGAAGCCATCGCCGTAGTCGTAGCCCGCAGCGGCAGCGACAGCGATACCCTCGCGCACGAGGTTCTGCACCACCTCGAACGTCTCGGGCAGGTCGATCGCCTGCTTCATCGTCTGTCCCGTTATGGCGCAGAGCGTGCCCAGCGCGCTGTTGAGTATGACCTTCTCCCAGACGTACTTCTTGATCTCGGGCGTGTACTCGGTCTCCAGGTCCGCCGCAGTCAGCACTCCCGCGACACGCTTCGCGAACTCGACGCCCGCGTCGGAGACGGCGCCGATGTAGTTGGGCTTGTTGAAGAACGCCATGCTCACGTGACCGTTCTCCACGAGCCCGCCGGCGTAGTTCACGATGAAGCGAAGGGCGCGCTCCTCGCCGAACGCGTCCGCGAGCATCTGCTCCGTGTCCATTCCGTTCTGGTAGCTGACGAGGAAGGTGCCGGGATCGACTACTCCCTTGAGACCCTCGATGACCCTCGGAAGGACGCAGGCCTTGACCGCTACGAAGACCGCATCGATCTCCCGTCCCTTCAATTCGGAAATATCATAGCAGACGTCAGGAATGACTACCTTCAGGTCCTCCAGACCGGAAACCCTCAGCCCGTCGGTCTTGATGACGTCGAGGTGGGCCTTCAGAATGTCAACGAGGTAGACCTTGTTGCCGCCCTGCGCCAAGTGAGCGGCCAGAATCCCGCCGACCGGCCCGATGCCGACGACAGCTGCCCGAAGCGGTTCTCCAGTACCCATAATACCCCCTGCGACTGATGGAATGCCGAATCCGTCAATAAGGTTTTCCTATTGGGACTAAACGTTATTACCGAGTTATGCTTCCCCTAATCCGCCTGAAAGGCCAGGAGGTATGTCTTTGAAGAACGTCGCTATCGTCGCGTGTGGTCTCGCCCCGTTCGGTGTGCGGAAGGCCACTTGGAGAGAGCTCGTGCAGGAAGCGAGCAAGGCCGTGTTTGATGATGTGCAGAACCTTGACAAGAAGGACATCGACAGTCTCTTCGTCGGTGCGGCGATGCCGGAGCGCTTCGCCTTCCAGTCGCACGTCGCGCCCCTTGTCGCGGAGCAGGTTGGTATCGTCCCGCACAAGGTCGTCACGAGGACGGAGCTCGCGTGCTCCTCCGGTCAGTCCGCAGTGCGCACGGCCTGGGCGTCCATCGTCACGGGTCTGAGCGACATCGCGCTGTGCCTCGGAGTGGAGAAGATGAACATGCCCAACATGCTGGAGACGCAGACGAGCATGGCCTGCGTCCTCGAGCGGGAGTGGGACGGCGTGCAGGGAGCAAGCGCACCGCCCTTCTTCGCGATGTGCGCGCAGAGGCACATGCACGAGTACGGCACGACGGTGGAGCAGATGGCGATGGTCTCCGAGAAGAACCATCACTTCTCCACGACGAACCCGTACGCGCAGTTCCAGAAGGAGATCCCGGCCGAGAAGGTCCTCGGCTCACCCATGATCGCCCCGCCGCTGAGGCTCTTCGACTGCTCTGGGATAACGGACGGCGCCGCCGCCGTGATACTGACGTCGGAGGAGAGGGCGAAGGAGTTCACGGACGTTCCCACTTACATCATCGGCTCGGGCCAGTGCTCCATGGCGAGCAACCTGGCCAACTACAAGAGCCTGTCCACCTGGCACCCGCTGAAGATAGCCGCCAAGGAGGCCTACAGGTCCGCCAAGATCGGGCCGATGGACCTGGACTTCGCGGAGGTGCATGACTGTTTCACGATCTCGGAGATAATCGAGTACGAGGACGCCGGCTTCTGCGAGAAGGGCGAGGGCGGCAAGTTCATCGAGGAAGGCCAGTCGAACATCGGAGGCAAGATGCCAATCAACACTAGAGGCGGTCTCCTGGGCACTGGGCACCCGCTCGGAGCCACGGGGATCGGTCAGATCGTGGAGATCATGCAGCAGTTCAGGTCGACCGTGCCCAAGGAGAGGCTGGTGGACGGAGCCGAGATGGCTATGGCCCACAACCTGAGTGGGGCGGCGAACGTTCACAGCATCCTCGTTTTCGGGAGGTCGCCGAGATGACGACGATAGTGCTACCGTACATGCTGGACTTCTACCCGCTCCAGGACGAGGATAACACCCGGATCCATCAGTTCTACGCGAGTCTGCGGGAAGGGAAGCTTACGACCACCAAGTGCAAGGACTGCGGCGGGCTCTTCTGGCCTCCGCGGGTCGCGTGCCCTGGATGCAACTCGGACCAGTTCGAGTGGGTCGAGCTTCCCGACGAGGGAGAGCTGTACGCCTTCACGGCGATGCTGCTGGGCGCTCCTTTGGGAATGGAGAAGGACGTTCCTTTCGTTCTGGGGATGGTTCAGCTTGACGGCACGGAGTTCAAGGTCCTGTCCCGCATCGGCAACACGAAGTACGAGGACTGCAGCCTCGGGATGCGCGTGAAACTCGAAACGTACGAGCTCGAGGACGGGCGGGTCTGGTTCAGGTTCGTTCCGGCGGATTAGAGAAACTAAGTTATACCACGTTCCATTTTCGGGCACAGGGGAGGAAATGAAAGTCGAAGACATCAAGAAGATATGCGTTCTTGGAGCCGGAACAATGGGAGCTGGCATCGCTCAGCTCTGCTCGCTGGCCGGCTACCAGGTCACGATGCGCGATATCGAACAGAAGTTCGTGGACGCCGGGTTCGCTCGGATCAGCGGTCCACTGGGGAAGAGGGTGGCAAAGGGCAAGATGACGCAGGAGGACGTCGACAAGATCCTCGGCAACATCGAGGGCACGACGGACGTCGCCCGGGCGGTCAAGGACGCGGACGTCGTCATCGAGGCCATCTTCGAGAACATGAAGATCAAGAAGGAACTCTTCAAGGAGATCGACGAGATCGTCCCGGACCACGTGATATTCGCGTCGAACACGTCATCGCTGAGCATCACTGAGCTCGCGTCCGCGACCAAGCGGCCGGACAGGTTCATTGGCATGCACTTCTTCAACCCTGCACCGGTGATGAAGCTGATCGAGCTCATCCGCGGCTCCGAGACGTCGGACGAGACGCTGGAGACTATCAGGGAACTGAGCGTCAAGCTCGGGAAGGAGCCCATCGAGGTGAAGGAGACTCCAGGTTTCGTCGTGAACCGTTTGCTCGTGCCCATGCTCAATGAGGCGTTCAATCTGCTGGACGAGGGCGCGGCCTCGCCGGAGGACATTGACAAGGCGATGAAGTTCGGCGCGGGATGGCCCATGGGTCCGTTCGAGCTGGCGGACTACACGGGAATCGACATAGGGCTCGACGTGATGGAGGTCCTCTTCCACGAGACGGGAGACCCGAAGTTCCGACCCGCCCCGCTGCTGCGCAAGTACGTACGCGCGGGCCGCCTGGGACGCAAGACGAAGAAGGGCGTCTACGACTATGAGTAGGTGAGAGCATGGTTTTCGTCAAGAGAAGAAGGGAGAAGGACATCGGCTGGATAACGATCGACAGGCCGGACGCGTTGAACGCACTGAACTCGACGGTGCTCACGGAACTGCGGGTCGCTGCGGACAAGATGGCGGCTGACGAGAAGGTCAGCGTCGTCATAGTCACGGGCTCGGGCGAGAAGGCCTTCGTGGCGGGCGCTGACATCAAGGAGATGCTGGGGAAGACGCCCCTCGAGATGAGGAGCTTCACCATGCTGGGCCACGAGGCCATGAACGCCATCGCGAGGATGGAGAGGCCCGTCATCGCCGCAGTCAACGGATATGCCCTCGGCGGCGGGCTGGAGCTCGCTCTTGCGTGCGACATCAGGATAGCGTCCGAGAACGCGATGCTCGGCGTCCCGGAAGTGAAGCTGGGCATATTCCCTGGCTTTGGCGGGACTCAGAGGCTCACCAATGTTGTGGGCAAGGGCTGGGCCGCGGAGATGGTCTTCACCGGCAGGATGGTCACGGCCAAGGAGGCCCTTTCGATGGGACTCGTGAACAAGGTCGTCCCGCTCAAGGACCTGAAGAAGGAAGTGAAGGGTCTCGCTGGCACGATAGCCAAGAACGGGCCGATAGGCGTGAGGCTCGCGAAGTCCGCAATCAACATGGCCCTTGAGGGCAGCCTCACCGATGGACTTGCCTACGAGCGGGAACTCGTCTCTCTGGCGTTCTCGACCGAGGACAAGGAAGAAGGGATGAAGGCGTTCCTCGAGAAAAGGAAAGCGAACTTCAAGGGCAAGTAGTCAGACTATCAGGTACCCGCCGTTGACGTGGATCGTCTCGCCTACGATGTAGTCGGCATCTCCTGAGCATAGAAAAGAGACGGCGCCCGCTATATCCTCTGGTCTGCCCAATCTCCCCGCAGGAATGCCGCCGAACTTCTCCATCTTCTGCTCCTCGGTGTAGCCTCTAAGGATGGCAGTGAGAGTCGCTCCAGGTGCCACGGCGTTGACCCTTATGCCATGCCGCGCCACTTCGAGAGCGAGGGACTTGGTGAAGCCTATGACGCCCGCCTTGGTGGCCCCGTAGTGCACGCCCTGCGTCGAGCCGCTGAACCCAAGCATGCTGGATACATTCACTATGCGTCCCCAGCCCTCGTCCCTCATGTTTGGGACGGCATACTTGCAGCAGTTGTACATGCTGTCAAGGTTCGTGTGGATGACGCGGTTCCAATCCCTCTTTGTCAGCTCATCGAAGGGCTTGCGCGGGTAGATCCCCGCATTATTCACGAGAACGAGAGGCACTCCGAGCTCCGACTCAACCTGGGCGAACATCAGCAACACTTCATTCTCCTTGGAGACGTCGGCCTGCACAACAACGCCATTCATTCCAGCCCTCATGACCTCGGACAGGGTCCTTTCGGCCGAACCCCTCTTGCTACGGTAGTTGATCGCAACATGAAATCCGTCCCGCGCCAGCCTGATGGCGCAGGCGCGCCCGATTCCCCGCGAGGCCCCTGTGACAAGCGCTACTGTCATCAGATCACGGCTCCTTCATGAACTCGATGAACTCCTCTAGTATCATGTCCTCGAGCGTGTAGTTCTCCCGCACCTCCTCGCCTATCGTGGAGGACGGCTTGGGACCGTAGTCGTGCCCGGGCCACACCTCCATATCCTCGGGAAGCGCCTTGATCCTGTTGAGGCTGTCGTACATCTCAGCAGAATCTCCGCCCGACAGGTCCGTGCGCCCGCACTCCTGGACGAAGAGCGTGTCGCCGGTCATGATCTTGCCGTCCACGATGACGCATATCCCATCGGGCGTGTGACCAGGCGTGTGCATTATCTCGATCGTGAGCCCGCCAAGCTGTATCCTCTGACCGTCCTTTGCCGCGAGGTCGATCCTCACCCGCGACGATTCGTGCGCGACGACCTTCGCCCCCGTCTTTTTCGTCAGGTAGTCCGTTCCGAAAGTGTGGTCAGGATGAGAATGGGTCAGGAGAATATAGACGAGCTTGAGCCCCTTCTTCTTCAGATGACGGATGATGGTCCTCTGGTTACCGGAAGGGTCCACGACGGCCGCCAAGCCAGAGCCTTCGTCACCGATGAGATACGAGAAGTTGTCCCCCCGCTTGCGGATCTGCTCGAACATCATCCGACTCGTGAAGGTGAGGCGACCTTATCTGCTTTTCCTACTTGATGCGCTCCAGGCTGAAGGCGCCTATGATGAGCCCGCGGTCCGTCCGCTTGTACTGAACCCAGTCGCGCGTCTGGACGTCGCACACGCCCTGGATTGACAGGAACGTCTTCGTGTCCTCCTCCTTGAACATGACCGCCCCGTCCATCTGGTGCTCGATGGTCTCGATCTCCTTCCGGTCGTGCATCCCCCTCTCGAGGGCGAACGCGCCCACGAAACGGGTCTGGCGAAGGTCATTGACCATCCTCTGGATGAAGTCGTACGCCTCGTTCGCTTCCGAGTGCGATATGCTCGGCGACAGGCTGAGGTACGCCATCCGGAAGTACTCGTGCTCTTCCCCGAGGACCGCCTCGATCTCGTGCAGACCTTCCAGTATGTTGCCCAGGTCCGCCGCCCCGTTGACCCTGTACACGCGCTTCTCCTTGTCGAACCCAACCGCATCAGGCGGGACCTGGGAGGTCGCGTCGATCCACTTGACGAGACCTATGCGCTCGTACTCGACGAACTCCACGAGGATCGGCCCCATGTCCCTGGAGATCTCCTGCGGTGGCTTGGACGTCGTGACTATGACGGCGGGGATGCCCTTTCTGAGGCCCTCCGCTATGAAGTTGAGTATGGCGACCTCCTTCCCGAGGAAGGACGGCCCGATGAAGAGGACGTTCGAATTGAACGGAATGCCCCCGTACATGAGGTCGTCGAGCTTCGTGATGCCCGTCCTGACCTTCTCCACCTTCTTCTCCTCGATGACCTCTTCCTCCATGTCGGAGATATCCTCCCTTAGCTTCTGCTGGAGCGCTTTCTCCCGCATCTCGAGCCCCTTCTCCCTCTGGTAGGTCACGTTCTTGAGCTCCCTCTCCTTCGTGCGGAGCCTCTCCTCGCGCACGCGAAGCGCTTTTTCCCTCTCCCCGTGATCCGCCCCGTCAGCCGCGGCGCTCTGCGCCTCGAGAGCCGTGAGCTTCATCCTGGCCTCCTTCTCCTCGAGCGCCTTCTCGCGCTCGATCAGGGCCTGCATCCTCCCGCCTATGGACTTGGATTCCCCCTCGAGCCTCTCCTCCAGCTCGTTTATCGTCTTCTCCTTGTGCTGGACCTCCATCTCCTTGGTCTCCAGCTCCTCCCTGAGCGAGTCGTAGTCGGTCACCTTCTTGCGAGCCTCAGCGAACAGCTGCCTGAGGTTCTCCTCTCTCTTCTTCAACTGCTGCGCATCCTCGGTCAGGGCGGTACTGCCCATCTCGAACGTCTCCCTCTCCTCCTGGAGCTTCGACTCGCGGTCGGCTACCTCGACCTCCTTGAGGACATACGCCTCTTCCCTGACCTTCAGGTCCTCGAACCTCTCCGCGAGCGAGGACCCCCGCTCGTTCAGCTCGGCTTTCCACTCCTCCAGCTCCGTGGTGCTGGAGTCCAGCTCGGCCTCCTTGTCCTTGAGCCGCTTCTCCCATTCCTCCAGGGTCGGGGCTTCGCCCCCGCTGGCAGGAACGCCGGCTGACAGTTCCCGCTCAAGAACGGCGAGCTCCTTCTCGCGGGCGATGATGTCGTCCCTCTTCTTGCCCAGTTCCGTGCGGGCCTGCTCGTGCCTATTCCTCTCCTTGCCCATCGCCTTCTCGAGGGACGTGAGCTCGCGCATCTTCGCATCATGCTGAATCTCCCGCCGCCGGAGCTTGCTCTCCCTTCTCTGGAGTGTGGCGGCCGTTCTCGTGAGGTCCTCCCTCACCCGCTTGGACTTTTCCGATTGTGCCTTGACCTCTCCCTTCACTATCTCCAGCTCGCTCATCTTGGCATCGGCGTCGGCCTTGATCGCCCCGATCCTCCTCTCCATCGCGAGGAACTCGTGCTCCTTCTTGTCGATATGCACTTGGAACTCGTGCATGTCCTTGCGCCGAGACTCGATGTACATGAGCGCTCTGGACAGCTCCTTGTCGTAGCTCTCCAGGTGGGCCTCCCTTGCCAGGAGGGCCTTCTCCCTTCGGTCGACCAGCGACTGGCGGGAGCTGAGCTCCTTCCCCAACGTGGCCATCTTGTCACTGTTCGCGCGGATTATATGCCGCTCCTGCGCGGACGTCGAGCTCGCGAGTACGTGGAGCATTGATCCGCTCAGCTGGTAGCTTATGGCGCTCCCGAGGAAGCCCATCACGAGGGGGAGGTAGCTTAGCGGGAGGGCGGATACGATCATTATCATGCTGAGAAGGACCATCGGGATCGTCGACGAGCCTACGCTGGTCACCTTCCTCAGACCCTTCCCCCGCCAGGTCATCGCCATGGATATCATGGTGAGCGACAGGCCCAGCAGAGACACGGGGTAAATCCAGGGTAGGTACTGGAACTGGAGGACGCCGGACTCGACCACGAGAACGATGACCAGCCCGATGACTGGCACGCCTGTTCCGAGCACGGTGAGGATGAAATGCCCGCTCGTCCTCTCGTAGGAGTAGGGCTCCCATTTGAGCGCAAGTGCGGAAGCTCCCACGCCGATACCGATCATCATGGGGAGCGTCCAAAGAAGAAGAACCGCCGAGGAGAAAGGCGGGTCGGCGAAGAGCTCGGTGACCTCCATAAGGTATGCAAGCATAGCGTTGAACGCGAGGACCATGGCGGCTATTATGCCGTAACCGTGAGCCGCCCTTCCCAGGCGAAGCTGCAGCCTCGCAGTCTCTGCTGCCATTGCGGCCCGCTCCGCTTTCTTGCGCTTATCGCGAGTACCACTGGCCATTCACTCATCCCTACTGATTCCCTTCAGACTATTGAATCGCGATTGGATTACTTAAGGATATACGTTTCGTAATCGTGTTTGATAACATGACGTTAACTTAATACGAGGAACTTGACTTACTCCTCAACACCTGGGGTGATGTTCTGGCAAAGAAGAAGAAGCTCGAAGATAAGCTGATGGCGAAGAAGGAATCCGCCTGGAAGGGCATGAGCAAGACGATGAGGAAGAAGGTCTTCGATTACGCTGAGGGTTACAAGTCCTTCTTGGGCAAGGCGAAGACGGAGAGGAAGGCGGTCAAGGAGATCGTCTCCCTGGCAGAGGAGAACGGGTTCATCGAGATGGACTCCGCGAAAGATGCGAAACCGGGGACCCGCCTGTACTCCGTGAACAGGAACAAGAGCGCGGCGCTCTTCGTCGTGGGGAGGAAGCCCATAGCCGAGGGAATCAACATAGTGGCATCGCACATCGACTCCCCGAGGCTCGACCTCAAGCAGAACCCCCTCTACGAGGACAAGGACTCGGAGGTCGCGCTCTTCAAGACGCACTACTACGGCGGCGTGAGGAAGTACCAGTGGGTCAACTGCCCGCTGGCTTTGCACGGAAAGGTCATCCTGGGAAGCGGCAAGGAAGTCGAGATGACGATCGGTGAGAAGGAGGACGACCCGATTTTCATAATACCCGACCTACTGCCCCATCTCGCATACAAGGTCCAGAACAAGAGGAAGCTGCCCGACGGCATCAGGGGAGAGGAGCTGAACATCCTGGTCGGACACATCCCGATAGAGGACAAGAAGGTCAAGGAGAAGATCAAGCTCAGCGTCCTCAACCACCTGAACAAGGAGTACGGCATGACGGAGGAGGACTTCGTCAGCGCTGAGTTCGAGGCAGTTCCCGCGGGCCGGCCAAGGGACCTCGGGTTCGACAGGGGCATGCTCGTCGCCTACGGGCAGGACGACAGGGCCTGTGCGTACAGTTCCCTGACAGCGATGGTCGACCTGAAGATTCCCGCCAGGACGTGCTTGGCGTTCTTCTTCGATAAGGAGGAGATAGGGAGCGAGGGGTCCAGCGGCGTCCAGTCGAGGTTCTTCGATATCGTCCTCTCCGAGCTGATGGAGAAGATGGAACCCGGGTACAGGGACATGGACCTGCGGAAGATGATCGCCAGGTCGAAATCCCTCTCCGCAGACGTGGAGGTGGCCATTCACCCGACATTCAAGGAGGTCCATGAGATGACGAACGCAGCGCGCCTCGGAAGGGGAATCGCGATTACCAAGTACACGGGCGCGTTCGGAAAGGCACGCGCGAGCGACGCCAACGCCGAGTACGTGGGGCAGATAAGGAACCTGTTCAACCAGAAGAGGATACCGTGGCAGGCTGCCGAGTTGGGCAGGGTCGATGAGGGCGGCGGTGGAACGGTGGCGCTGTTCCTCGCGAGGCACAACCTGGATGTCCTGGACTGCGGCCCG
This sequence comes from Thermoplasmata archaeon, assembly GCA_023136265.1. Lineage (GTDB taxonomy): Archaea > Thermoplasmatota > Thermoplasmata > RBG-16-68-12 > JAGMCJ01 > JAGMCJ01. The sequence continues at coordinate 12,753 of JAGLRN010000064.1, forward strand.
CCGCTCCTGGCGATGCACTCGCCGATGGAGGTCTCGAGCAAGGCGGACATCTATAATTCGTACAGGGCGTATCTCGCGTTCTTCCGGAGCGACCTCGGCCCGACCGCGTGATTACTTCCGACGCCTCTCCATGTAAAGGGCAGCGAGTATCAGTGCGATGACCACGGCCACGGGGATCAGCCAGTAGAGCAGGGGCAGACCCTCGTCATCGGGCGACTGTGCCGTGGCGTACGTGTAGGAGAGCAGTTCCCACTGGCCAATCACGACAACGCCGCCTATGCTCCTGTCGATGCGCACGCCCGCGCCGACCTCATCGGAGTAGTAGTTGTCCTCCACGAGGCCGTTGGATTCCGTTCTAAGTATATGATGCGTCTGGAAAACGCCCGCCTGAACGGTAATCCCGGCGTACTCGACGCAGGAGTACGTGACAGCGACCGAACCGCTCCAGTCCGTCGAGGTGTGGATCGGCGCGCTTCCCTCGACCTCCACGAGCATGGTCTCGTTCGACGTCCTCGCGAGCGTCACGTTCCCGCTGTCACCGACATCGTAGGGATGCTGCCAGGCGTCCTCGACGACATCGCTGTGAGTCGTGTTCTGTATGCTGAGATAGAAGTTGAGAGGAACCCCCACGTCCATGAGACCGCGAAAGACGAGAGTGGTCTCGGACCTGACTATCTCCAAGCTCACGACGTCCCAGTTCTCCAGCCCAACCATCGTCCAGTTGCCAGAGACGTTGTGACCTTCGAAGAGGCCGATGAACGTCCCGCTGCCGATGACCTCGTTCCGAAGGGTGTCGTACGGCGTGGAGTCGACGTATATCCTCTCGGTGTCCGTGATCCCCATTTCGAGCGTTCCGTCCAGGACGAACCCCGGAGAATAGGTCATGTTCGCCGAGTAGACCCAGCTGTTGCCTTCCTCGTAGCTCGGCAAGGCGACCTGTCCCGCCGCGGGTCCGGCTGACCAGGAAAGAGCGACCATCGCCGTCAAGACAAACACCAAACACACTCTCATTAGACCACGCTCCGGATTATCTCAAGTCTTAGCCTTCTTCCTCACGGTCCCCTTCACGAGGTCCTCGTTCTCGGTAGCGACCTCTCCGATGGGTTCCTGCGCTGTTGGTTGCCCCAACTCGACAAGGTCCCTCTTGATGAGGGCGAACTCCTTTTCATCCAGTGCATTCGGGTCCAAGGGCACTATCAGGATGGCCCCCTCCATGGCCATCGTCTCGTTGAGGTCGTGAAGGAGCGTCAGAGACGATTGGAAGTCGTTGTGGGAGATTATGTACTCCAAGCCATCGAGGAGCACGACTGCCTTCTCACCTTTGGAGACGAAGTGCTCGACCGCGATCGATATGCCCTCCAACGGCCAGGGCCTTATCGTGTCCTTCCCCGTGGAAACCCTGCTGAGCCAGAGAACTGGGGTCTTCTCAAGGCCATGTTCCTCCCTCACCCTCTGGGGCGGGAGTCGGGTGATGCAGAGGCCTTGATATCCGTGAGTGACCAGGTCCCTGAAGACGTCGAAGCTCAGGCTCGGGGAATCGTCGACGACAAGGTAGGTCAGTCCGCCCTGGAGTTCGTACCGCCGCTCAGTACCCAGGTCCGCCTCTGTGATCGGAACGAGGAGCTCCTGCAGATAGCTCGGCCCCCTGACAGCGTAGGCGACGAGACCGAGCATCAGGATACCGAACAGAAACCCGATGCCCCTGAGGTCGACGGCCTGACTGGGCAGGAGAACCTCGAAGAGGAGTTCCGACATTGTGTAGGAGACAATACCAATGGCGATGAGATACGTGTTGAGTGCCACGGACCTCGGCACTCTGGTCTTGACCAGATAGCTTATCAACTTGTATGGGATGAAAATCAGCGTCGCCACAGAAGCGAGGAACAGCATGGCTATGAACCAGAGAGGGAACACGAAGGTGAACGTGCCCCCGGCCTCATGCAGGACCTCGACGGGTGCGATCGCCGTGGAGATGATGGCCGCGACCATGACCACGAGGTAGAATATGTACGCGCTCGGGAACTCCTTGCGGAGGTTTCCCAAGAGGTCCCTCCCGCCCTTCAGCTCGGGGTTGGCGATGACAACGGCGAACGCACCTGCCGTCACGCCCATGAGCAGGTCGAAGGTCGCCTGGACCTTCTTGCCCGCGGTCAGGAGGTTACCGGAATCCGACTGGGCGATCGACGTGTGGATGAAGAGATGAGCGGAGATGGCGCACACGAGGAAGAGAATCGAGAGTAGAAGAAGGGACTTGTGAAAGGCCTTCATCGTCTTTTGCCTAAGCAGAGCGATGACTATGATCACCGACATGGTCAGGGCCGCGAAAGCAGTGACGTACTGGAGTATTCTATTACCTCCATCATAGTGCTATCTGGTCGCTTTTCCACGCATTTCGAAACTTAAAAAGCATGTTGTTTCCGTTATCCATAATGATAATCCAGGTAGTCCTGGACAGAGGGGGCGGTCTCACTCTCAATAGAGATAATCAATTTTGATTTCCGTCTGAGAATATTAATCCGTCTCTATTCGAATTCCTCACTTCGAGGAAGTTCTGGGAGATTCCGATTTATGGCACAGAGAACTATTGAGCTCAGCTCCAACGATGTCGACATATTATCGGACATTGTGACGAAGCTGGGATGTTATGCACAGGGCCTCGTGGATGACGTTAACCTTGGGATCAGCAAGTCGAGGCTCGCGTGGCACATCGACGAGGTCCACCGCAACCTCACAAGGCTCAGAGAGTCGAACGGAGGAAGGGTCATAGCTCTGAGACCGCCGGGGCTGACCAACAGTCCCGTGCTGGACAACATGGGGGACACGTGGAACTACGTCCAGACGCTCAGATTCGCTGCCGGCGCCACTATGATCTCGCAGAGGTACCAGAGGTTCATGTCCGCCGAGAACCTGAGGAGGTCCATGCTCGCGAAGATACTCTACAAGTGCCAGACGGGGATCCTGGACGACCTCGTGGACACTCACAGGTACTCATACATAGAGGCGAAGGACCTCTATCATCACGTTCTCGCTTCGATGACGGACCCGGACTTCGAGATGAACGCGTTCAAGAACAAACTGACGTCGATGATGAAGCAGGAGCAGCTGGGCCTGTTCGACCTCGTGACGGATGTCACGGCGAGCTTCAACGAGATGTTCGTCGAATCGCCGCACGGCCACGAGCTCTTCTATCAGATGGACATCCTAGACGAGAGGGTCACGTTGGGTCAGGCGTTGACGATGTTCCAGAAGGAGGGCTCCCTGGACACCGTCAAGATCAGGAGGATCGCCTCGCGCTTCTACTCCCCCGCGGAGGACCTCGAATGGCATGACCGCTTGGCGAACTACGTGAGCGGGGGGACGAGGTACAATCTCATAGACATCTCGTTCTGCGACAATGTCCTCGACATGAGCCAGATCAATACGCTTCTGGAAGGGTGGTTCTACTACGACGTTGTCATCGTGTATCTCAACAACATCGTGCACATATACCAGGACCTGAAGGAGGGCATAGCGAACCTGTCGCTGATATCCATGCGGGAGGAGGAGGTCTCCGGCCTCAAAACGCTGGAAGGGTACAATCCCCGGCTGACGACGAACGACTACTCCGACCACCTACGCAGGCTCGCCGGCTTCGCCTCGAGGGCCCTAGAGACCGTGACAAACGGATACGAAGATGAGACGCTCTACTACCCGTTCATCACGGTGATGATGCCCGTGGTGATGATGGCCGAATGGATAGGGAAACAGGACTCCTTCATCGGTCTCTATCTGGACGAGCTCTCACCGGCCCTGCAGAGAGCGGCAGCGGAGGTCGCGGAAATCGCACCCGAGCCCGCCGAGGCAGTCGTCTAGTTCTCTATTGTCCACGGCGTGTCCAAGGGAACCTCTATCCAGTATCCTCTGCCTGGTTCCAGGAACTCGTTCGAGGCGTATTCCCTCAGGTAGTATGGCGTCGCGCTGGCATCGTATCCCTCAATGGAGATGTACGGAACTCCCGCCAGGGCATCGCTCACTAGCCTCGGCAGCGGGGACGGGAAGCCCACGAGGTTCCAGCCGGCCTTGAGTTGAATCGTGAACTGAGGGAGGATGGCCCCCGCGAAGGTCAGGTCCGAGTTCGATGTGATGTTGACCCACATGCCAATCGTGTAGTCGATGGTCGACATGGTGTTCACGTTCCTGAAGGTGGCATAGGCCCTCCAGCCTGGTCCCGCGAAGGTCGGGTCGTACGCCCTGATGGAACTGTACGAGGCGGTGGCCATATCCTTCCAGAACTCGGCGTCCGTCTGGTACAGTGGAACGGAGATCAGCTGCTCGCCTGGGCTCAGACTCATCACAATCTTGCCGCCTTGGCTCTCGCTCATGCCGCAGTTGCCCGCGCTGTCATTCGCGCAGATGAAGTAGAAGTAATCGGAAGCGTCACCGTACCCGACGTTCGCGTCCATGTATCCGCTCGTGCCCGGCGGGAGGTCGGCGAGGAACTCGTATCCAGGGCCGTTCTTTTCGTAGGCTGTTCCCCTGTATAGTGCGTAGTTCGCGATGTCCGTGGCATCGTCCGGAGATGGTGTCCAGGAAACGCCCACATCCTGAAGTGACCCTCCCTCAAGGCTGCAGGTCACCTCGGAAGCGGGGAGCGGTGGCGTCGTATCGCCGTATGTCACTTCCAGCACCACGCTCACCGGTGAGCCCCAGTTCCCCGCCGAGTCCATGCCCCTGACGTACAGGGTATGCATTCCTTCGCTCAGACCGTTGGCATCGACTAGGTAGCCCGCATCTTCAATCACAGAGTCGAGGGAGCCGTCCACAGCAGCCATCGGTTTTCCCTTTCCGATACCGGGATCGATGTCAACGTAGTATTCCACGGCATGCACGTTGCTCATGCCTGTCGTCTCGTCCGAGACCGTTGCGGTCAGGTCCGCGAGAGGCGCCCCCTCTGTGGGACTCGGACTCACACCGATACTGGTCACGACAGGCCCAGCAGAGTCGCCGGTCATGGAGTACTTCACGATCAGCTTGGGAGCATAAGGCGTGGCGAAGCTTGTTCCCTCATAGCCCGACCTCCATGCGAATATAAGGCCATCGGTTATGGCCGGAGACCTTGGACCCTCTATCCTGAACGAGATCTGCCCATTCGAGAGATGGGACTCCAATAGGGCGAACTGGCCAGGCAGGAACTCGAATGTGTTCCATTGCATTTCCGCCAGGTCCGGGTTACTGAGTATCGGGAATATGACTGCATCCTCTTCTGCGCCTTCGATGTCGGGGAAGGCGTGCGTTGTCCAGCCAGTGTCGATAGAGGCGTTCAGGAGCCTAAGGCTCCACTGGCCGATGACATCGGTGTATATCCATCGGTTCCCGTAGAACTGCACGGTGGCCTTGGTGATTGTAGCTCCCATCGGAAGTGGGTCCGTGGGGAACTGCGCAGCTCCGAGGTAGTCGACATCATATGTCGGCTGGCGCCTGTTGCTATGCCCTACGAGAATCTCGGGATCATCGAAGTGGTTTCCCGTAGGCTCCTCATCCCTCACCCAGCCCACATAACCATATCCGGGTATCGTCGTATATCCAGGCAGAGTGACGAAGGAGTATTTCGCCCCAGAATTGTCATCCACGACCCTGTTCCCGGCTATGTCAGCAGATGCGACTTCGAAGTAGTACCTTGTGTCAGGTGTCAAGCCCTCCAAAAGGATGCTGTGATGCTTCGCGAATGTGGAGTCCGATTCGCCACTCCCCATGGCAGGGGTGAGACCGAAGGACACATCACTATCCGCCACTTCGTCAGTGTCCCAAGTTACGATGGCTGACGTTACGTCCGGCATCGCTGCAACGTTCCTGATGACGGGTG
>JAGLRN010000065.1 GCA_023136265.1 Thermoplasmata archaeon
CAAATCCCCTCCGGTCCATACCCTTAGGGGTTCACTCACTGTACGGTTCTTCCTTCTACGGGCCCCGACGATTGTCGTCCGTCCAAGAGACGTTTCCAGCGACAGACTAGGCGAAATCATCGAGCGTGGGCTGCTTCGGTTTGGGCTTCCACTCCACGTCCGGACCAGTCTCGGAATCGCTCTCATCCGATGATGCTTTGCTCTTCCGCGAGGCAGCCGCGATCTTGTCCACGAGCCGCTTCATCTTCCTCTCCTTCTTGATCCCCGCCCAAAGATACCGCTCGTCCGCGCTCTTGTCCGTGGTGAGGACGACGACCCTTCCTCTGGCGTCCCTTCCTGTTCTCCCCCTCCGCTGTATGAGCCTTATGTCACTGGCGACGGGCTCGTAGAATATGACGAGGTCGACCTGGGGCACATCGAGACCCTCCTCGGCGATGCTCGTGGCAACCATGACGTTGAAGCCTCCTCCCTCGAATCTCGCAAGGGTCTTCTGCTGCTGCTTCTGGGTCATCCCCTTCCTCCCATCGCGCGCGCCCTGCCCCACGAAGCGCTCAGCGGATATGTCCAAGTCTTTCACAAGGCCAACGATGTGTTTCACTGTGTCCCGCAGCTCCGCGAAGACGATGATCTTGGATTCGGGCTTCAGTCTCAGCTGGTCCTTCACAGTCGCCAGCAACGGCTTGAGCTTCGGATGGGATGGCCCCTTCCACTTCTTGGCTGCTTTGTAGGCCCTCTCCACCCTCACATCCTTCATGAAGGCGGCATCATGCTTCGACCTGCCCTCCCTCGTTTTGGGCTCGACGAACTTCAGAAAGGAGTCGACGCCCTGCCGCTCGATGCACAGTATCGCGTGATTCGCCACATGGGCAAGCGATAGCCTCCTGGAAGCCTGGAAGAGGTAGGGCGGGAACTTACCTCCCTTGCTCCTTGCGTGCATCTGCTTCCTCACATCGGTCAAATCCTGTATCCTCACCTGGATGTTCTTCCTGTTACGCAGGAAACCGTACCGTCGGAGAGCGTTCAGTTGCTCATGAAGGAACTTCGTGAGATAGTTCGATATCTTCTGCATGAGCTCGGAGGGTGCGACCTCCAACCAGTTCATGTCCACCTCCTGGACATAGGGGGCGACGTCCTCGTCCTCCCTCGTGCGCATGATAAGGTTCTTGATCGCGAGGTGCTTGGTCACTTCCTCGATCCTCTCGATCTCGTGCCCTGGAGATGCGGTGAGCCCCAAGGCCAACATGCCTGGACACAGCTCTCTCAGTCCCTTTGCCAGAGGGACGTAGGCGTAGTCCCCGACGGCTCGGTGGGCCTCATCAAAAACCGTCAGCACGATGTTATTGGGAATGAGTCCGGCCTTCAGGTCGTTGACGGCGACCTGGGGGGTTGCGATGACGACGTTGGAGACATTCCATAGTGTGGATCTCTTCTTTTTCGACACCTGGCCCGTCAGACAGGCGGGACTTCCCAGTGTCATGAACTTTCGAACGCTGTTGGCATGCTGATTCACAAGTGGTCTCGTCGGTGCGACGATTAGAGCCCGCCCGCCCTTTCTCAGTATCTTCGCGATCACCAGGATGGCGATGATCGTCTTCCCGAGACCCGTGGGGATAACGACGAGACTGCTCCTCTTGGCGGCCTCTTCGGCGATCGAGATCTGGAACTCACGTTCCTCGATGACGTTCTCCCTGACGAGCGGATGCTCTAGCATCACATCACATACGGGAAGGAGCTGTAATAAATGTAATCAGGGGTTCGGTGAAACTTCCGACCCGGAAAGTGACGTGCGGCCCGGGACAAAAACAGATATAACCGTGGAATCATGATGAGACGATGGATGAGGTCGAGGTCTTCCCCGGAACGAAGATCAGCAGGCACCACGCTCTTTTCCTGGAGAATCATGGTCTCCTCGTCATCGCTGACCTCCATCTCGGGTACGAAGGCGCCTTGCTGGAACAGGGCGTCTCGATACCGAGATTCCAGAAAAAGGTGATGATGGAACGTCTGAAGAGACTGATCGAGGAATACAGCCCCGCCAGAATCCTCATCAACGGTGACTTCAAGCATCAGTTTTCCGAGAACCTGGTTCAGGAGTGGGATGAGGTCAACGAGGTTCTCGATTTCATCTTGAGCCGGGCAGAGGTCGAGCTCGTGAGAGGCAATCATGACAACTTCCTGAAGACCATCCTGGCGAGAAAGGGGCTTGATCTCTCCACGACTTCGACCGCAGGCGGGTACACTTTCGCCCATGGTCACAGAGAGGTCAGCTGGAAAGATACGCTGGTCATGGGGCACGAGCACCCGTCGCTCGGTCTCAGGGACAAGATAGGCGCGACCGCGAAGCTCCCGTGCTTTCTCGTGACGCCGACCGTCATCGTCCTTCCAGCGTTCTCCCCGCTCGCCCTGGGGACCGATGTCACAACGCTGGATTTCATATCTCCCCCGCTCAAAGGAACGTCGGTAGAAGAGGGTCGCGTCTATGCAATAGAGGAAGAAGCGGGCATTCTGGACTTCGGCATACTGAAAGACATCAGAAGATAGTCAGGTCGCGCCCTTGACCTTCTTCGGCTTCTCGTCGGTCAAAAGGTCCCTCACGGTCCGCTCCAGCACTGTCACTGCCGCGTAGTTCTCGACCTTGAAGGCGTCCTGGGCCTTGCGAAGCATGATCTTCGCTTCACTCACTCCCGTCTCCTCTGTGTCCACCTCGTCTATCACGCTCCTGATCGATTCGAGGTCTTCTTGGGCCCTAAGGGTCATGTATGTGGACTCCAGGTCGAGAAGGGAGTTATCCACGATCTTGCTCCCTTGCGACGGAGGTTCAGGAGCCTCCTCCAAAGGCTTGGCCTTTTCGGAGACCATCCTCCCGACGGTTATGAGGGCGTCGGTGTAATCCACATCGCTTTCTGTGGCGCTCCTTTGCACCGCCATCCGCCCGAGGGAGCGCTTGACGAACGTCATGGCCAATTGAGCGAAGTCTATTGAATCCTTATACTCCCCCCGCACGAACGCCTTCTCCGCTTGGCCCAAGGATCTCTCCGCCACCAACACGCCGATGTTCTCCATGCGTGCCTCCTCGATCTTCTCCTTGGCCCGGTCGATTGCCTCGCGGCTGGCCCTGAGGGAAGACCCCCTGAGACTCCGTAGGATCTCATCCAGCTCGAGGACGTTTCTTTTCGCTGCAACGTGGTCTCCCTCCGCAAGCGCCTCCTGAGCTTTCGCCAGGTAGTCCTCCATGGCCGACGTGTCGATTCCCAACTTGTGGAACTCCTGTATCTGCGGCGGCAGGTTGGTCAGCTTCTCGGAGACCTCCCGTTGGTCTTGAGCCACGAGCAAGTCCTGCCTCTCCCTTTCCAGGGCTTCGATGTCGATCCATTTCTTGACCGCCCTGACGAAATCCCTCGCCTTCCTCAGGTCGTTCAGCTTCAGTGCTTCTTCCGCCTCGCTCAGGAGAATCTCGCTTTCCAGCGTGATCGCACCCTTCGCCTTAAGGTCCTCCACAGAGGCCTTCGTCTTCTGGAGTTCCTTCTTGAGCTTCTTCGACTGCTTGACTTGCACCATGCTCTTCTTTGCCTCGGACAGGAGGCTCTTGAAGGCCTTGAAGTTGGAGTCCGCCAACGCAACTTCGGTCGCACTCAGTATCTCGAACGTCTCGGACATGTCGAACTTCAGCTTCCTCAGCTTCTTGGCCTCGTTAGTGACCTTGAGGGCTCGATCTCGGGCTCCCTTCACGCGCCCGGATAGTTCGCCGGTCTTCAGGGCCTTGCTGCAGAGGGAGATTGACTTCGAGTAGTCCTTGTTCTTGAAATGGAACTTCGCGTCCGATAGCTCTTGAACCATGTCCTTGGTTTCTGCGTCCAATCTCCTGAGTTTCTTGAGCGTGGTCTCCGCCTTTGATATCTTGGCGGCTGCTCGCTCGACCTGTGGCTTCCTCTGAGACCTCTTTGACCTTCCTTGGGTCTTCTTGGCAGTGGCCTTCCTGGGAGCGGACTTCTTGGCAGTGGTCCTCTTTGATGTCTTCTTCGATGCCTTCTTGGAAGTGTTCTTGCCCATTCATTTCACCGCGAGTGAGACTGAATCTAACCTGACGTGGTTATCTCGAAAATGGGATGTACGTGGAATTAAAACTGACCCCGTGGGAATCAAAAGTGATAGCGTTGACTCTCGTATGCTTTTAATAGGAATCCTCGTATATGCCCACGGGGAGGACGATGGCGAAGAAAAAGACCACGATTTCTGTCATAAAAGCGGACATCGGAAGCTGCCCGGGCCACGTTGTTGTGCATCCACACCTTGAGGATGTCGCCTGCGGCTTCTTGCAGGAGGCCAAGGATGACGGCTTGATAAATGACTTCAGAGTGACCCATTGCGGGGACGATCTCGAGCTCATCATGTCACACAGGCGGGGAGTGGACTCCGAGGAAATCCACAAGCTCGCTTGGAAGACATTCGAGGACGGTACGAAACACGCGAAGTCGCTCAAGCTCTACGGAGCGGGACAGGACCTCCTGATCGATGCATTCTCTGGGAACATAAAAGGGATGGGACCAGGTGTGGCGGAGCTGGAGTTCACCGAGAGACCCGCGGAGCCTATCGTCGTGTTCATGATGGACAAGACGGAGCCCGGAGCGTTCAACCTTCCTGTATTCAGGATGTTCGGAGACCCTTTCTCGACGGCGGGATTGGTGATCGACCCGTCCATGCACGCGGGCTTCGTGTTTGAGATATGGGACATCATGGAGCACAAGAAGGTGATGATGAAGTCGCCTGAGGAGCTATATGACATACTGGCGTTGATCGGCGCGAAATCCCGTTTCGTCATCAAGCGGATCTTTCCGAAGAAGGGGAAGCTTCCCCCGAATGAGGCCGTGGCGGCCGTTTCGACCGAGAAGCTCGCACACATAGCGGGCGAATACGTTGGAAAGGACGACCCCGTGGCGGTGGTGAGGGCGCAGTCGGGACTTCCCGCGTTGGGAGAGGTCCTGGAACCGTTTGCCTTCCCGCACTTGGTCAGCGGCTGGATGAGAGGTTCCCACAACGGCCCGCTGATGCCGGTATCACTAATGGATGCGAAGTGCACGAGGTTCGACGGCCCGCCAAGGGTCCTCGCACTGGGCTTCCAGGTCAACGACGCCACGCTCGTGGGTCCTGTGGACCTCTTCGACGACCCAGCCTTCGACCCGACGAGGAAGAAGGCCGCCGAGATAGCGGACTACATGAGGAGACACGGTCCGTTCGAGCCGCACAGGCTGCCGCTCTCGGAGATGGAGTACACTACCCTGCCGAAGGTCCTTTCCAAGCTATCTCCTAGATTCGAGGCAGTGGAATGACCAATGTCATCATAGTCAACTTCAAGTCCTACGAGGAGGGCACGGGCAGGAGAGGGTTCGAACTCGCGAGGGTATGTGAGAAGGCCTCCCTTGACTCCAATGTTGACGTGGTGATTTGCCCGCCGCTCGTCCATCTTGGCCAGTATGCTGACAAACTGAGCGTCCCTGTGTACGCGCAGCATGTCGACGCCGCCACTTCGGGGAGCTACACGGGCCACGTCACGCCGATGTCCGTCAAGGAGGGAGGCGGGCAAGGATCGCTCATCAATCACTCGGAAAGGAGGATGCGGATCGCCGACATCGAGCGGGCGGTCCTTGAGTGCAAGAGGGTCGGGATCTCGACGGTCGTGTGCACGAACAGCATCGGGGTCAGCAAGGCATGTGCTTCTCTGGCTCCCACGTATATCGCAATCGAGCCGCCGGAGCTAATCGGCGGGGACGTGCCTGTCACGAAGGCCAAACCCGAGGTCATCAGCGGCGCCGTAGAGGCGATCAGGTCCATCAACAAGGGAATCGAGGTGCTCTGCGGGGCGGGGATCAAGACTGGCAAGGATGTGCGGAAAGCCATCGAGTTGGGCTCATCCGGTGTTCTCGTTGCCTCGGGAGTTGTTAAGTCAAAGGACCCCGAGAAGGCGATGATGGACCTCGTATCAGGGGTTCCGTAGGGTCGGCATGGGCGAGACCTCCTTCATCGGTTCTATGTGAGTTATGTCGGGTCAGCATGTGCCTTACATGCGCTGGCCCAGGATAAGTACGGGATCTGGGTTAGACCTCACTGATGATGAAACCCGCTCCAATCGCGGTCGCTCTCCTTCTGGTTGCTCTCGTCAGCCTTCTGGCCGGGACATCAGCGGAGGATGTGGGCGAACTCATCATCAACGAGGTGATGTACGACCCCCCTGGGGATGAAGTCGAGGGAGAGTGGATAGAGGTCCTGGTTGTGGAGGGGGAGACGGACACCGGAGATTGGACACTGACCGACTTTGACGGCCACGTGTTCAACCTTCCACCTCTGACCCTTCCCGCGCAAACGTACATACTCATGAGGATCGGGGAAGGGATCTCTGAACTCGACGCGAGCGATGGCAGAATCACGCTGTACATGAACTTCTCACAGCCCTTGCTCAACAACAACGGCGATGAACTCCTCCTGGATAGTGGCGGGACCGCCTTCGACTTTTTCGCTTACGGCCCGGGCAGCCTCGTCGACTATCCTCTTCTGGGCGTTCAATGGGATGGCAGGAACCTCACTTCGAGGGCGGGCCAGTCCCTCTCGCTGTTTCCGAACGGAGAGGCTTCTGACGGCCCCGAGGACTGGTTCTCTCTGCCTCCGACGCCTGGCTCATCGAACGGTGAGTACCAGATGGGGGAGGATGACGTGCTTCTCGCAGAAGTCTACTACTACAATCTGAGGGACGATGAGTACGTCTGCATTCTCAACGGCGGCACTGGGGATGTCAATCTCACGGGCTGGATCATCACGGACAATGAGGCGGACATCTCTTTCCCGCGTAACACCAACATCGGTTCGAATCAGAGACTGTGCCTGACACACAACTCGACTTCCTACTCCGAGGATGTCCTCGAGGAAGCGAACTTCACGTATGCCCGCGGGGACGCGGATCGTGTGCAGGTCTACAGAGGTCATTTCGCCCTCAGGAACAATGGGGATGAGGTCGTGCTCCTGACGCAGTACGGCAGGGAGGTGGACTCGTTCGCTTGGGGAGATTCCGAGACAGCTGTGCTCGGATGGGAGGGGGAACGTGCGAGAGTCACAAGGAAGGGTGCCGTTGCGAGGAGACTGTCCGAGAATGGGACACTGATGGACACGAACTCGTCGGGCGATTGGCAGAGTCTGAGGGACTTCGGCATAGGCCAGTCGAGTTTCGAGCGGGAGACGTTCAATGTGAACGGTCCTGTGGTCTCCTTCTATTCTCCTGGGGTGTCCTTGGAGGTTGTCAGGGAACTCATGGGGAACGCGACGGACAGCATACTGCTGAATGCCTATCAGTTCACCAGCACAGCCATAGGCGACGAGCTTGCCAAGGCGGCCTTGCGGGGCGTTGAGGTTAGGATCCTCCTCGAAGGACAACCTGTAAGCGGCGTCACCGGCAGGGAGCTCGCGCTGATCGGCGACCTTGCCTCTTTGGGTGTCGATGTGAGGCTCCTCGTGGAGTTCCCTGAGGATGCGATATTCAAGAGATACGCCTTCAACCATGCGAAGTACGCGGTGATCGATAACAGGAGTCTGTTGCTCTCCTCGGAGAACTGGGGTCACAACGGCTACCCGGACGACGGAGAAGGGAACAGGGGATGGGGTGTTGTCGTGGAGGACGAGGACCTCGCCGCGTACTTCGCGGAAGTATTCCTAGAGGACTGGAATCCACTCCGGAGAGACAGCGTGGCGTTTGATAAGGCGTTTGAGCGGCTCCACGTGCGCGAGGATGAGGATGACTCCAGCGCACATGAAGAGCCGTTTCTCACCGAGTTGAGACTGAATGAGGGCGTGGAGGTGACAACGGTCGTCGGACCTGACCACGCAATGGATTTCGACACGATTCTGGGGATGATCGACGCCGCAGAGGACCGGATATATGTCGAGCAGTTCTACATCCGGAGGACCTGGAGGGTCGGGGGAAGCGACATCCTGAGTCCCCTCCTGGACGGGCTGATCAGAGCCGCCCAAAGGGGCTGTGAGGTGAGGGTACTGCTCGACTCGACGTGGTACAACGTCCTCCCAAGCGACCTGAATGACAACGATGACACTGTGGAGTTCCTCAACTCGCTGGCCTTGAGCCAGGGTTTGAACATGACTGCCAAACTGATGGACCTCGACGCACACGGCATAGTGAAGCTCCACAACAAGGGGATGGTCGTTGATGGCAATCGAGTCCTCATATCCAGCCTGAACTGGAACCACAACTCCTTCACGAGGAACAGGGAAGCCGGTCTGATACTGAAGAACGAGCAGATAGCAGCCTACTTCGAGCGCATCTTCATGCACGACTGGAAGGATGATATCACAGCTCCAGTAGCCAGGATCGACGGTGCCGCGACCGCGAAAGTGGGGGAGTCTGTCTTGCTCAGCGCTCTGAGTTCATATGACGACCGCGGAATAGTCCATTTCTCATGGGACACGGACTCAGATGGCATTGAGGATGCGAGTGGCCCGATGCTCCATGTCTCCTTCCCCAAAGCGGGGACGTTCACGATATTGCTCGAGGTGGAGGACAGTTGGGGGAACACTGGCGCGACATCCATTGAACTAGTAGTGAAGAAAGAGGATGAGTCCCTGGGACTGGAACTCGCGGTCGTGGCCATCGCGATCCCGGCGGTCTCGCTCCCAGTTCTTCTTTATCACTTCAGGAAAAGGCGCACAAAAGATATATAAGGACGCTGTAAATGAAATCCCGTGGGAGACGAAAAGGCGTTCTCAGCAAGCGAGCTCGAGAAATATGGATACTGCCCGCTCAGTTGGTGGTTGAGCAAGAATGAGGTGAACGAGGAAGACCTCTCAGAAGGAGAGAGAAAGCATGCCGAGATAGCCTCGGAAATCACCCAGATAAGTACTCAGGAAGGTCATGCCAAGGAGTCTGAATCGATTGTTCTCTACTTCGCCATAGCCGCTACTCTCATTTCTGTTCTCGGAGTGACTATCTTGCAGAGAGAGAAGATCGTCGGCGAGATCCTCAGTGCTATCTCGCTGATTTGGCTGCTGGCTTCTTCCTACTTCCTCTTCAAGGCGGAGACGCTCGCAACTCCCCTGGACCGTCTGATATCTGAGAGAGTCGTCCTGGGGTTCGCGATGATAGCGACGGTGATAGCCGTATTCTCCGTCTCGATGACCGTCTTCGAGGACCTCCTTCTCAGCCAGGTGCTTCAGGTAATCGCACTTGGCTGGCTAATCGGAGCGTCCTACTTCCTCTTCAGGTCGCTGAAGCATTTAGAGGTGGCAAGGACGAAACGGGAGACGTACGACGTGAGGGACGGGAAGATTGAGTTCATAGACGACGAACGGATCAGGCCGAAGATGTTCGAGTCCAAGGAGTACGGGCTGAGGGGCAGACCCGACTACGTCGTCCTCGAGGAGCATTTCCACATCCCCGTGGAGATCAAGACGGGGAGGACCCCCAGGGGTCCGCTCTTTTCGCACATCCTGCAGACCGCTGCATATTGTGTCCTCCTAGAGGAGGAGTACGGCGATCCCCCTCCTTATGGCATCCTGAAGTACGGAGAGATCGAGCACGAGATCGACTACACTCCTGATCTGAAGCAGCTCGTTCTGAGCAAGCTAGAGGAGATGCGGAAGGCCAGAAGGACCGGTGTCGCTCACAGGAACCACGCCAGAAGGATGAAGTGCGTCCATTGCTCTCGAAGGAGCGTCTGCCCCGAGAAGTTGGACTAATCCTTCTCCTTCCCGGACCCGCCAAGCTGACCGTCTATCCTCTCAATCACTTCCCTGATCTCGGCGACCTCCTCTCTCATCCTGAGCATCTCCTCCTCGAAGGGCGTGAATGCCTTCACGGAGAGAATCCGATGACTGACGAAAACGCCGACGAACATGGCTCCGATGATAGCCAGTATCGCGATCACAACGAGGACGACCAGGAAGAGGAAGAAGTTGGCGATTATGTCTCCGAACGTTATGACCCCTGTCACCTGGGCCCCAAGCACGACTGCCAAGATTATCACTATTGTCAGCCAGAGCAACGTCCATTTGCTGATTTTCGTGTTCATCACCTCCTGAGGAACAATCGCTGTCTGAAGGGAACATCCTCTTGTCTCTCGGAACTCCAGTCTCCGTCTTCATCCTCCGATTCTATCCAGAAGACCGTCGTCCCCTCCTCCTGTTCCACTCGCAGAGTGCAGTTGAACCACCATTCGTTCTCTTCCACGTGCGCCTGGACCTCGATGCGCATTTCCGTCGTCTCGTCCAACATCACTATCTGTTTCGTGACGTAGCTCTCGTTTTCCAGTACGGACCTGTTGAACGTCCCGTTGTTCACGCCCTTGACGACTATCGAAATCTGGCTGTACCTGTTGTCCGAGAGCGCGCCCTTGATGTAGATCTGGACGTCGCTGTCGCTCGCATCGACGAGCATCATGGGGATTGTGCCTATGTCGGCCTCTCGATGCCCCATAAGAGTCGGAGTGATCACGTTCACTAGCAGGAGTGCGAGTAGGACCAAGACCATTGCTGTCTCTTTCAACATCCAACTCCACAATCTGCATTCAGTACATAAATCTTGGTCGAGTTACAGTGAAAAATAAAAAAAAGGGGGGGAGGTTAGCGTGAAGTGATAGAACCGGTCCTGCTGCCTGTAGATCGATCCCATCCCTGGCAATGCTGACAAGGCTAGCGTGTGAAGTATTCCTTTCGGATATCCTTTATTTCGTTTATCGACTTCTCTGCTCCTTGGATCTTCTCGAGCTTCTCGGTCACCAGCTCGACCCTCGCATAGACGAGGTCTCTAATGGCGACCCGTATGGCTTCCGACTTCGACGGGAAGTCATCGGCTTCCACTAGGAATTCCAGTGCATCCACGTATCTTCTGGGAATCCTGATGGTGACCTTCTCTGTGTCCTTTTTCACAGTATCTCCCTGTTTTGCTGAGATGCCCACTTGACCTTCTTTGACTTACGGTTGTCCGACGAGGCATTATATTGGTACTATTTAAATATATTCGATTCGGAGGTCGACGGACACGGGAATGGATGACTGCGATTGTTTTATATTCCGAATGGATATCCAGTAGCCCTATGACCCCGAAAGACACGATTTTCATGCTTGCTGGCCCCGTCAAGATGCATCCGAGAGTCCTTCAGGCGATGACGGCTCCTTACGTTGCACACAGAGGAGCAGGGTTCACGGAAGTAATAGGAGAGATCAGGGATCTGAGCAGATACTTGTTCCAGACGGACAAGCACGTCTGTGTCATCTCAGGTTCGGGAACGGCAGGACTAGACGCTGCCATCAGCGGCCTCTTCCGAAAAGAGGACAGGATCCTGAACCTCGCAAATGGTAAGTTCGGAGAGAGATTCCACGAGATTAGTGAAGTGTACGCAAGTTCTTCTCTTGTCGAGTCGGACTGGGGTAAGCCGTTCGACCTGGAGGACGTCGAGAAGGCCTTGGAGGATGGGGATTTCAAGGCGGTCACGATCTGCCACAACGAGACGTCGACTGGGATGACGAACCAGCTCGAGGAGGTCGCCGGAATCGCCCGGGACCACGGAGCGCTTGTCATCGCGGACGCGATCACGTCGGCTGGTGGCCTGCTATTCAAGCCGGATGAGTGGGGAGTGGACCTTGCGATTGTGGGCTCCCAGAAGGCGCTTGCGGCCCCGGCGGGGCTTGCGATATTGTATCTCTCGGAAAGGGCCTATGAGACCCTCAATGAGGACGTGCCGTACTATCTCAATCTCAAGAAGCACGTGGACAAAATCGAGCAGAAGAGCCAGACGCCATGGACTCCGGCGATTCCTCTCTTCTTGGCCCTCCGGGAATCTCTTGCATTGCTCAAGGAGGAGGGCCTCGAGAACAGGCTGTCAAGGATTCGGAAGATGGCCGAAGCGGCGAGGGGCGCCGTCGGCTCACTCGGCCTGGAGCTCTTTCCGGACCCAGCATTTGCCTCCGACACTGTCACGGCGATCAGATACCCGCCGGGAATCGAGGACCTGGAGTTCCGAAACACGCTGAGAGAGAAGTACGGCGTGGTCGTCGCAGGCGCACAGGCGCACATCAAGGGCAAGGTCTTCAGAATCGGTACGATGGGATTCTGCACGATGACCGACCTGCTTTGCACGTTCAGCGCCATTGAGAGTCTTCTGAGAGAAATGGGCATGGACGTTAGAAAGGGCAGCGGTACGGAGGTCTTCGCCGACTATATCTAGAGCCAGTCCACGTCGACCCCGTCGGTCCTGAACCTTTGCTTCACGATGGTCTCGGGGATGCTCATTCTTATGCCGGAGTCGTGCATCAGGATTCCCGTCCAGGCTATCATGGCGCCATTGTCCACGCACAGCTCACCCGCGGGAACGAACATCTCGGCACCCCTGTCGCCCGCCATCTTCGACACCATTGACTGAAGCCTCTTGTTCCGCGCAACTCCACCGCCAAGGAGGATTTCGTCCTTGTCGATGTGAGCCATGGCCCGTTCGGAGACCTCCGTGAGCATGGAAAAGGCCGTCTCCTGAAGGGAATAGCAGACATCGCTGTCCCCGGCTCCTGAGGACCGAAGCTGGAGAGCCGCCGTGAGCATGCCCGAAAACGCGACATCCATTCCCATTACCGAGTAGGGAAGGTCCAGGAGGTCGTTACCGCTCGAGGCAAGCTCCTCCACCTTTGGACCGCAGGGAAACGTCAGTCCGATTTCACGACCGAACTTATCGAGGAGGTTCCCGATGCCGATGTCCAGGGTCTCGCCGAAGACCCGATACCGCTTGTTGGAGAACGCGATGACCTGGGTGTTCCCGCCAGACACGTAGAGCAGGACCGGGTCCCTGCATCCGGTCGTCTTTCGCCCTATCTCGAGGTGAGCGACGCAGTGGTTGACGCCGAGGATCGGAACGCCCAGAGAGAGGGATAGGGCCCTTGCGGCTGTGGCGACCGTCCTGAGGCAAGGACCGAGGCCAGGTCCTTGGGAAAATGCGATGAGGTCCACGTCTCTGAAGTCCGCCGAGGCGGCTTCGAGGGCTCTTCGAATGAGGGGCACGACGTTCTCGGCGTGGAAGTTGGCGGCCTCCCTCGGGTGGATCCCACCCTTCGCGGGAGAGTAGATCGCGAACTCGTTCGCCAGGATGTTGCACGATTCGTCTACAAGTCCGATGCCGACCGTGTGGGCGGTCCCTTCTATCCCGATAGAAAGCACAGATTCCGAATGCTCCGAGCTTGTATAAAGCGTTTCTTGGGGAGGAACTGGCCCAGGTCGCACCTCAAACTCCCCTCTGACAGCCACAAAAGAAGTTTAAAGTAGTATGAGGGAAATCTGATACAGCACCCATGGGGGCTCCAAATGTCACCTACTAGAGTCGTTACAACCATAGCCCTGCTCCTGATTGCATCCACATTCCCAGCTGTTCTCGGAACCCAAGCGAGCCCGCAGCGTGAGAGTCAAGTGAACGACGTTGCCCTCAAGGTATATCTTGACTACAATCGGGAGGAGATCTATGCGGACCAGATCATCGTGGATTTCACTCCTGACTTTGACTTCTCCGCGATTGAGGAGTTTGCTGAGAGGAATGGACTGCGGCTTCTTCGACTCTATCCCGCCATCGGAGAGGCTGTCTTCAGGACATTCGAGTCTGATTTGGACAACGCCATGTTCAAGACCGCCCGGGATCCGTCCGTGAAGTTCGTCTCGCCGAACGGCTTCTACAGGATGAGTTATACCCCGAACGATACGCTCTGGTCAGTTCAATGGGGACCCAAGAAGATACAGGCTCAGGACGCCTGGAATCTCACAAAGGGCAACAGCTCCGTCATCGTTGCCATTCTCGACACGGGCGTCGATTACACCCATGAGGACCTGTCGGGAAACATGTGGAAGAACCCCAGCGAGGATGGCGGCACGCCCGGCGTTGATGATGACGGCAACGGCTACATCGACGATCTATACGGTTGGAACTTTGTTAACGGTACAGAATATGTGATGGATAACAACAACAAGAACCCGGACAACACCCCCGCGGCAATCTATCATGGTACTCACGTCTCAGGAATCTCAGCCGCGGTCATCAATAATTCGAAGGGTATCGCGGGTCTTGCACAAGTGAAGATAATGGCAGTCAAGGTCATGCGTGATAACGGTACGGGAGACTGGTCTTGGGTGTCATCCGGGATTAAGTACGCCTATGAGAACGGTGCCGACATCATCTCGATGAGCCTTGGCGGCTCATGGTCCCCCAACAGCGTGAAGACCCAAGCACAGAACGCCTGGGACAACGGTACGCTCCTTGTCGGAGCTTCGGGAAATGACGGTTCGAACGGGATACACTACCCAGGACGATACGACACTGTCATCGCCGTGGGAGCAACGGACTCCACTGATAGTAGAGCGGGCTTCTCCAACTACGGAAACGACCTCGAACTCACAGCCCCTGGAGTGGGCATACGTTCCTGTAAAAGAACAAGCCCGTACTATCAGAACATGCAGGGGACATCGCAGGCAACACCGCATGTTTCAGGCGTCGCTGCGTTAATGTTCTCCAGATATCCGTCCTATACGAACATGCAAGTTCGACTTCTCCTGAGGAACACCTCCGTCGACTTGGGCGATGCGGGATGGGATATGTATTACGGCTACGGCAGAGTGAACGCCTATGCGGCCCTGCTTCCTCAGAATAACGACGACCAGGCGCAGGAGATTACGACGCTGGGGGATGACCAGTACTCGTTCGACGTCAACACCGACAATTTCGGCATCGTCGGGATAAAGGGGGTGACTCACTTCTCGACCTACCCGTACTATCTGGACATGTATGACAATCCAACGTACACGACAAGCCTGGCTCAGACAACCTCGGATCCTGGCGGAGATGTCGCATTCATCGCTGTTGACGGGCACGAGCTCCCAGGGAACCAGACGTACTACTACAGAGTGAGACACCAGAACAACGGCTACAAGTACATCCTGGAGACGGAGAACGGCTCCGTCAGCAGCATGCCTGTCCTGAGCTTCACTTCCCCTACCACGTCGGTGATGAATTCCACGGAGATCATAGACGCGTTCCAGATTCAGTTGCAGACGGGCGTGACGTACGACATCACGTTGAGCGTGACCTCATCGGCGGACCTGGACATCTATGCGGCCTGCGGCGACATCGTGACAGACGAGGATGCTGCCCGGAGCCTCACCAGGTCGGGGACCGCCACAGAACGGCTGGTCTTCGCTGCGAAGAGCAACAGATGGTGCACCGTGGTTGTCACGAATCCATTCGCCAGCACGTCAGAGTACACGATAACGGTGGACACTCTCCCTGAGGATGAGGGCGTCTCCACCAACCTGTACTACGGCACGGGCGCAGCTTCCTTCCCAGAGTTCGCGATGGAGGTCAATCAGCAGCACATAGGCGTCGTGGCGGCCAGAGCGATAACACATCAAGGGACTGACCCATGGTATCTCATGATCTATGACAACCCCAACTACGTCAGTCCCCTGGCGTACGGCGAGGCGTACCCGAACAATGATGTGGCTTTCATCGTGATCGATGGCCACCTGCTGGGTTCGAACGCGACGTACTATCCTCAGGTGTACCACTCGACGCAGGGCCACAGCTTCGCCATAGAGATGGAGAATGGCAGCCTGGGTGCTGTCCCAGAGATTGTCCCCTCCACGGTCCGAGCGGGCAACTTCACCTCGGAAGAGGTCTTCGATTCATATCAGATCTACCTGGAGGAGGACGTTGTGTACGATGCCTGGCTGAACGTTCCAGCGGGCTACAACTTCGACCTGTTCATGATATGCCAGGACCTCGAGTCCGACAACTACTCATTCGGCTCAGTATCGCCCGCTGCGGGGATTGATGAGAGAGTGATTTTCGCGACGAACAGAACGGGCTACTGCGCACTGATCGTGACGAATCCGGTCGGGGGTGCATCGAGCTATCTCCTTGGTGTGAACTACTATGAAGAGGACGATGGTGCCCTCGCCTACCTACTCAGGGGATGGGGAACCGCGACTTCGCGGGAGCTCGTAATGGACGTGGACACGAGTCATTTCGCCGTCATTGGAGTCAAGTCCGTCTCACATCTTTCGAACTTCGGATACGCCCTCGACCTTTACGACAATCCCAACTACGTCTCGTCGCTCGCGCACACCGAATCCTATCCTGACTACGACTTCTCTTTCGTCGCGGTCGATGGAAACCGGCTCGCGACACCCACGACGTACTATCCGAAGGTCGACAACATGGCACCCAAGTACGCCTATCATCTGGAGATCGAGAACGGAAGCGTGGCGGGCGTTCAGAACCTGGTCTTCGGCGTTCCCATGGGCGGCACGTTCACCTCAGGGGAGCTGCTGGATGCATATCAGATCCAGCTCCAGACAGGATTCACTTACGATGTCACGCTCAATGTTCCCGTGGGCGAGGATTTCGATCTGTACGCGGCTTGTGGTTCCATCGTGACGGACCAGGATTCCGTGGCAAGCAACTCGACTGTGGCGGGCGCGGATGAGCGTCTCATCCTGGCGACGACTGAGTCCGCTCACTGCATGATCATGGCGGTGAACAAGTTCTCTGGCTCAGGTGCGTACACGATAACCGTCGACGCATATCCAGAGGACACCGGCGTCGGGACTCACCTGGCATACGGCCCGTCCGCCGCATCATCCGAGGAGCTCGCGATGGAGGTCATCCCGGACCACTACGGCCTTGTCGCAATCAAGTCCGTCTCACACCTTCCGACGTTCTCCTACGGGCTCGACCTCTATGACAATCCGAACTACGTCTCCTCGTTGGCAAGCACCCAGTCCTATCCGGACGACGATGTTGCTTTCCTGACGATGGACAGCCACGGGCTTCCTTCCAGTACGACCTTCTACCCGAAGGTGACCCATCCCGCCTACGGTTTCGAGTTCAACCTTGAGGTGGAGAACGGTACTACGACTGGCATAGGCGACATAGATGTCGGAACACAGCGGTCAGGGAGCTTCACGGTTGCCGAGATCATCGACGGATTCCAAGCGAACCTCTCGGCTGGAGTGAGCTACAACATCTCCCTATACGTTCCTCTTGGTTTCGACTACGACCTCTACCTTGTCAGAGGCCAATACCGGTCGGAGGAGGATTTCGATGCCAACAGCGTGACGAGGGTGGCGGGAGCGGACGAGTTCATCGTGTACGTTCCTGCGATCAACGGAACCTACCTCATTGTGGTAACCAATCCGCTCTCGGGGAGCTCGTCCTACACCCTGGCAGTATCGACGGCGGACCTCTCTGTCATGAACGCCGACATCGTCCTCTCCAATCCGAATCCGACGGAGGGAGAGACGATCCAGGTGGGAGTCACTGTCAGGAACCTCGGGTCGCTGAACATCACCTCCGCGAACTTGCGGTTCTTCGACAACGATCCCGCGTACAACGATCAGATCGGTTCGACCCAACCGGTCTCGGGCCTGGTCATGGGCGATTTCGTCTACTTCGAGGTGGACTGGGACACGACGAACTTGGCGGGGAACCACACGATATACACAGTCCTCTCCGACATTGACCCGCCCGATGCATTCAACGGCAACAACATGGCGATAAGATCCGTCGAGGTCCTGCCCACTCCACAGAATGAGAAGCCGACCATCAACATAGTCAGCCCGCTTCCGGGTGAAGAGATTGCGGGAGAGTACCTCATACAGGGCACTGCGGGCGACGCAGACGGAACCGTCCAATACGTGCAGGTCAAGATCGACACGGGAGCTTGGAACCTAGCGAGTGGCACGACGTCCTGGGACTACTCCTGGAACACGACATACCACACGAACGGTCCTCATCTGATATACGCGAGGTCATTCGACGGCCTCGTCTTCTCGAACGTGACGTCGGTGGGAATCACGCTGAACAACACTGGGGGCGTGGTCAATGAACCACCTGAGGCGGTTATCCTCGATCCTCTGACAAACATCACCGACCATTCCATGAGACTTGCCTGGAGTCCGAACAACGACACGGACTTCGCCATGTATGAGCTCTACAAATCCGAGACGAACGGCGTTCTGGGCGCGTGGATCGCCTCCGTAACCGAGAGGCTGATGACCTGGCAGTTCGCCGCCGGGCTGAACGAGTCGACGACGTACTACTTCACGGTCAGGGTGGTCGACACGGGTGGTCTGCTCAACGACTCGAATCAGGTCAGTGACACAACGCTGCCCTCCAATGTGCCCCCGACCCCGGTCGTTCTTCAGAATCCTTCCAACATAACCGCGCACTCGATGCTCCTGACGTGGAGCGAGAGCCCGGACCCGGATTTCGCCTTCTACGAGGTGTACCGCTCGCAGGTCATGGGTTTACCAGGCACGCTAATCCAGACCGTGTCCGCCAGGAACGTGACGTCCTATGTCGCTGCGGGCCTGAACGCCAGCGAGACGTACTACTTCCTCATCAGGGTCCACGACACGGGCGGTTTGCATTCCGATTCCAATCAGGTCTCGGCCACAACGCTCGCGGAGAACAACCCGCCCTCGCCAGTGACCCTCAATCCTCCCACCGATGAGACGGAGACATCGTTGACGCTGACATGGTCGCAGAGCTTGGCCACGGATTTCGCCCGATACGATCTTTATCAATCCCAGCTATCGGGCGTGCTGGGCAGCCTCATCACGACCGTGTCCTCCCAGTTCTCAACGCTCTACGTGGTCACGGGACTGAATCCGTCCACGACATACTACTTCACGGTGCGGGTTGTCGACACAGGCGGACTCTACGCGAACTCGAACCAGATGGTCGGGACAACGCTCGCACCGAATGTGCCGCCCTCCGCTGTGCTCCTTAACAGCCCCTCGAACATCACCAGCTTTTCCATGGCACTCTCCTGGACGGAAAGCGGAGACACCGACTTCGCCCGCTACGAAATCTACCAGTCCATCGTGATGGGATCCACAGGAACGAGGGTCGACATAATCGGGGACAAGGCTCAGACGACATACATAGTGGGCGGTCTGACCGGGTCCACCACCTATTACTTCACTTTGCGCGTCGTGGACACGGGAGGGCTTTATGGGGATTCGAATCAGGTCGAGGGGACGACCCTTCCGTCAAACGTCCCGCCTGCATCGGTGATCCTCGATACACCGTCCAATGTGACAAGCAGTGCGCTTGTCCTGAACTGGACTCAGAACAATGACCCGGATTTCTTCAGCTATGAGATATTCCAGTCCGAGACGTTCGGGAGCCTGGGGTCCAAGGTGGATGCCATACCGTTCCGCTCACAGACCACCTACACGGTTCCCGGGCTCACGCCCGAGACCGCGTACTACTTCACCGTCCGCGTTGTGGATACTGGTTCCCTCTACTCAGATTCCAACCAGGTTTCCGTGATGACCCTGGTGGGCAACACGCCACCCAACCCAGTGATCCTCAGCACGCCCATGGACGTCACCGATGCCTCCGTGACGCTGGAGTGGACAACTAACCTGGACCCGGACTTCGCGCTCTATGAGATCTATCGGTCATCGATAGGAGGTCAGACCGGAGCTCTTGTCACCTCAATCGCGGACAGTGGCACACTCTCCTATGTCGTGACCGGGCTCACGCCCGAGACCCCTTACTACTTCACCGTGCGTGTCGTGGACAACCTGGGCCTCTATGCTGACAGCAATCAGGTCTCCGCAACCACGCTTGCCGCGAATGAGGCCCCGCAGGCCGTCGCCCTCGGCAATCCGACGGACATCACGTCGAACTCGATTACGCTGAGCTGGAGCCAGAACAACGATTCGGACTTCGCCCGCTACGAGGTGTATGTGTCCACGAGCGCCGGCCAGCTGGGATCGTTGGCGGAAACTGTCTCTTCGCGGATCTTCACAGGTATCGTCATTCCTGGACTCTCCGCGAGCACGGCGTACTACTTCACCGTGAGGGTCATGGACACGGGCCTCCTGTACTCGGATTCCAATCAGGTTTCGGCCACGACACTCCCGCCGAACCTCCCGCCAACGGCCGTCTTCTTGAACAGCCCGATGGAGGTCACGAACAACTCGCTCCGCCTGACCTGGTCAGAGAACTCGGACAGCGACTTCGCGACATATGACATCCTCGTGTCAACAAGCCCAGGAGCTCCTGGCACATCGGTTGCCAGACTGACCGCCGCCAACAAGACCTCGTACATCGTCACAGGGCTGTACCAGAACACGAACTACTACTTCACGATCAGAGTCACGGATGTCGGTGGTCTTCTCGCGGACTCCGACCAGGAGACCGTCAAGACGCTTCCGAACGACGGCCCTCCGACTCCCGTCTTCCTTTCAGACCCGCTCAACATCGCGGACTACTCCCTCAC
The DNA here is from genome assembly GCA_023136265.1 of Thermoplasmata archaeon. GTDB lineage: Archaea > Thermoplasmatota > Thermoplasmata > RBG-16-68-12 > JAGMCJ01 > JAGMCJ01. The sequence goes on from JAGLRN010000065.1 coordinate 20,314, forward strand.
ACTGAGGTGGATCGGGAACGCGGACCCGGATTTCGCCAGGTATGACATCTACAGGTCAAATGACTCGGCCCAGCTTGGGATTCTCGTTGTGAGCATCACCGTTCAGTCTGTCACGGAGCACGTGTTGGTCGATCTGCAACCCGAGACGACGTACTACTTCGTCGTCAGGGTTGTGGACGCGGGCCTTCAGGCTGCGGACAGCAATCAGGTCACGGGAACGACCCTCAGGGCCGCGGCGTCGGTTGAGAACGATACCGACAACGACGGGCTGCCGGACCATTGGGAGCGCCAGCACTTCAATGACCTGAACGAGGGTGCACTGGGCGATCCGGACGGTGATGGGCTGCCGAACATCGTCGAGTACCATGATGGGACCGACCCCACCGTCCCGGACGAGAGGGCAGAACCCGGCCTGCTGGACGAGTATCTTTGGATCATCATGCTGATTCTCGCGCTCGTTTTCCTGATCGGCATGCTCTACGCGTCCTCGGGCAAGAAGAGGCTGAAGAAGCAGGTGTCCAGGGAGAAGTCTGCCAGAAGGGCGCTCGTTACCAAGCACAAGAGGGAACTGAAGAGGCTACAGCCGCTCCTGATCCCGGAGATGGAGGCCGAGGCGCCCCCGCCACCGCCCGAGGAGACCCAGAGCGGGCCAGAGGAAGTTGAGAAGGCCCCGTCAAAGAAGGTCAAGCCGAAGCCAAAGGCCAAGAAGGTCGCCGTGATGCCGAAGAAAGAAGTGCCACCCCCGCCCAAGGACTAGAGAGCCTGTTGTCTTCGTTTTCGGCAACACGTGTAACCGAAAAGCGGGCCT
>JAGLRN010000066.1 GCA_023136265.1 Thermoplasmata archaeon
TCGGACCTGCTGGACTCCGCGCAGAAGGTGATAGACGAGCTGGGCATAGACGCGAGACCTTTCCTCACGGGATCCGTCGCCAAGAACACGCACCTGAAGAACGCGGAGATCGACATCTTCATCGGGTTCTCGAGCAAGACGTCGCGGAGGGACCTGGAGAGATACGGCCTGAAGATAGGCGAGAGGGTCGTGAAGGGAAGGAAGATGTACGCCGAGCATCCCTACATCCACGGAGTCTATCGCGGACACGAGGTGGACATCGTCCCGTGCTACCGCCTGAAGAGCGCGGCGGGAAGAATCACGGCCGTCGACAGGACGCCCTTCCACGCGAAGTACGTGGTCGGGAAGCTGAAGAAGGGTCAGGAGAACGAGGTCAGGCTCTTCAAGCAGTTCGCCAAGGGCGTGGGGATATACGGAGCGGAGGCCAAGGTGCAGGGGCTCTCGGGATATCTCTGCGAGGTCCTGGTACTGAAGTACGGGACATTCACCGAACTGATCGAGAGCGTTTCGGAGTGGCGGGACAGGGTCCACATAGAGCTGGAGGGGAGGGCGGAGAAGAGGTTCGACGAACCGCTCATCGTGGTCGATCCCATCGACCCGAGGAGGAACGTCTCGTCCGCCGTCTCGGCGACCCAGCTCGCGAGGTTCATTCACGCCTGCAGGGAGTATCGGGAGAACCCCTCGGAGGAGTTCTTCTTCCCGAACGAGTTGGGGACCCGCTCGAAGGACGAGCTCTGGACGGAGATGGAGAGGAGAGGCACGCACTTCGTCTGCGTCGAGACGGGAAAGCCAGACATCACTGACGATGTGCTCTACCCGCAGCTGAGGAAGATGGAGAAGGTCGTCACCGAGCTGTGCGAGGCCGAGGACTTCTCCGTTCTGGATTCCAATTACGCCGTGACGGACGGCAAGATCATACTGCTTCTCGAGCTCGAGGTCTGGAGACTCCCGCTCGCGAAGAAGCACTTCGGCCCGCCAACGACCAATGAGAACTCCTCAAGGTTCCTTGCGAAGTGGTCCAGCTCGCCGCTGGCACTGTCGCACCCGTTCGTGGAGGGCAGTCGGTGGGTGGTCTTCGTCAAGAGGGCCCACGAGACGGTGCGGGACTTGCTGGAGGGCAGGATGATGGAACTTAGCTTGGGAAAGGACATGCGCGCCGAGGCGAAGGGAGGATTCATGATCACGGAGGGCAGGAGGATCCTCACGAAGAACAGGCTGAGAGGGATGACCGCCATGCTCGACAAGAGGTTCCCGTGGGAATACTGATAGGAACGTAGTCTACGTGAACAACAGCGTGAAGGAGAACGTGGACTTGTGTCCGGCTTCATCCCAAGCACTGATCACAACATCAGCGGTATTGATGAGGGAAACGTCCACGGTGAAATAGCTCCCGTAGTAGTGCGGTTCCTCGCCTCCGATCAGCCCCCCTTCCTGAAGCACATCTCTGACTTGTATCTCGACCCTGCTGATTCCGACATTGTCCACGACTTTGGCCTTGATTCTCACGTTGTCATCACCGAGAAGAACGGGGAGATTCGGATGAGCTCCTCGGGAGACCTTCGTCCAGTTTACGGAACTCCCGAGTACCTGAACGTCCGTGATGTCGGGGCTGGCCATGTCGCTGAAGGGCGGGTTCAGCAGAAGCACCCAGATGGAGAGCCAAGTGAAGACGAGGACGGCCCCGTTGCCGAGCCAGGTCTTCTTCTCGAAGTCCTCAATGTCGATCCCCAAGTACGGGTAGACGCGCTTGAGGCTCAGGATGCCGATGATGACCGCCAAGAGGCCGAGAATCGCTAGGTCCGCCAGCGCCAGCTGCCACGAAACGACTCCGTACGGGACAGCGTAGAAGAATGTGATGATCCCGACCTTGGCGTTCAGAAGCTCCTTTTTCATGTATTCCTTCTCATCGAAATCGGGCTTCTTGAAAACGACCTTCTCCTCGGCTTTGTGTCTCTTCTTGGCCATTCTCCCCTCCTAATATCCGGTCGCTTATATACCTTGCTCACTCGCCAGTGCACAGGCCAACCATTAAATATCCCAGGATAATGGAATGACGGAGTGGAGTTCATGCTGACGAGAAAAGGCGTCGAGATCCTTCTGGGGGTCGCGGTCGTCGCCATCCTCCTGTACATATTCGGAATCCCTGGTGGCGTGATCGCCCTCGTGGGCGTGGGCGTCTGGGCTCTGACACTGGTGGCACAGGGGGGCCACATGGAGGGGAACCCGTACAAGCGGATGCGATACACCAGCCCGCCCAGTTTCGTCACTGTCACTCAGTATCAGAAGAGGCGTGGGGAAGAGATCAAGGACCAGGCTTCCACTGAGGTCACCGTCTTCATGTTCCTTCTCGGCCTCGAGTTCATGCTTGTCGGTCTTCTGGCGCATCTGCTGCCGTGGTCGATATGGAGCGTATTGGGATGATCGTCGGCGTCATTGGCGGTGGGCATGTCTCGAAGGAGATCGGCGAGCTCGCCAAGGATGTCGGAAGGAGGATCGCGGAGAGCGGGGCGGTCCTGCTCTGCGGGGGTCGGGGCGGCGTCATGGAGATGGCGTGCAAGGGCGCTAAGGAGGCGGGCGGGCTGACGGTGGGAATCCTGCCCACCGCGGACCCGGACGATGCGAACCCCTACGTGGATGTGCGGATACCGACGGGCATGGGCTTTGCGAGGAATGCCATCATCGCGGTGGCGTCCGACGCGCTCATAGCCATCGGCGGGCGGTACGGGACGCTGTCGGAGATCGCGCACGCGCTGAACCTGGGAAAGAGGGTCATCGGGCTCAGGACGTGGGATCTCGAGCGAATCGACGAGAGCGGTGAGAACTTCATCCCCGCCAAAGATGCGGAGGAAGCGGTCCGCCTCGCGGTGCGGGAAGCGAGCGGGTCTAGCCGTTAGTGACCGCAGGGCTCTGGGCGCTCGATGTGACGACCTTTGTCGATATCAGCAGCGCTCCGAAGACGAAGCCGCCGAACCAACCCGCGAACGAGCCCGTGAGGAGCCTCGCCGCATTCGTGCTCTCGTATCCCGTGAAAAGCTGGAGCCCGCCATCGAGAGCCAAGGGGACGAGGAAAACGCCTGCGGTAATGACGAGAAACCAGAACTCGGGTATCCTTCCCTTGACGAACGACCTGGCCCTGCTGGGAAGCATGCGGATGAGCATCCTCGAGACGCTCGAGGCGGGCCTGGCGACCATCGCCATGAAGAGGCCTATCGTGGCGAACAGGAAGATGCCGGTGTCGCGCGAGCAAACGGGCATCTGGTTGCCGGCGACGTAGAAGGACCTTTCGGAGATCTGGTGGCATTCGACATCGCCTATGTAGTAGACGATCGCATGCGGAAGCGGGAGCTCGGCCCAGCGCGCCTCGTAATCGATGTGGTTGGCCAGACCATCGAGATCGGCGACCTCGCCGGAAGGAAGCGTGGCGGGCGCAAGGAACATGGCGACCGTCCAGACGAGCGAGATGATGGATAGGACGAGGACGATCTTGCTGAAGAGCATCCTTGAGAGAAGAGGGTGTGCCATGTCCGTCCAAGCATGCCCGAAGGGAGATATCAATCTTCTGCAGCGCAGAAGGATTTTTATTCGCGTTCCCGATTACAAGTCGGTGATGGTTTTGGCAACGCAAGAAGGAGCCCAAGCTGGAGAAACTCCGACCTATGGTGAGCCCGGACAGCAGCAGTATCAGCCGTACCCGCAGCAGTATGCTCCGCCTCCGGGGCAGCAGACGGACCTGGGGAAGTTCATCACGAAGCCCCTGGTGGCCATTGGCCTTATCATTGGCATCATGCTCGTTTGGCTGAGCCTACTGATATTGAGATTCGCCAACGGCGAGGAATCGGTCAGGGACTTCGCATATTTCCTGCGGGTCTCGGGGGCCACACTGGCAGCACTGACCGCGTTCATCGGAGGCCTCACGTCGACGAACTTCGACGGTTACGAGAGGGGAGGACTCCTCGTGGCTGCTGGCATAATATTCCTGACCCTGGCAGCATACTTGTAGCATAGGCCACGGCCGTTGGGACCCTAGTCTCTCTGCGCTCCAAGCGCCTCAGCGATGACGCCCGCCACGGTGACCTTGGAAACGGGGCTCATGAGCGTGTCCGTGCAGAAGACCTCGTCGCACACGTTCAGCTTCTCGAGGGCGTCGCCGACGAAGAGACCGTGCGTGCACGCCGCAATGACGGTCTTGGCCCCGTGCTCCCTCAACTGCTCCGTCGCCCTCAGGATCGTGCCGCCGGTGGAGATTATGTCGTCCACGATGGCGACGACTTTCCCGCCGGCATCGAGCGTCTTCGGGGAGACCTCGACCGTGTGCGAGTCGATCCTCTTCTTCTCGAGATAGTCGGACTCGCAGTCGAGGATGTCTGCGACCTGTCGTGCGCGCTCCAGCGCTCCCTCGTCGGGCGCAAGAACGAGATCGATGCCCAGGTTTCTCAGATGACCCGCCAAGGCCGGCGCGGCGGAAAGCTCGTTCCACCTGACGTCGAAGTACCTTGAGGCTCGTTCGCTGTGCGCGTCGACGGTGTACATCTCGCTCGCGCCCATCTGGATGAGGTTCGCCAGGGCGCGTATGCTCACCCCTTCCCCCTTGAGGAATGCCTTGTCCTGCCGCGCGTAGCCGAGGTAGGGGATGACGACGCGCAGGCTGTTCACGCTGAGATCCGCGAGTGCGTCCTGCCAGAGGAACAGCTCCACGATGTTCCTGTCGGGATAGGCGCTCTGAACGAGGACCACATCCTCCTCGGTGATGTCATCGACTATGCGGACGTAGGCCTCGTCGTCCGGGAACCGCTTGACCTCGGTCGCGACCAGGTCCGCGTTGAGCTCCCCAGCCAATCTCCCAGCAAGGTCCGATGAAGCTGACCCTCCGATTATCTTCATGTGTGGCTGAAAGGTTCCTCGTAGTTAAGTTTTTCTTGGTGACGGACTCACTCAGCCCTTGTACAAGGTGGCCAAGAGAAAGAGGATGTCAACATGTCGTATCTTTGTGGGCTGTGACTCAATCAGGAAGTGGGCGAACTCAGGCTTAAATAGACGATAGCTCTACGCACTAACTGGAATATGAGGGAACCGATTTCTGTCCGAACATATCAGAAGGGTGATGAGAGGGAAATAGTTGACTTGATAAATGTGGCATACGCTCAGGCGTCCAAGAAGTACTCCCTCGAGAAGTGGCAATGGAAGTTCCGCCACACGCCCAGTAGTCTAATCGCAGTCGCCGAATCTGGCAATCAAATGATTGGGCACATGGCCATCGTTCCGGTGAGAATGAAAGCCGGAGAGGAAGTGGTCACCGCGGGTCAGGCTGTTGATTTGGTGGTCCATCCAGATTTCAGACGGAAAGGAGTATTCCTCTCTCTTGCCAAGGCGCTGATAGGGAGCTCCGAGGTGGGAGGCGTGCCTGTTTGGTATGGATTTCCCAATTCCCCCGCCTACGGAGGCCATCTCAAGTCCGGCTGGTTTGACGTGGGCAGCGTCAGAATCAGACTCAGATTCCTCAACACGCACAATGTTCTCACGCACTACTTTGGAGGCGTCGAATCGCTGTCTCCGATAATGGCAGTCCTTTCCAGACCCATCGACGCAACGTTCTCTGCGCTGACGAGGTCAGAGAAGGGTGAAGACTCAGAAATCTTGCAGTGCGGGACTTTCGATGAACGAGTCGATCGTCTTTGGGACGAGGTTTCGGAATCCCACCAGATAGCTGCTGTCAGGGATAGGGATTTCCTAAACTGGAGGTACTGCGAGAGAGAGGACGAGTCCTATGTGGCCTTTGTGTCCGGAGACCATAATGAGGCCCATGGCTACGTTGTACTGGCCCTGAGAGAAGGCCTGGGCACCAAGATCGGATACATTGTCGACATACTCGCGAGGAAGCAGGACGTATTGCATAACATGATTCGATTCTCTCTAGACTATTTTGAGGAGCGAGATGCGGACTTGGTGAAGTTCTGGTATCCCCACACTATTGTAACGGACAAGCACATGAGGAGATATGGCTTCCTTTTCTCTCCAAGGACTGAAGTGAAACTGATTGTTCGTGTCAATCTGCCAAGGCTCCCGAAGGAAACGCTATCACAGCCCGCCAACTGGTACCTGACAATGGGCGATTCTGACCAGATATGAATGGCTGCTTTTCAAGGGTGAAATGTCGGCAATCGGTGCCCAGGGAATCGACCTACCTGGGATTTCACAGCTGAAGTCAGCCGAGTGGGCACCTGCGCTATTGCCCTTCTGCGAAGGTTCGATCGAGTATTCCCGACAGCTCCCCTAAGGTTACAATCGATATCCTGCCTTGATCTCTGATTCTGGAGACATGACGGAGCAGGATCTCAACTCCCTTCCTGAGAGAGGGATACAATGCCAACTCCCAAGGATGCAGGTAGACGCTGAAGACTCTGTGACTCTTGATGGCTTCACGAGTTCCAGTTCTGGCTTGCCACAGTGCGTTCAGAGGCAGTCTGGCGGCCGGACGACCTAGACATGAGAAATGGAGACATGTGGGAATCTCCCAGATACCCTCTGAACGTTCGGGTGATGTTGGTGAAGGGAGTATTCTGTGTTTCGTGGATAATAACGTTGCCCTTTCTCTACCAGTCTCCGGCCTCCAAATCTCTCTCCCTCGATAGACACGGAAGCCAGACTCTCTCAGCAAGTCAACATGTGCGACTCGATTTCTTGGATAGACGAACGACTTGAATGTGATCCCTAGTTCTCTTGCGATTTCTCTGCTAGTCTCGATCTCCGCCCGAGCGATATCCTTGGAGCACTGCGAGAAATCAACATGGGAGAAGGAATGGCATGCGATCTCATGCTGGACTGAACTCGAGGAAATCTCCTCAACCACATCTCTTGCATAGAAAAAGGGATTCTTGTCCACGTTCGTACAGGGATCTGGATGGAACCACTCCGGAGTAGGTCTTGGCATACCTTTGTGCGGAATCCCATCTTCACGTTCACATGAGTCAAGCAGCAGGTGACCTACGACCGCCCATGTGCACGGGACTTCGTTTTTTTCCAGAGCTCTTATCAGGAAGTCCGTAGGGTCCCTTGCGGCTCCTGGAAGCTTCCGCAGAGTCGTGAGAAGCTGAGGATTTGTGTTCACGAGGCCCCAGGCAAGCTCGAAATCCACACTGAATGTGAAGTACGCTCCGTCTTCGAGGCGGAAATCGGGATGCGCATCCAAGAGCTTCGAGACCTCCGCTTTCTCGGATTCAGTCCTCATTGTGGGCCTTCTCGCCAAGAGGGGACGCTTTTGAAACCTAATAGCCTTTCGATTCCGAAAAGCACGTGACACAAAGGAATTCTTCTCCGCGATTCTGGGTTGCGTGTAATTGGGTTACAAGAGTGTCGCAAGCCTTTGGATAAATGGTCAAAAGGTTATAAATATGGGGGTGAATGTCTTTCGTCTGTAAGTGAATGGTTATGCCAGACCTCGAAAGGGCTGTCGAATTCGTCAGAAGACACAGAGGGTATTTCCTACTTCTCGTGTTCATATTGCTCCTATCTGGAGTCAATCTCGTAGTTCTCCCACAGAAAGCCGAGAACCTGGGGTATGTGGGCATGGTCCTCTTCCTCTCAGGAATAGCTCTGCTGGTCCTCGCATTTATGCCGGAGAAGTCTTCAGAAGAGCCTCGTGAGAGTCTGGCCAACAGAATCATGGGATTCTTCTCTGTACGATTGAGACTGGGACCCTTTTTTCCAATTCTCGGCGCTGCACTGATCGCTCTTGATGTTGCGTACAACTTGCTGGTGTTTGGAGGGTTGTACCTTGGCACTCATGACAATGTGCTCATCTTCTTCGGGGCCATGCTCGTGGTTTACAACTTCGTTCCCGAGAGTTACGAGAGAGAAAAGGACTTCCTGTTGATTCTCTCTGGCGTCCTCGTGCTGATCTTGGTCATACCTCTCCTTTTGATGCGGGCATTTCAAGGTGACTTTGATGCGGGCGTGAACGCATATTCTGCTGTCTTCTTGGTGCCTGAAGCCAACGCCATTTTGAACCTCTTGGGGATACAGAGCTGGGTTGGGTCTGACCCAAGTAACCTTGGTATACCTACTCTGTACTTCCCAAGTCACCTGAATATCGAGCCCTTGGGCGTGACGACATCCTGTTCTGGCATCTACTCCTTCAGCATATTCGCTGGAGCCTTCACGGCGTTCATACTCACGGAATACAATGAGGTCAATCGGCGCGTCGGTGCTTTGCTCGTTCTTGGTTTTGTGACGTCATACGTTGCAAACCTTCTGAGGATTGTCATCGTTGTGCTGGTGGGCGTGTGGGCACCGGGTGACGATCCGATGGAGAGTCTGCTCCAGGCCCACTCGAACCTGGGTTGGATGATATTCGTGCTCTGGATCACTGTCTTCTGGCTCATCACGTACAAGGTGCTGATGAAGGAGAAGCCCGCCGAGCCCGCGGTCGAGGAGACGAGGAAGCGGGGCACGCTGTGCGGGATCTGCGGGGACGTGCTCTCACCATCGATCCCGGGCGTCAGATGCTCCTGCGGGAGGTTCTACCACGCCGAGTGCCTGGAGGAGGCTGGAAACTGTCCCGCTTGCAACACGGCGTACAGCAGTGATGAGGCAGAGTTGCCCGGTCAAGTCGCTAGGGGTGCGAAAGGATTAAGTTGAGTCTCAGGCTTGAGAGTTGGCGTGAAGGCGGTCATTCCCGCGGCGGGGTTGGGGACGAGGTTTCTGCCGGCCACGAAGGCGCAGCCGAAGGAGATGCTTCCGGTTGTTGACAAGCCGGCGATACAGTATGTCGTGGAAGAGGCGGTTGAATCGGGAATTGAGGACATTCTGATAATCACAGGCAGAGGGAAAAGGGCAATCGAGGACCACTTCGATAAATCGGTTGAACTAGAAGGCTATCTTTGGAGCAAGGACAAGATGGAGGAGCTGAGGACGGTCCAGCAGATAAGCGAGATGGCCCGGATATTCTACGTGAGGCAGAAGGAACCGCTTGGGCTCGGGCACGCGGTGCTGTGCGCGAAGGAGTACGTCAACGATGATGACTTCGCTGTCCTCCTTGGTGATGACATCGTTGTGGGGGACACGCCCTGCACGAAACAACTTGCAGACATTTTCAAGCAGAAGAAGCGCTCTGTTGTCGCCGTTGAGGAAGTTCCAGAGTCAGAGGCACACAAATACGGCATCGTATCTGGCGAAGACCTAGGCGAAGGGCTGATGCAGATAGAGGAAATAACGGAGAAGCCGCCGAAGGGGCAGGCAAGGTCGAACCTGGCGTCAATGGGGAGATACGTCTTCTCTCCTGCCATCTTTGACCACTTGGAGAGAACGCTGCCAGACAAGAGGGGCGAGATCCAGCTAACGGACGCGATCGGGAAGATGGCCGCAGAAGAGGAGGTTCTGGCCTACAGGTTTAAGGGAAGGAGGTTCGACATCGGCAGTCATCTGGGATGGATCGTTGCGAACATGGAACTGGCACTCAGGAGAGGTGACATCGGTCCAGGTCTGAAGGAGTACATCCAGAACATGGACAGCCGTGGATGACGGTCCGTACGCATGCAATGCCTGGGGGATAATCTCCTCATGGCATTTTATATACGTAGGCTTTAATCGGCACTATCGCGAGGTTTGAGAGCCGGACCGCATAAGTCCTGAAAGGAGTTGTCCACGTGAGCGAGATGCCTGCAGAGGAGAGAACCCTCAAGGAGGCCACGATTAGGAGCGCCGGCATCGTCTACGCGATGGTTGCCTTCACGAAGCTCCTCAATCTGATTGCACTCGTCATACTGGCAAGGATACTCATTCCCAGGGACTTCGGTCTTGTCACAATCGCGGCAATAATCATCGGCATAATCACGCTGTTCAAGGACTTCGGGCTCGGTGCGGCGTACATCCAAAGGCGGACTGACGAGGACGAGGCCGCCGATATCGTATTCTGGTCCAACATCGCGCTCAGGCTGGTTCTCTACGCGATTGCGTTCGTCGTGGCACCCTTCGGTGCGGACTTCTTCGGGGAACCCCTCGTTGAGCCCATCATAAGGGTCGCGAGCCTGTCCTTCGTCATCGAAGCCTTCGCAAGTGTGCACGGCGCAAGGCTCACGAAGACCATGCAGTTCAGGAAGATCGCCATCATCACAGTCATCACCTCGTCAGTGAACACCGTATCGACAGTCGCGTTCGCCTTGGCGGGATTCTCCTACTGGAGCCTCGTACTCGGAGGCCTCGTTGGAGGGCCAGTGAATGTAGCTCTCTACTGGAAGATGCACAGGTGGCGACCCCGCATCAGGTTCAACAGAGTAGTGGCAAGAGACATGTACACGTACGGTCGCGACATCGTCGGGATCAATCTGATGGGTTTCGGGGTGAGGAACATTGACAACTTCGCCATTGGGAAGTTCGTCGGATCAACAGGCCTGGGAGTATACACGCTCGCCCGGAGGTTCGGTCTGTACAGCGGTCAGAACATAGTTGCCCTGCTGGGAAGGGTTCTGTTCCCCGCCTACTCGAAGATCCAGATGCAGAAGGAGAAGCTCAAGAGAGCATACACGAAGACCTTCTATCCGGTCTCGATGCTGTCATTTCCAGTCGCGATTGGTCTGGCCATCCTGTCCTATGAGTTTGTGTTCTACATTCTGGGGCCCAACTGGTCGCAGGTGGAGATTCCATTGCAATTCCTTGCCTTCTACGGGCTGTTCTATTCTCTGTCGGCTGTAGGCTCGAACGTTTTCTTGGCGGTGAAGAGGCAGGACGTTCCCTTAAAGATTCTCGCAGCTGAACTGCTTGTGTTGCTGGCGGGCCTTTATCCAGTGACCACAATCTATGGGCTTGTCGGCGCCACGATCTTCGTCACCTTGACGATTGCGGTCGGGTCCACAGCCTCCGTGATCATCGTCAACAGATTGCTCGAAGTCAGAGTGAGAGATGTTGCCCGAATGGTCGGGGTTCCCCTGGCATCGTCATTAGTGATGGGGCTGGGTCTCGTTCTCGTGAAGATCGCGTTGCCGCTCTCAATCTTGACATTCGCCATTGAGTTGATTGTCGGATCGCTAATCTACCTCGGCGTGCTCCACTGCTTGTCCAGAGGAGAATTGCTTAGCTTCACACGCGAGATCTGGTCAGCGCTGAGGCCAAAGAAGGACTCGGAAAAGTGACGTGACAGAATCCGTTCATTGAGTCTGTCCTGCGAGCTTCCTGCGCAGTTCCTCATCAGGAGGGAGTCTCTGTCTGCCGCCAATCCTTTTGGCGGGACTACCCACATAGATGCCCCAAGGTTCGGTATCTTCGAGAAGCAATGAGTTGCTGCCCAGCACGCTTCCCTCACGCATACGGACGTTCGGGTGAAGCACGCAGTTGCTGCCCACAAATACGTCCTGCTCGAGGGTCACACTTCCAACCGTCACCGATTGCAGGTCCCTAGGAGAAGAGGTGCTCATGTGTCCGTCTTTCAGGTTCGTGCCGGTCAGTATCCTGGAACCGCAGGCAACGTCTGAGTAGTCCTGAGCGATAAACTTCCCCCCGCCAATCACCGAAACGAAGGATGCAATGTGAACGTGGTTCCCAATCACTACACCCTGGCCGCCGTTGATGAACACGAAGTCATCGATGAAGGAGTGGTCACCAATCTCCACGACCTCCGGGCTCACAATCTTCGCCATGGGGAACACCTTGGCTCCATCGCCCAGTCTCCTAAGCTTCTTCACATCGGTCAACTCGACTGTCATCATCTCGCCTCCTCTTGAACGCGGCGCACAATGCGCTCCGATTCCTCGGAACACGCGCCAACGCAATCGCACACTGATTCGATATCCTCCTTCAACATGAAATTGTGGATGGGAAGGCAGAGTATCCTGCGAGACACTTGCTCTGTGAGAGGCACGTCGCCCTCGCCTAGAGCTCTGAACGCCTCCAACTCGTGGACAGGTGGATAGAAGTACTTTTTCGTCATGATGTTTTCCATTTCAAGCGCAAGGGAAAGCACGTCCCTCGTCATCCCGAACTCCTCCTCGGAGATGAGAATCGCGAAGTCCTTCCTAGAGGAGGTGCATCCGTCTCTTATCCGCTGGAAGGAGATGCCAGGCACGCCCTGGAGTTTTCGCTGATAAATGTCACCGTAGTCACCGCGATTCCTAACGAACTCATCGACATCTTGGAGCATCCGATGACCAAGCGCCGCGCTTACTTCTGGCATCCTGGCATTCATACCCGGAGTTTCGCACGAGTAGTCTGGGAGGTTGCCGTAGTTCCTCAGTACAGTGATCTTCTCAGCCAACTCGTCATCGTTCGTCGCAACTATGCCGCCCTCAAACGATGTTACCAGTTTGGTGGAGCTCAGGCTGAAGACCTCGGCGTCGCCAAATGATCCAACCTTCACCCCTTCACAAACAGACCCCAATCCATGAGCAGCATCAAAAACGACCGGGAGGCCTCCAGACCCGGCGACATCTGCGATTGTGTCGCATGCGCACGGATTGCCAAAGATATGGACACCAATTAGGAGATCGAGCCCATCCAGGTTCATTCCGCGGATCTGTTGCTCGGAAAGCGTGAGAGTGTCATCGATGTCGATCCATCTCATAGAGTTGCCGTTCCAGTAGGGGCCTAGAGCGGTGGCCGAGAAAGTGAAGCTTGGAAGCAGCACGGTCTTTTCCTTGACGCCAAGAGCGGATAGGCAAAGCGTCATTCCAGCGGTATTCGATGCGACAGCGACAGCTCTTGCCACATGAAGGTAATCCGCGATAGCATCCTCGAAATCCTTCACCCGGACGTTGACTCCCGATAGTCTCCCTGACTCCAGAATCTTCCGGACATCGTCCAGGTAGCCTTCGATGTATCTGTCTGCCGATGGATTCACTATCGGATAGGGAGTCTCGAAGGCGGGTTTCCCACCGAGGATGGCCAGTTTGCTCGACATGGAGCTATTCCTCCGAAACGTCCATCGCCTTCAGCAGGAGGGACTCGAGCTCATCGGGGGAAAGCCGCTTAGTTGTACGCGAGGAGTACTCCTTCACCTGTGACATCTCGAAGCCCTGCCGTGGTTTCGTCTCCACCATGTCAGAGTATATGGCATAGAGCTTATCCGATTCCCACATGCGTCCGGTCTCCTGCCCGCTTACCAGATCCTCATGAAGCTTCTCGCCCGCCTTGAGACCGATTTCCACAATCTCGACATCGCTTGGGGAGACGCCTATCTTCGGAGCGATCTTGTTGACGACGATGTCCAGCATGTCGCCGAGCTTCATCGCAGGCATCTTCAGGACGAATATCTCGCCTCCTTGGGCCAGTCTTGTCACTTCAAGTATCAGGTCGACCGCTTGCTCAATCGTGATGACAAATCGAGTCACTTCTCTGTCTGTGATTACCAGAGGCTTCCCCTTCTTTAGCTGACGCAAGAATGTAGGGAGAACAGAACCTCTCGTTCCGAGTACGTTGCCGAACCGGACGCTGCAGAAAGCTCCTCCATGCGACCGGAGGTTCGCTGCCGTCGTAATCTTCTCGGCAACGTACTTAGTCGCTCCCATCGTGCAATTGGGATTGACTGCCTTGTCTGTGCTTATCGTGACGAAGTTCCCCACCCGAGATCGCAAGGCGATATCGATCATATTCTGGGTTCCGATGACATTCGTCTTGACGGCCTCGTCGGGGTTTTGCTCGGAGATTTCAACATGCTTGAGAGCTGCCGCGTGAAAGACGACATCGACACGGTCGTCGAAGACGCGCTCAATCGCGTGAAGATCCCTCACGTCTCCGATCACGTACTGGATGTTCGGATACTCTCGCAGCTCCTGTTGGAGGTAGAACTGCTTTGAGTCGTCTCGGCTGAATGCGATGATTCTCTCAGGCCCCAGGCCTGCCAACTTCCTCAGAATCTCAGATCCGATGGAACCGGTCGCGCCTGTCACCAGAATCCTCTTTCCTTTGAAGAAATCCTCCATCATAACCACCTAATCTCCACGAGTCAGATCCTCGTATATCCGAATCATGTTCTGTGCATTCTCCTGAAAGTTCTCATCACTCTCAATCATCTCTCGGTTCCTCGCGGTAATCACATCCCTTTCTTCCTGCGGCATGCCGATTGCTTTCGTGATCGTTGCTGCTAGGCTGCTGGGATTCTCAGTTTCAGTATATAAGACATTTGTGCCCGGTCGAAGCCGATTCCGGTAGACCTCCAGGTCGGACAGTATCGGAATCGCCCCACATGCCATTGCTTCGAGCAACGTGGCCGAGAGCTGGTCGGTCTTGGGTATCTGGATGATGAAATCAGCGACGCTGAAGTATTCAGCCATCTCCTTGGGCGAAAGAAGTCTCTTGACTATTCGGACGTTCTTCTCGATTCCTGAAGAATTCACAAGATTGTGAATCTCTTGTGAATAGGTGTCAGACCCGTAGCCCGCAAGAAGAATGAAAATCGTATTGGGGTTCTTCCGGAGGACGCAACTTGCCGCCTTCACTATCATCTCTATCCTGTAGTGAGGATGCATAGTCCGGGGAGACAGGATTACATCAGCATCTGCCGGTATCTCCTCTCGTATTCTGAGAGGCTCAGACTCTTGCCTTGACAGGTGCCGGAAGGTCTCAAGATCCACGCCCCAACTGAATGTCGCAATCTTCGTCTTGTCGAGTCCATAAGCCTCAGAAAGCTTGTCGGCCATTCTAGGGGCCGATGTCGTGACAGCGACTGCGCTACGGAGGGCCATTCTGCTCAGGAAGTACCTCATCGGCCTGCTCAGCTCTGACTCCATATGGGAGAAACCCCACGCAGTCACCACAATCGGGACATCTGGAAGGATCTTGGACAAGATTCCCATGTAGTCTCCGTAGCCAGGAATGCTGTGAGCATGCATGACCGCTGGGTCGATCCGTCTCACTGTTCTAATCAAGTTCAAGGTCATCCAGAGCCGCGTGACGAAAGGTAGGCGGACGTTATGAGAAGTAGGTGTGTGGATTCTATGATGCATCACACCTTCATCATAGCCCTCACAGGGTTGACGATCTGAGACGACGTGAACATGCCATCCGTTCCTCAGCAGGACATTGGCCCACCTGACCAGATGGATGGACGATGAATCGCCGAAGTAGCAGATTCGCTTGGGGACCATGTGAAGCCTCAGGGTTTGACGTGGGAGACCACTATCTTCTGCTTTCCTGTGGGTGTCAATGAGATATAGTCTACATACTCAAGGTTTACCTCCACTTCCTCTCCCAAGCAACCCGATAGGTTCGACAGCAGTGTACGTTGGTCATCCTCACGGAAGTTCGATGACTTGACTATCCTGAGGGTGATCCTGTCGACGGCCTTTTGCTCTACCTGATACTGGATGATGCCGGAGACATTGTTCAGGAAGTAAGGGAAGAACTCACCGGGAAGGACTCTTCCCTTGGGAAGCCAAACGATGTCCAACGTTCTGCCCAATATCGACTCCAGAAGCGGAAGCGACCTGCCACACGAGCATTGGTCTGCAGACATCTTCCCAGAATCCCCGACTTCATAGCGGATGAGTGGCATTGCCAGATTCCTGAAATCGGTCATCAGAAAGCTGCCGGCCTCGCCAACCACCTGTTCGTCGTCCTTCACTGTTTCGAGCACGCCGTTCTCAACTGAAACGTGAAGACCCTCATGGCGGGAGCAATCACAGGCCTTAATCGTGGTCTCCTTGCATCCGTAGTGGTCGAATACAGGACATTGGAACGCCTCCTCGATGGATTCCCTCATGTACGGGAAGAGCATCTCCGACTGTGTCTCGACCGCGTAAGGAGAGATTCCACCGATGTCGCGCTCCTTGAGGTATCTAGCTAGAAGATAGAGATAGGCGGCGTATCCGGTCACGTACTGAGGTCGAAAAGCCGTCATTTCCTGGACGACACGCTCGAACGCTTTGTCCGAGCAGTCGAACGCGGAGTAGTAGATCTCGTTTCTCTCCCACTTATCCCGCTCCTTGATGGCCGCGGACACTCCTACCTTCCTGAAGTTGACCAGCACTCCCTGCCAAGTTCTGGCCCGCAACATGCTCGCCCAGATCCATTCATCCGCCTCTTGAGTCGTATAGAAGGGAAGCGGCTCCCCGGTCGACCCGCCGGTCTTCATCAGAATCCGCTTCCGTGGCGGGATGGCATTGGACACAAGGGAATCGATGTTTCCCCGTATTATCTCCTTCGTAAGGACCGGAAGCTTCGTCAGGTCCCCAGCTGTTCTGATGTCTTCCGGACCAAGTTTGCGCTCTCTCATTACCTTGCGGTAGTAGGGCACGTTTCCGTAG
>JAGLRN010000067.1 GCA_023136265.1 Thermoplasmata archaeon
GTTCTGGGGAGCCATTGGGTCTTTTCATACCCGTAAAGATAGTATGGCTTGTAGAGTCGCGATATTTCGACCATCCTGGCAAGGGCGAGGTTGTCATTCCTGTTCGAGCGGGCAACCAATCTGGAGGATGTCAGAAGTAGAAGTTTGTTGTATGCGCCTTTGACTGATCCCACACTATCCCCTCGCTGGTTTGCCCCTCGACAGGCTCGTCAGTATGTCGCGGAACCTCTTCTCAACGATGGACCAATCGTACTTCATTGCCTCATCCTGAGCTCTCTCTCCGAGACGGGAGGCCAGCTCTTCATCCCGGATAAGTCGCTCCATGGCGTCCGCTAATACGCGGGTGTCCCTATCCTCCACAAGGAGGGAATTGACTCCATCTTCAAGAACCTGTGTGTAGGCGGGACTGTCCAAGGCAATGATTGCCTTGCCCGCCGACATTTCCTCGAGCAGGGAATGGCTGATTCCCCATCCATCAGTCAAAGCGAGCGTGATATCCATCTCAGCAAGAGCCCTGTCAACATACTTTGTCTCGCTTCGAACCTCAACAATGTCGCCGAGAGCTAGGTCGTGTGCCATCCTGCTATATCTCGCAATATCCCCCTTACCTACCAGGAGCATCCGGAAGGAGACGCCAGGCCTCTTGTTCAGATTTGCAGCCGCTGCTATCGCTGCATCAGTTCCCCTCAATGAGGAAAGCGTGCAAACCATGCCGACGACTTTCGGTTCCGAGCGCTTGCCACCTGAAGCCCGGGAGAAGCAATCATTATCCACTCCGTTCGGCAGGGTCACGATCTTACCCTGATCAGAGACGTGTGGGCGAATGGCTGCTGAAGTGTCGTATCCATTTGTGAGTATCAGGTCCGCTCTGCGGAATCCCTCGCGCTGCAGGCCTCGCGCAATGCCCACGTATCGATCTGCCTTGGGGAATAGACTTCCCATTTCCTTCAGGTAGTTGCCTCTGACACAAGCGATTCGATGTACTCTCGACCCGCTTGCGAATAGTGCTGGGAAGAACGCGTGTCCTGGATTCAAGGCAATGATGAACGTCGCAGTCCTTGAGAACGAGTACCTCATGGCAAGAAGTCCCGCTGTCAAAGAGAAGAGGAGAAGCCCGCCAAACAACTGCTTGAGGGCGGAGAACCTCCCTCCGATTCTGGCGTTGAGAAGCGTTGGTACCTTAAGAATCCTGACATCTTGTGGAACCTCGTAGAAAGGTTCCTTGCGTCCAGTGTAATTCATCAACGAGATTATCGTAACGCTGTAGTCATCGTGGAGCATGTTCGCCATCCTTGACAGCCAGGTCTCCCGACCGCCAGAGCGATAGGGAAAAGGGGAATCGATCACGAAGACCAGTCGTCCCTTCATTAGAGTAAGTCCTCCACTGCCTTGATGAGGGCCAGACTCCGCTTCTCGAGAGGGAAGTTCGTCATTATCCTTTCCCTGGCCATCTTCCCCATGGAATCCTCCTCCAGGACTCTCTGTATTGCATCAGCGGTGGCCTTCGGATCGTCAAACGGAACGTACTCACCTGTATCACCGACGACCTCGGGCAAGGCTCCCTTGGATGTCACAACGGGAACACATTCACACAACATGGCTTCAGCCAGTGAGCATCCGAATCCTTCGTGCGCCGACACCTGAACGTAGACCTTCGAGCTTTGTAGATGGTTCAGGAGCTCGGAGTCGGGCACCCTTCCAGTTACCTTTAGATTGCCTGGTCTTTCGCCGAAATCGGCCCTCAGATCCTGGTGAACGCGACCGACGAGCAGGAATCGGACTTCTGGCAACAGCTTGGCGGCTTCCACGAAGGTGGCCAGCCCCTTCCTCTTCATGTTTGAGGGGCTTACGTCGCCAACCGATATGACCTGAGGCCTCTTCTCCTCTACAGGATAGAACTTCTCAGAGTCGAAACCGTGATGAATCACCTGAATGTCTTCCTTACCAGACAAACGAACGGCCTCATCCCGGGTAGACTCCGAGACCGCCAAAGCAGTGTTGGCTCGATTGAGTGCGTACAGTGTTCTCTTGGCTGATGAAGGGTTGAGGAGGTTGCCATAGCTGATTTCCGGCACGGAGGCGACATCGAAGCCTCCCACAATGACGATGGATCGCTTGCCAAGAGCCCTGGACATCCTCACGGTCCAGGCGGCATGGTCCCAGGCAAACCAGGAGAATGTTACATCGCTCGAAAGAACTCTTCGGGCGAGGGAGGGGACACTTCTCCTGCCCTTGTAGAAGAACTGACTTACTTGATATGCGGTCGAGAGGATTTCTATGTCCTTCCTGACGAAGGAAGTGAGTTCGGGACTGATGTGGACGACAAGCACTTCGCTCAAGACCGCTCACCTACCAGCTTGAGCAGCCTGTTCTCGTAGAGGTCGGACACTATCCTCCCCCACCTGAACTTCTCGGAGTACTTGAGCGCATTGGAGCTCATCTGATTGAGTCGGTTGGTGTCTTCAAGAATCTCAATGAGACTCGTCGCAAAGTCCTCCTTCGTGTTTGAGATAAAACCGACATCGGGCATCAAGAAGCTGTACATCTCACCATCCCTGTGTTTGGACAGGCACGCTATGGGAAGGCCAGCGGCAAGATACTGGTAGTTCTTCGCTCCTATGGCCCACGAGAATGTCGATGGCCCGCCAACCGTCTCAAGTGCAACTCTGGCCTTTGATATCACTCCTACGACCTCGTCAGTTGGGATCCTCGGCAAGAACTCGACCGATTCTTCAAGGCCCAGAGAACGGGCAAGGGTCTCCAGGGCCTCCGTGTAGGGATTCTCAACCCACCCGACAAAGCGGACCTTGATGGGCATGTTCTGAGAGACGATGGCCAGCGCCTCCAAGAGTTCCTCGATGTTCTTGTACGCTGATGGGGCGCCCAAGAAGACGAAATCATACTCCTTCTCAGCCCACACTCCTCGCTGGGATTCTCCTTCGGCCCCGTTGGACACGACCGCAACCTTGTCGGGACCAACTCCGTAGTCTCGCATCACCATTTCCCTCAATGAGGACGTAACGCAAAGGATTGAATCGCTCTTCCGGCAGAGCAGTTCCTCAATTGCCTGCTTGGTACAGTTCCTGAGCGCACCTCTGTACAGGTAGCTGCCAGACCGCCAAGGGTCCCGGAGGTCCAGAACGAAAGATGTCGGAAGTCCTCTCGTCGCTAAATACGTCTCAAGGGCAAGCAATGGACCCGGTGTGCTGGCAATCACGACATCTGGGCTGGCTTTGATCACGGCCGCTCGAATCGCTCCGAATGTGATGGGAAACGCCGCAAGCGCTGGTACAAACCCGAACCTCCGAGAGATTGTATCATAGCTAAGAATCCTATGAATCTTGGATGAGTCCTCTGCGTGTAGTCCATTCCCAGGTGACTGGAGGGGTGTCAGGACAACGACCTCATTTCCAAGACCCGAGAGATGCCGGGCGAAGGCAGCTCCCCGAACGGCACCTGCAGACACGTCGGGATGATATGTGGGCCAGGCCAGCAGGATTCTCACTTCTATGTTCCCTCCGCACCATCGATGCCCGGGCTGACTGCCGAGCATGGACTCCAAGGATTCAAGTGTGACCCCAGAGTTTGGACGGATATTGTCGCAAAGGGGCCAGTTGAGTAAGAAGTGGGCATCACGTTCTGACCATCCGTCACCGGTAGAACCACATAGTCTCCTCCGAATTTTCGTATATCTTATACCTGGCTCCAGCTGATGGCAATTGAATGTCCCGCAAGAACACCGACGGCCTCCATCCCCACGAGAGGAATCGGTATCTGTCAATCTTGCTGACTGTGACATAGTGAATGTCATACTTCGTTGCTACGTTCTCCGCTTCCGTCGTGTCGGGTGCGCTCCTGAGTATAGTTTCCCACTCCACAAGAGCATTTGGAGCGTTTTTTGGCACGAACACCTCATCGGTTGTGAATGTGACCTCATCGTAGTTCAGACGTCTGGTCTGGAGTTCGTTCAATGGGAAGAAGAGCAGGTTCGGGGACGTGGAAGTTTGGAATATCAGCTGCTGGGGGCCGTGCCAATGTGTTGACGCGCCTCCAAGCGGGAGCGTGGGGCTGTCAGTCATTGCCGAAATCCTTCCGGCCATGAGACCGAAGTTGGTCAGCAGAATCCCATCACCGTAGGTCTCCACATACATTGCTGTATCGAATGTGCTCTCAGATATCGGCGTGTCTGATACGTACTTGTCTCTCCAGTAGTCCTTCATGACCCATGAGAAGGCGACAGAGATGACGAGGAAGACCACAGCGGAAACGATAAGTACCCTCGACCATCGCACGTTGCGTTTCTGGACGTAGACGAGTGTGAACACTGCCATCAGCACGAAGAAGAGAATCAGAAACTCGGAGATGTAGTCTCTCAGCGACAAGAATGGTACCAGCAGAAGTATGACGACAAGGACGAACTTCTCGTCGATCCTCTTTGGCCGCTTCCAGACATATAGAAGGAGACCCACAAGCGCGATCGGAATGGCCAGGCCGACTTTGCCAACGAAGTTGACGCCCATGTTCAATAACACCGTCCCGTGGTCCGTTCCCTCGAAGAATGCTCCGCGCCCGTAAACCTCGACGATGTTAAAACCACCATATCCAGGAAAGAGAATCTGCACGTAGAACACGAAAAGGAACCCTGATAGAGCGAGAACGGTGCCGAATACTCTGAACAGGCGCTCGTAATTCACCAGTGCAAACCTAATCCTCTGGGTGACCTTGTGAATCGAAGAGACGAAGAAGAATGAGATGAAGAAGAAGACCATCAGGAAACCCATTCTGTGTAGAGAGCAGGCTACCAAGAAGATTGCGATTGATAAGGCGAAGAACCTGGAGTCGTGCGATTTCGTCGCTCGAATCAGCAACCAGAGCACTATGGGAATCAAGGCAACGACAGAACCTCTGGCCGACCCTACCCAGGTGGTATCCTTCAGGAAGAAGGGGGCGAGAGAGAATAGGAGCGCAACGAGGAAGGCGAAGGCCTCATTCTGGAAGAGTTCCCTCGAGACGAGGAAGGCTCCCAGAGCTCCGATGATTCCAAGAACGATTCCGAAGAAGAATATGGTCCCCTCAATGCTGACACCAGACATTTGGGAGAACTCCGAAAGAAGGAAGGGGACCCCGCTCGGGTATGAAAGAGCGTACAGGCCAAACAGAGATGTCGGATTGAGGACCCACTTCGCGTAACCTTCATTGGAGAGCGAGCTTGCCAGACTGTCAATGAATGTGGTGTCGGCGCCTACCTCGTGAGTGATTTCGACTGGGTATCGAAAGAGGAGGTTCATCAGTATGAGCACGATGATGAAGCAGTACACGCCATACTTGGGCATCCTGCGGACAGTCTTGGGCCTGGCCTGCTTCTTCCGGGCCTTCTCCGATTTCCTTTCCGTGGACTCAGGAGCCTGCATGTTGAACTTCCTCATAGATTTGGACCATCCTTCTGACTACCACGTCCCAACTCCTCTCCAGAGCGACTTGCCTGCATCCGTCCGAATACGCGGACCTGTTATCCATGACCTCCCTCATGAGTTTGGCGATTGGCTTCGGGTCGAGGTCCGACACGAGTCTTCCCGTGATACCCTTACGGACGAGAAGTGGAAGGTCGCCAACAGGGGTCGCGACAACTGGCACTCCGCAGGACAAGGCCTCAAGAACTGCGAGGGGAAGACCCTCGTGAATGGATAGAAGTGCGAAGACATCGGCACAGTTGAGCATCAAGGGCATTTCCTTTCTGCTAACAGGGCCTCTGAATGTTACGTTTTCCACGCCTCTGCGAGCTACTAGCGATCTGATGGCCTCCTCTTCTCTGCCCTTCCCAACGAGCACCAGTCTGGCCTTGGGCTTCATAGCAGACAGCTCTCGAAATGCATCTATCAGCAGGCCAAGTCTCTTCTCCTTCTCGAATCGACCAGCGAACAGTACAATGGGCTCTTCAGTGGAAAACCCGAAGGAGCTTCTGGCCCTAGCCATGTCGATGGGCGTGAAGACTCCCGTGTCCACCCCTTGCGGTACGAAGACGAGCTTCTCCCGAAGCCAAGGGTACTTGTCAGCATAAAACTCCTTGTTTGCCATGGAGACCGAAACGACGCGATCGCTCCTCCGCAAGGAGTATCTCTCCGCGAGACCGTAGGCGGACCCAATGAGCTGGCCCCAATTCTGAAGAACATTCCTTGCATGGGAACCGTGCAGAGTGACCACGTTTGGACTGGCCCTGCTGGACAGCAAGAACGGGATTGCATCGTCTGGCTTGTGAGTGTGAATGATCGCGTCATGTGGAATCTCCAGTGAGGAGGCACGGGACATTAGGCGGGCCAGAAAGCCGGCACTCGTAATACCAGTGTCCTTCGAGACGGAAATGAACGAGTATGGAACATCCACTCCGTTGACGTCGCCACAACCCACGAGAGTGGCATCAACATCATGTCCAACCAAACCCTCCAGTATGTTCTCGACGTAAGTTGCTATTCCGCTTGGACGATTGGACTGGGGCTCCACGCACGCGACCATGACCACCCTCATGTGGAGATTCCTCCGTGCATGATGACTTTTCCAGAGCCACGATTGGCGTCTTTCGATCTGACGAGGCTGACAACGGTTGGCCAAACCTCGACCCGACCACCTCCGTACGGATTGACTATCAACGTTCAGGAACCTCCGAACCTAGTCCAGCGAAGGCCGAATTGCGTGTCGAATTGACCTTACAAAGGGCTCACTCTTAAGTCTTTTCATGCAATTCCCAGCGGTACATCGTTTTCTTCTGTTCCAATCGTTCTTTGCGTTACGACACTGCGATACTTCTCATGATGGGCGGTTCAGAGATGCTTACTCAGACCTCGGTATACCTCGAGATAACCTCCGGCAGTTGACTGACAAGAGAACTGACTCTCGGCCTTTTTCCGAGCGTTTCCGCCCATGCGGTCTCGGAGATCCTTTTCTGAGATCATTCTCTCCAGGGCGCCAGCGACCTCGCCTTCGTTGTTACTGACGAGAAGCCCCTCAGAACCGTTTGCTATGGCTTCAGGTATGCCTCCGATGTCGCTCGCCACAATCGGTTTGCCTGCCGCCATGGCATCGAGGATGGAATGACCCAGGGCCTCCTGGAAGGATATGTGGACGTAAACCTTCGAAATCGAGAGAGGTACCCCGACGCCCTTGATCATTCCGGTGAATCTAACCTTGCCAGCGCACCCTATCTCCTCCGCGAATTGCTGAAGGCGGCTCAGATAGGGCCCGCCACCCACGATAATCAGCCTCAGTTCCGGCTTTCCCTCAGAAACCGATTTGAAACAGCTGATGAGGAGTCTGACTCCCTCGGCCTTCTTCTCCCACACCAGGGGACCTACAAAACAGAGGGGGAAGGAGTCGTCTTCGAGGTCGAATTCCTTTCTGAATTGGGCAGTCTCCTTCTCGGAGACGTCGAATCTTCTGCTGCAAGGATGCACAATCACTTGCTTTGGCCGAAGACTGTGGGTTGCGTTCCAGGCGTCCCTGAGGCTTCCCGACACGAAGGTGATGTAATCGCACCTGGAAAGGACCAGTGACAGTAGAGAACGTTTCATCCCGCTGGGTCCATCAACTGGATTAGTGTGAAATGTGAACACGCAGGTGACCGAAGATCCCAGCAACTTCAATATGAACCCCGGAACCGCTGTCACCCAGTGGGCATGGGCATGCACTACATCCGGCCTCTGTACGAGAATACGGATGAAAGCCAAGAGCGACCACACAAGATCGTGAGGGATTCTGGACTTGCCCTGTGCAGAGCGATGGTTCCGTTCAACGACACGAACGTTCTCGCCACCCGATGTCAATGCTCTTGAGATGTCCTGTATGTGTCTGGTGATTCCCCCTGGCATCTTGAGAGGATACGGGGAAATGATGAAGACTCTCAATCCGTCAGCCACTTGTGTCCCTCCGCGTACGTCCAGGTTGGCTCGGTGTGCCCCCATCTACCGCGGTGCAAGGCACCCCGGCGTGGAATCCGACATCCGGCATCGGCTAGCCTCCCCCGGCGAACTTGGTGAAGCTCTCGGGCCAGTCCTCCACGAAATCAGTTATGAACTCGGTGACTTCTATCTTATCCGCCAGCAGCTTCTCTCTCTTCGATTGCCAATCCGACTTGAGGTTCTCACTCTGAATCAATTGCGAGGCCTTGTCTATTGCAGCCTCCCAGGAAGTGACCGAGAAGCCGAGTCCGTAGTTCTCCTCCTGATCCCTGAGGTAACCGCGGGTTGTGTGCGAGACGTAGATCCAAGGTACTCCCAGAACGCCCGCCTCTGAGGCCATTGTGGCACCCTCCCCCATGTATATTGTGGCATAGGCCAGAAGGTCGTGCATCTTATGTGGCGGGATCCTGAGTTCGAATCTCCTGAGGTCCTCTGGGAGCCGCACTTCGGACGTCAGAAATGTCCTTCCGTACTGCTCGAGTTCCCCCAGAATCTCTGTCGCAGCCTGAACGGAGTCGAGCAGGGACGCCTTGGGCCCAAGGTCGTGGCTGGAATCGGCGGATGAAAGGCGAAGGACAAAAAAGTCCTCGTCTTTGCCCAGTCCCACGTTCTCGAGCACGGATGGGTCAGGGGAGAAGTAGTTCGGGTGCAGGTAGGCGAGTTCATGATAGCCGTTATACTTGACATGTTTGGGTCCGAGATCCAGGTCAAAACAGGATGGTGTGCAAACTGCTGACACGAAGGGAAGTGTAGCCTGCAGGACAAGAGTGGCGATTTCGGTATCGCTGAAGGCTATCGATGGAACACCGCAGACTTTCGCTGCTTGAGCGGAGTACGGAATTCCTGTACTGGCAAGGATATCCGGCTTCCTCTTCTTTATGAGTCGGACCATTCTCAGGTCAGCACGGACCGTGTCCATGTATTTCACGAGAAGGTCCTTATGACTCCTGCCGAGGGACACGTATTGAAGGTCATATATGCCAAGCAGTTGTTCGGTGATTTCCCTGCCAAGCGAAACTACGTCAACACTGTGTCCTCTCTGTTGGAGCAAGGTGATGACGTTTCTGAAGAGATGAACGTGAGCTGGATGGGCAACGTTGAACATAACCTTCATTCTGGTCCACCTTGGCCATCGTGCTGGTCTCCGAGGGTTCGCGAACCGCCAATCTTCTTGGACCACGCCCCGTTTCTCAGTCCCAGACGGCAACTGCTGACAGAAGAGAAGTCAAGCCTCACGTGAACCTCCTGCAGAATCTGAAGGCCTTGTTGGTAATCCATAATTGTCTCGGCTTATAAACCTTCTTCAGCCTTCCTGGCTCCACCAATTCCCCGCCAAAGCTCCGCTTGAATTCCCTGGGACCATATTCCTCCTTGGGTGACCCAGCACCGCCGAAGTCAAAGACTTCATATCCATTCTTCACACCCCACTTGAGGATGTTCCACACAAGGAAGTCGTTGGGTCGCGTCGTGCGTTGGTCGCGCAGGAACCCTGCGTACCAATCGTACATCGTCTTCTTGTGGATCAGAACGACTCGACAAGCTATCGGTTCGCCTCCGGTGTGACAGAGGAAGAACTTCGCCTCCTGAAGCGGATTGAGGTTCTTGTAAGCAGCAGTGAACAGGGACTTGTCAGCGAGAGGGATTCTGACGTCTGAGTACGTCTCCTCGAGAATCTTGTAGAACACAGGCAACTGCTCCTTGTCACTAAGCTCCGAGAACTCGAGACCTGCTTTCTCTCCCTTCCTGACTCCCCTTCTTCTTCCTTTCGCGATGGCAAGCCACAAGCCTTCCTCGCCCACGCGAAGATCCAGCAGGTAGTTCATGTGAGGCTCGAATACGTAGCCTGTGGATTTGAATTGTGAGAAGGGGTCTTCGAATTCCCAGAGATTTCTGATTTCCGAATAGAGAGCCCTTCTCCGCACGAGTTCGTCCAACCTACCGAGAAGAGCCCTACCGACCTCTGCAGATCGGCATATGGGGCCTCCCTGAAGTATGCATCTCGTGCTGAACTTCTTCATCATACCCTTGCCATTCCAGATTAGGTGTGCGAGAGCAAGTCCCTGTATCTCTCCCTTCTCCAAGGCGAACAAAGACACGGGATCGTACGATAATGTGTCCTTATACACATCCGCCATCTCGGGGGTCTGGAAGATGTTACCTCTCGGGGATTGATTGACGAAGTCTCGCCATTGGGTCCCATCAACCTCGGTTGTTAGCTTCATCCGTCACCTCATGAGCGGTTCCTGTCCGAGAGCGGCCTCCTGACGAAGTCCATGGCAGTCAATGCGTCTATGTCGCCTGAGAGGCAGAATGCGCTACGATGTCCATCAGGCCAGAGGCTCTTTCGGAGGAGGTTCTTCTCCTCGGCAATCTTGATGAGATTGTTCTCGTTTCTGACCGAATCGTCCACACGATAACCTTCAGAACTGCCAGTTGAGGGCACAAGGCCGATCTCAAGGGCTTTGCTGTGTAGCCTATGCCTGGGTGAGATACGAACCAACGACTCGGTGGGCACCAGGTCCCCTGGCTGGAAGACTTCCTCTCCAGCCTCTATCACGAAGCCAAGCTTATCATCATACTCGAGACGCCTGTCGCCATCGACTTGTACCTCCGCCGCACAGCGTCTGAGCCACCAGGAAGAGACCTCGCTCAAACTGGTCACCCAGACATTCCTTTCCTTGACATCCTTCAGAAGCCTGTCGAGGGCGCCCTCGCATATCTCGAACCTCTCTGGATGGACTTGCATGACCAGCAGTCTGCGTCTTTCATAGGAATCGCGAAGCATGGATGACCAGAACCTGACCATTCTGTCTGAGCGAGAGATCCTCAGTCTCTCCACAAGAATCTCGTCGTCGGGCAGGGAGACCGGAAGCTGCACAGTGCCCTCTGCGATTCTTGGTATGCTCGCGTAGTCACCCTCAAGTCTGGAGCCATAGTAGCGCAACAGATCGGCGACTTGATTCCTCAACGAACCTCGCCCAGTGGAGGCATTCCAGAGGACGGAGCTGGATGAGTCGTAAGTCAATCCGGCGCTCCGAAGGGCCTTTAGCAGGTCAGTGTTCCACCGCAGATATGGTGCTCGAAACCCGCTGGGATTCAGACCGGCCGATTCGAAGTCCAAGATAGCCTGGCGCAGGTCACTTTTGATCCTTCCGGCCGTGACGTTCCTGTAGTCAATGTGCACCATTCCGTGGATCGCCACATCGAATCCCTTCAAGAAGCCGACGAGGTCTTCACTCTTCTCCAGAAGAACGGACGGGCAAGCAAATGTCGCCGGACAGTTATTGTCCTGGAGGAATCTCCGAAACGAGTCCAGACTCTCTTCGAACCGATGAGAGGAGAACCCGTAGTTCCTGAGAACGCTGAAAGCCCGACCCAGCCGACCGAATCCTCCACGGGACCTTGAGGCTCCTTTCATCATACCACGCTCAGCACGAGTGCGATAAGGCCCGAGGCGGCATAGAGTCCGAGGATGACGAGAACCAACTTCCTCTCGGTCATGGGCCTGGCGCTGAGCAAGAGGTACGCGAGCGTATACCTCTCGGACCCCTTCGGGGGCGACAGCCTTCCCTGGGAGTCTATCACCGGATTCTGGCAGGCCTCCCGACGGTTGTGGTTCCCCGCGACGATGTAGTACAGGGTCGCAGCGACCTCATAGAACGCGGGAAGCAGGCAAATGGCGCCGAAGAACTCGATGTCCCCGATGATGACGCCCGCCGCGAGAGCCGCACCCATGCCGAGGGTCCCGATGTCGCCGACGAACACTTTGGCGGGGTGTCTGTTGAAGTAGTAGAGGGCGAGAGAGCATCCCAGAAGCGAAGCGAAGATGGGAAGGGCATAGCTCGTCGGGTTCCCCACCGCGACGATGAGGAGAAGGAACGCCGAAATGACCGTTATCTGGCCGCTCTCCAGTCCGTTGTAGCCCGCGGACATATTGATCGCGTTGCCACCACCAGTTATTCCGATTGGGACGAGCACGAGCCAGTAGAGCCAGTAGTCGACCTTGATTATGAGATCGAATGGAAAGACGATTTGCTCGGACCCGAAATGAACGAGCATGAGGGGAAGGCTGGCGAAGACCAGAGTGACGGCCTTCATCCGCTGAGAGATCTTGGAGATATCGTCGATGAGCCCGATCATCGATGCGATGAAGAAGACGCTGATCGCCGCCAGGAAGGGGGGCTCATACAGGTCGCCCATGACCTTTATGGCTCCGACCATCAGCGAGAGGGAGATCGAGAAGGCGAAGACCGCCGCTATCCCGCCAAGCTCTGCGACCTGCGGCTTCTCGGGCTTGTTGACATCAGAACCAACCATCTTCCCTTCCTTCATCTTCCTGATTATGGGGGGAAGGGCGACGATGGCCACGACGAACGACGCCGAGAAGGCGATGAACGTGGCTAGATACTCAAGTCCTGGTTCAAACTGCATGCTACGTCAGCACGAAAAATCGGTGTGTATATCAAGCTTTCCAACGTCATTATCGAATTTGAGAATGAATGCGGACAGGGACAAGATCATCAGCGCAGTCACGTCGGATGCCACGCCGGGCGCGAGAAGGGAGTCCTTCGGGGACGGGAAAACGGGCCACAAGGTCGCGGAGATCGTCCGCAGCTCACTGAGTTAATATATCCACCGACCATCTTACTGACGAATGAGCCCGTTCACTCCCATCGTCGTTGCCGTGGTTCTCGGAGGCATCATCTTCTCGTTGGTGAGGAGGGTCCCGTTCAGCCTGGCCATGGCAGCCGTCATCGGCGCTGTCTTCGCGATTGAGGTCATGGAGTCCTGGCTCGTCGTCTCGCCTCTCATCCGGGACCTTGCCTTCCAGCCAGTGCACCTCACGATGCCTGCGAGCTCGTACACCCTTTTCACGTCCATGTTCCTTCACGCGAGCTTCTTTCACCTCATATTCAACATGATAGCGCTGATACTGATAGGGCCGCTCCTTGAGGAGAGGATCGGCGCCCCGAGGTTCGCGGTCATCTACATCGTCACCGGAATGATCGGCACGCTCGCGTTCGGTCTGATGCATCTGAACGAACATGCCTTCGTCCTCGGCGCCTCGGGAGGGATCGCTGGCATACTGGGAGCCTTTGCGGTGCTGTATCCCTGGGAAAAGATTCGGATGCTGCCACTTCCCCCGATGCGTGTTCCTTTCCTGGTCGCCATCATAATCGCGGTGGAGACGGTCTTCGCCTTGAACCCGAACAGCCACATAGCACACGAGGCGCATCTGATGGGTGTGGCGGCGGGGATTCTCCTTGCGCCCTTGATCATGAGGATCGGCTCGCCCGCGAACGCGAAGGAGGTCCCCCGCTTGGAGGGTCTCGAGGAACTCGCGGTCGACGACGAGCTCAAGGCCATCCTGCGGAAGATCGAAGGAGAGTCCGTGGAGGATGTCAGGCGGGCTTGGCAGGACCAGTTCCTGCAGAGGGCCAGATGCCCCGAGTGCGGCGGGCCGCTGCGGTCCAGGGGGAGGAGGGTCTACTCCGACTGCGGCTGGTCCATGGATATGAGGAGAAAAGAATAAGAGCGTCCGGAATCATGACGAATCGTGCGCGTGCCTTCCGCTCTGATTCTCGATTGTCCCAACTGCGGGGAAAAGCCACACAGGATAGTCAAGGGCAGGATCTCCGAGGGAAAGGAGATCGTCCTGGAGGGTCTCGTCCGTTGCACGAGTTGCGGGCAGACCAGAAGGGAGAGCATTCGTGAGCCCAGGCCCCTGAGCGTTCCGATCATAGTGAGCAGGGGTGAGGCGTCCGAGAAGAGGTCCATTGAGCTCGACCCGAAACTTATCGTGAGAAGGGGCGACAAGTTCCTCTTCGAGGGCGGGCAGATCGTGGTGACCGGGATAGAGCAGGAAGGTCGAAGGCCGGAGGAGGCTCTGTCCTCCGACATCGACACGCTTTGGGCCAAGAGGATGGACAAGGTCGTCGTGAAGTTCTCGATAACCAGGGCGGGCCGAACGATCACGAAAGAAATCGAGGCCTCCCCGGACGAGGAGTTCTACACCGGGGACATGGTGGAGTTCGGAAGGGTCAAGGCGGTCATCCGCAAGATAAAGGTGAGGAACCGACTGATAAAAGATGGGAAAGCAAGGGCCGAGGACATCCTGAGGATCTACGCGGCTCCGATCAAGAGGACGTTCGCCTAGTTCCTCCTCTTGAAGAGAAAAGCTGTTGCCACGATAAGCACGAATGTGGCTCCGAGGACCGCCGCCAGACTGCTCCACGGGAAGGCGGCTTCTCCCACTCCTGAGAGGACTATCTTGTGGTCCGAGAAGTGCGAAACGTGGACGAACACTTCCAGCGTGTCCTCGTTCTGGGAGGCGAAGAACGCTGGACCGTCACCTCCCGCGAGAATCTGGTCGAGATCGTCCGCTCTCATCGTCTCGCTGTCATCGATGCGGACATGAACGCCGTCGGCGGGAACGCCGAACATCGCTCTGTCGAG
>JAGLRN010000068.1 GCA_023136265.1 Thermoplasmata archaeon
GGCAGTATTTTAACCTTCAGGTTGTAATTATCGCCTCCGAGCGTGTATTCCTCTTTTCGCAAGTTGAGGTTATCAATTTATATTCTGACGCTTGTATAAATAAGACCCGGTGCATATACCTCCTGAGGTGAAAAAGTTGCTGAGAATGAGAAGAAAGGACGCGAAGACCGTGACCAAGTGCTACGACACGAGCTGCGAGCACGACCATCAGGCCAAGACCCTGGCCCATGCCGAGCTCATGGAGACACATTGGGTGTGAGCATGGCAAGGAAGAAGGATGTGCTAGACCGCCTCGCGGAGCGCCTCGCAAGGGGCGAGATAAGCGAGAGCACCTACCTCTCGATAAAGGAGAGGTACGAGAAGAACGGGTTCCCCGAGGAAGACGAGGAGCCGAGAGCGCACGCGATCTCCATTAGCATCCCGGACTTCCGAGAGATGTTCCCCGCCGTGCACAAGGGCGACTTCGAGGGCGACGAATACTGCTGCACAGGCGTCGGTAAGGTGCCTGGCCATCTGAAGGCAAGACACACCAAGGTCGTCGGCGTGTGCAAGGTCGGCGAGACCTTGGATACTGATCTCCTGGAGACCCACGGCGCGCTCAAGGTGGGCAAGGGCATAAACACCGAAGAGCTAAGAAACTCCGGTGCCCTCAGCGTCGGCGGGTCCGTTAATGCAAAGAAGGTCGATTCTTCCGGCAGCCTGAAGATTCACGGCGATGTGGAGACGGAATCCTTCACCAACTCCGGTGCATGCAGGATCACAAGCAATCTCACAAGCAAGGGTGATGTCGTCCAGTCCGGAATGCTGAGGGTCGGCAAGGACGTTGCCGCCAAGAACTACCAATCTACGGGAGCTTTCCGTGTAGGCGGCACGATAAAGGCCGAGAAGATCGACATCGAGATAACCAGCGACTCGAGGGCAGGAGCACTAGAGGCCCCTGAGATCGAGGTCAAAGGGACCGCCGTGAGGGGAAAGCTGCGCTGCGAGACCGTCAAGGGCAAGAAGATTCATCTGGAAGTCACTGATGCGGACCTCGTCGAGGGCGATGATGTCTACATCGGCCCCCGTTGCCGCATAGGGAAGGTCATCGCCAAGAACCTCAAAGCTCATGAGACGGCCAAAATCGAGACCAAAGAGGTCGGCTCTTCCGAAGAAGAGGCCTAGGCTGCGAATCCTACTGGACGAGCAGCATCACATAGGCCATTAGGTTTCTTCTGAGGTCTCGACCGACTCCTCTAATAAACCTTCTCCATCTCCTCCTCAGCGGCTTCTTCACCTTCTTCGGCGGAGTATTCCTCACCGACCTCGTCCAGCTCCTCGAGCTCTTCCTCCTCTTCTTCTGCAGGAGGTTTCTTTCTCATCGCGGATGCGACCGCGAGGACTATCACGAGTATGATGAGGATTGCCAACAGCGCGTAGAGCCACATGTAGTCGACTTCCTCCTCCGCGCCAGGAGTGATCGTTGTTCCATCTGCCGGGTGAGAGAACTCAGACTCGAGCCCCTCATCGTCCACGGCCTTGAGCATGTAGTAGTACGTCGTGTTGTCCTCCAGGCCGTCGTCCGTGTACGAGGTCCCGGTTATCCGGGCTGTGTTGACCTTGGTGAACGTCAAGTTCGCGCCCGTGTCGGAACGATAGAGATCGTATCCAGCGAGGTCGAGTTCAGTGTTGGCGTCCCATGCTATGTCGAGGGTCCCTGCATCGTCTCCCGCAGACACGGAGAGACCCGTTGGCGCCGCGGGCGGTGTCGTGTCGACTATCTCGAACGTATCGGACGATGAGTTCACTACGTTGTTTGTGTCCTCTGCCCAGATCGTGAAGTCGTGCGTCCCGACGATGTCGTACTGGTCCTCCATGTAGTACAGATCGTTGAGACCTTCGCTCATGGTCGTGTTGTAGATCTCCGTGCCCGACTGAGTGACCACGACCCACACGGACAGGAGACCGCTCAGATCTCTGACGGTGGCGGTGATGTTGACGTCGCCGTACGTTTCCTGAGGCGAGGGTAGCGCCTGGACGTTCAGAATCTCCGGCGGAAAGATGTCCGTTGTGACTATCTGAATGGTGAAGACTGCTGTCATTATCTCGTTGCCCTGCTCATCGGTCGCCCACACGAAGTATGTCAGAGTTCCCTCGATGATCTGAGCGGGGGTTTCATTCCAGTAGTCCCCACCTCCCGCTGAAGTCATCGTGACATTGGTGGGTGAACCGGTGACGTTCGTATAGTTGAGCCACACTGGATTCGTCGGCGCCAATGCATAGCTGTCCACAACATTCGCGGTTATGTTTATTGTCGTGTCGGCAAGAGCGATTGAAACAGGAACGTGGGCGATAGTCGGGGGTGTCGTGTCTTCAATGTCGAACGAATGCCCTGAAGAGGAATTGAGATTCGAGTTGGTGTCATTCGCAAATATGGTGAAGTCGTACGTGCCCAACAGCGGGTAGCTGCTTTCGAGGTAGTACCTGTCGTTGGAAACGTCATAGCCCATGAAATCCTCGAAGTATCCGGCGGCACCTGGGTAGGTCACGTTCACCCAAACGCTGTGAACCAACACGTTGTCCTGGACATTGGCGGATATGTTCATGTTGCCCGGATACTCCTGCGGACTTGGTTCAGCCGTGACGTCAGAGATTGTTGGCAGTTCCATATCCCCGCCGCTGGCGGTGGTGAAGGTCCACGAGTACAAGGATAGCAGGCGGTTCCCGGTATCGGAATCGTCCATCGCGCCCGTTGTGACGTTGGCCATGTACTCCGTCCCGAGCTGGAGGTTCGAGTCGGGCGTGAAGATCATCGTGTTCAACAGGAAGCCGAGGGTTCCCGTGACGAGTGTCCAGGTAGCAGTGTCCTTAAGAGAGAACGCGGCCTCAGCCGATGGCGTGTTCATGCTCTCGTTGAAGTCCACACGGACGTCCGTTGTTATCACCACCTCGGTCTCTGTGGGCGATGAGCTGTCTATCGAGGGCGGTGCGGTGTCTATCTCGAAGTTGCCATCACTCATGTCCGTGGCGCCCAGCGAGTCGGGATCCTTCACATCTATCTTAATCCTGGCCTGGGTTGAGTTCACACCGGGAAGTACCCACTGCACAGAATTCGGATTTGGTGTTCCCGCTATACCTTGTGCACCGGCAATCGGGCTGAAGCCAACACCTCCATCGAGTGAGTAGTTCACCCAAACAAGAAGCTCGTCGTTCGTGTTGTCAGGGTCATTCAGGTCGAAAGTGACGTCATGAGGCGTAAGACCAGTGAGGTCTTCTCCGCCATTGGGATAGGTTACGGCGACCGTTGGATCGAGTAGGACGACACCCTCTAGAGATTGTATGTATGCGTAACCCCATTCGTCGTCGGTGTCATCCACTCCGTCACCGTCCACTGCCATTGCGGTGATATCGAAGTCAACGGGACCTTCTCCAAGAAGAGGGGCATGCCAGTCCACTTCCCAGGACCGCTGATGACTTCCGGAATCGGTATGTGTTGCCTGAGTCTGTTGTGGCTGGTTGACCCAAACTGATGTCGAGCCCGGTGGAACAGCGAGATCTCCTGCAGAAGCACGCATGCAGAATCCTCCTGCGGCGTTTGCACCGTTGACGTAGGGGGCAGGTCCCCCTGTGATTGTTATGTTCAGGCGGTACACGATGCCTGGAGTATATACGACCGGCAGGCCAGTAACAGAGACGACCACCAAAGGAGATACTGCAGGATTGTGGCACGGGACGCAGCCCCCGAATTTATTGAATTTTCCAGCCTTATCCGCAATGCTCACACTGCTCAGTGCTGCTACCAGCAAGAGCATCAAAACTGCAACTAGAACCATCCCAGTCTTCTGACGCAAGGTTTTCACCTCGGGGATAGAAAGGCTCACCCATTCTTGTAGTTTTCTGTATCGACCACTTAGGTTTTTAAATCGAGGTGCTATATGCCCCCAGGGGAGGACACATGATAGTCATAAGTGAAAGGATAAACGGACTTTTCAAATCGGTTTCCAAGGCGATCGACAGCAGGGACACACAGTTTCTCCAGAACCTGGCAAGAGAACAGGTCGCCGCTGGAGCGGACGTGCTGGACATAAACACGGGACCGGGGGTCGACGACCCGTCTGGAATAATGAAATGGATGGTCGAGACCGTTCAGGACGCGGTGGATGCCCAGCTCTCGATAGACACGCCCAACCTGCAGGCAATGGAGGCGGGGATAACAGCCGCGAAGAACAGGGTCATAATGAACTCGACCACGGCAGAGGCCGCCAAGATGGACGCGCTCTTCCCGCTCGCGCAGAAGTACGATTCCGATATCATCTGCCTGACCCTTGATGAGAAGGGAATCCCAAATGACGCCAACAGCAGAGCCGAGCTGGCCATGGTAATGGTCGCGAAGGCAGTGGAGTTCGGGATAAGCACGGACAAGCTTTACCTAGACCCCCTCGTGCTACCAGTGGGCGCGGCGCAGGACCAGGGGATGAAGGTCCTCGATGCCCTGGGGATGTTCAAGGCGATCGCGGACCCGGCGCCCAAGACGGTCGTCGGGCTCAGCAATGTGTCCAACAACACAAAGGAGAGACCGCTGCTGAACAGAACCTACCTCGTCATGCTTCTCGCATATGGACTCGACGCCGCCATAATGGACCCGAGCGATCAGGACCTCATGTACGCGGCCAAGGCTGGAGAGATCCTCCTCAACAAGAAGCTCTACGCGGACGACTTCCTGAGGGTCTAGGCAACGCCCGGTCTCGGAAGGAGCCCAGCGCCCTCCGCGATCTCGGGAACCTTCTCCTCCCACTCGATGGCCATGATGTGCACACCGTGGACGCCCTTCATCTCCTTCAGCGCCTCCACCGTCTCGATGGCTATCTGCACGCCCTCTTTCTTCGCGTCGGATGCCTTCTTCATCCTCTCGATGATCTCATCGGGGACGCTCATCCCGGGAACCCTGAACTTGATGTACTTCGCCGCTCCGAGCGACTTGAACGGAATGACCCCACCCAGGATGTGCACCTTCTTGTCCAGACCCCTCTCGCAAACGCCGTCCATCCATTTCTCGAACCGCTCGATGTCGTAAACCCCTTGCGTCTGGATGAAGTCGACTCCGGCGGCAATCTTCTTCGCCAGCCGTGCAACGCGGAACTCGAACGGGTCGCCGAACGGATTGGCGGCCGCCCCGATGAAGATGCGCGGCTCGACGTCCATGTCGTCCCCGCACTGGAACTTCTTCTCGTCCCTCATCACCTTCACCAGCTGGATGAGCTGTATGGAGTCGAGGTCGAAGACGTTCTTCGAACCGGGGTGATTGCCGAACGTCTGGTGGTCGCCCGTGAGGCAGAGCAGGTTCTTTATGCCCAGGCTGGCGGCTCCAAGTATGTCGGACTGGATGGCGAGCCTGTTCCGATCGCGGCAGGTCATCTGCATAATCGGCTCGAGCCCCTCACCGAGCATGATGACGCCCGCCGCCATGCTGCAGAGCCTAGCGATGGCCGTCTGGTTGTCCGTGATGTTGGCGGCGTCGACCGACCCCTTGAGGAGGTCGATCTTCTTCCGTATGACCTCGGGGTCCGCGCTCTGTGGCGGGCCGCACTCTCCCGTGACCACGAACTCGCCCTTCTCGAGCAGCTTCTCGAGGTTGCTCTCCGCCTTCACCTAATCCCTCCTCGGGCGGTCCATGAACATCATCTCCTTCGGCGTCCTTCTCGTACCGCCGTGCGTGCTCGTCGACCAGTCATTGATGGGCATGATCTCATCCATCTGGTCCAGCCTGCCGAGGGCCTTCAGACGGTCGTGTATGAGCTGCCACGCGCAGTCGAGCTCCTTGTCCACCTCGCACTTCCCGTCCTGGGACCCGCCGCAGGGTCCGTTGAGCAGGCTCTTGGAACATCTGGCTATCGGGCAGATCCCGGCCGTCTGGTCGAGTATGCAGTTCCCGCACGCGGCGCACCTCTCGGAGACCGTTCCCATCTCTCGCTCCTCCGAGCCCATGAACATCGTGTTCTGCCCGGGGAACACGGGAGCGTCCTCGAGCACGTCGCTGAGGACCTGAACGCCTATGCCGCACGAGAGCGAGACTACGGCGTCCACGCCCTCCATGACAGGGCTCAGCGTCGAGTGCGCGATCTTGTCGTCGCACTGCTTGATGACCGTCGTGTATGTGGTCTCGACCTCCTCGCCCTTGAGCTTGGAGGCCATCTCGATTAGCAATGCCA
Source organism: Thermoplasmata archaeon (assembly GCA_023136265.1). Lineage (GTDB taxonomy): Archaea > Thermoplasmatota > Thermoplasmata > RBG-16-68-12 > JAGMCJ01 > JAGMCJ01. Next base: position 6,189 of record JAGLRN010000068.1, read on the forward strand.
GGCTCTTCGCCTCCCTCAACCCGCGCGGTGGCTGGTCGCAGCCGTCGCACCCGGCGATGAGTATCTTCTTGTGCCCGCTCAGGAAGCTCATAATCTCCTCGAGCGGTTTCTCCTCCGTTACTATCATCCTGTTCCCTCCTCCACCTTCTTGGCGGTGCCAAGCTCCTTCATGTTCTGCTTGAAGTGCTCCAGGGCGTTGGCGAAGCTGCCGATGATGCGCGGCGTGGCCTCCGTCAGCTGAAGCCTCTCCGGGTCTATCCCCGCCTCCTCGAGAAGCGCCTTCAGGCTCTCGGCCCGCCTGTGCGCGTGCTTGCTCCCCTCCTCGAGCCTGCAGAGGTCCTCGGGGCAGGCGACGATGAGGACGCCCTCGGCTCCGTTCTTGAACGCCTCCAGCACGTGCAGCGGGTCTATCCTCCCGGAGCAAGGCAGTTCGATGAACCCTATGTCCTCGGGAAGGTGCTCCTCGTAGATGTTGTCGAGAAGCCTGAACTCGCTCCACTGGCATCCGAAGACGACCAGCTTGGGCTCGGTCCTCTCGACCTCCGCCTCGACCTTCTTCGACAGGGGCTCGTACTCGGACTTCTTGAGCTCAATCGCCATCCCGGTGCAGTAGGGGACGCATATCCCGCAGCCGCGGCACTTCTCAGGATCTATGTTCGAGATGCCGGGGCTCTCCATCGTGACGGCGTCGAACGGGCAGAGCGCGAAGCAGTTACCGCAGCCGATGCAGGCGTCCCTGTCGACCTCGGCCACGAGCGTGTTCCTGAGCAGCGTGACCGTGTCCTCCGGGTAGCCGATGTCCTCCAGCATCATCTGGGCGGTGAGCATCTTGGTCGTGTTCGTCTCCGCTCCCTCTGTGAAGCGGCAGAAGTTCTCCTCGCACGCGATGACGAAGATGCGCTCGATGCCCATGTTGACGGCGTCCATGTACGTGTCCAGAGGCATCCTGCCTATGCATGGTATCGCCATGGGTATGAACTCCTCCACCCCGACCATCTCGACGAGCTCCTCGTCCGAGGGCGCGCTTCCCCGACAGTATATGACAAGCGTGTCTGCGCCGTCGGTCATCTTGCTCTCCAGGTAGCCCTTGAGCGCGTTCGGGTCGTAGTAGTATGTGTCGATCGCGTCGATCGGGCACGCGGGGGCGCAGATGCCGCAGATCATGCACTTCTCCTGGTCAAGAACGGCGACGTTCCTCTCGGTGTCGATCTCGATCGCCTCGTACGGGCAGGCGGCCGGACATATCCGGCACTCCCCGCAGTCATCAGCGTGAATGTCTATTGGAAAATCCATTTCCGACTCCTCCTCGGTCATATGCCAGTAGCATGAAGGCTCGATTTATAAAGCTTGTTAGCGTTATCTACTTATCCAACCTGGAAGTATCCATATCGGCCCTGGTGGAGATATGTGGGATGTAGTCATCATCGGTTCCGGCCCTGCAGGCCTCTTCGCGGCCAACGAGCTAGCGGGCGGCAAGAGGATCCTCGTCATCGACATGGGCAAGGGTGTGAGGGAGAGGGAGTGCCCGCTCATGTACGACTGGGGGTGCGAGAAGTGCAAACCCTGCGACATTATGTGCGGCCTAGGCGGGGCGGGCACGTTCTCTGGCGGGCGGCTGAACCTGAGACCCGATATCGGCGGGGACCTGACGGAGTTCGTGGAGACCGCCGAGCAGGCCTGGCAGCTCGTTGCGGACGTTGACAGGGTCTTCCTGAAGCACGGAGCACCGCAGGAGCTCCACACGCCGGACCAGAGCGAGGTGGAGAAGCTCAGCCACAAAGCAGCGTCCGCAGGGGTCAAGTTCATCAACATCCCGCAGAGACACATCGGCTCGGACAACGCCCCGAAGGTGATAGAGACCTTCGCCGAGGACCTGAGAGGCCGAGGCGTCGAGTTCCTCTTGGACACGAGAGTCACTGATCTGCTGATAGAGGACGGCGTGTGCCGAGGAGTACGAACGGACGACAAGGAGATCCTCGCCAAGACAGTGATCCTGTGCCCCGGGCGAGTGGGTGCGCCGTGGGTGGAGGAACTCGTGGCCAAGGGAATCATGAAGGCGCGTTTCGGACCCATCGACGTCGGCGTGAGGATCGAGGTCCCCGCGATAATCATGGACCCCGTCACGAAGGTGAACATGGACCCGAAGTTCCACATCCACACGAAGACGTACGATGACTTCGCCAGGACGTTCTGCACGAACGCACGAGGATACGTCGTCAGGGAAAGGTACGACAGCTTCATCGGCGTGAACGGCCACTCCATGGTTTCGGAGCACTCGAAGAACACGAACTTCGCCCTGCTCGTGAGGGTGGAGCTGACCGAGCCTGTGGAGAACACGACCATCTACGGCAAGTCCGTCGCCGAACTCGCGACGACGATCGGCGGCGGGAAGCCCATCATACAGAGGATGGGGGACCTGAGAAGGGGAAGGAGGTCGAACCGGGAGCGGCTGAAGTCCAATCTCGTCGTGGCAACGCTCAGGGACGTCACACCGGGAGACATCTCCATGGCCCTCCCCGGTCGCATAGTGACCGATATCATCGAGGCGCTGGAGAAGCTCAGCGAGATCATACCCGGCGTCGCGGCGAACTCCACGCTGATATACGCGCCCGAAATCAAGTTCTACGCGATGGAGGTCGAGGTGGACAGGAACATGCAGACGAGCGTGAGGAGCCTGTTCGCGGCGGGAGACGGCGTGGGCCTCTCCGGGGACATCGTCAACGCCGCCGCCACTGGGATATTGGCGGGACGAGGCGTGACGGAGGTCTTGGGCTAATGCCCGACCTTCTCGAAAGGAAGAAACCCAGCTCCTTGAACGGAGTGATAGAGGAGGCGTGGAAGGATCTCAAGTCGAGGGACCGAGCGACCGTGGCCAAGCACTCGCTCGGAGAGCTGAAGGATGGGGTTCTCGAGATACCGTTTCTCGGGGAACGCTATCTCCTGGACTTCGACGAGCGGGTGGTCAAGAACGTCGACGGTTCGGCTGCGAACCGTTTCTTCGCGACGCTCGTTCTCCACTACGTCATCGGCGTTGACGAGTCGATGCCCACGGGTGAACTGGTTTCCTTCAGGGATTTCTGGGGCGGGGACTCATATCACGGCGCCTTCGTGAGCAGGGCGATACAGCCCGTCAAGGACGCATTCGCGGAGGCCCCGGAAGAGTTGAAGGCACGCGCGGAGAAGCTGGGCGGGAGGAGAGTTGACCACGGTGATGTCTCCTACGAGATCCCTGTCTTCCCGAAGCTCGCACTGACGATCATCATCTGGAGGGGGGATGAGGAGATACCGGGATCCGCGAACATGCTCTTCGACCGCCTGGCAGGGCGGATCCTGCACACCGAGGACCTGGCGGCCTTGGGAGAGCTGGTCGCGAGGATGCTTGTCCAGTAGCGTACATGGGCGGGAGGGGAACATTTATGAGCGGAAAGACGATTCTCCGCTCGGAGTGGATATTTTGTATGGGCAAACACAACCACCGGCACAGTACATGGGACCGCCCCCGATGGCGAGGAAACTTCACACGCCAGCGGGTCTGAAGTACGGAAGCTATCTCATAGTGTTGCTCATACTGGTGGACGTGCTTTCCCTCTTCATGAGTGTGTCTACCGCGACAGGAGGCGCTCAATCCTCTGCATTCTTTGCATTGTGTTGCTCCATTGGGATAATCCTGATTGTGTTGTTCATTCTCTTCTTGCTATTCCTATACGAAATGCATCGGGGGAAAAGAGAATTCGGCAAGAAGCATGAATCGAGAGCCTCGACCGCGCTGATACTCATAATCCTGAGCATCATACTGTCCGTTGTTAGCATCGTAGTTCTTTTCATTGGGATAGCCTCAGCCATTATGGTGACTCCGGATGGCACTGATCCGACAATCGAGATTGATGCTGCGGGCTTCAGAAACCAGATAATCATCTTCTTTGTATTCCTTCTCGCCACCACGATCGCCATGTCATTGGCGCTGGTCTACTATGCCCTGGAGTTGACTGAGCCTGGCAAACGGTGGGTGCTTTGGACAGGCTTCGGCCTGCAGATCTTCCCTCCCGTACTGTCAATGATTCTGGTAGCGGCAAGTCTCCCTGGTTCTGGCGTCCTAGACCTCGAAGAAGTCGAACAGCTGGATATGAGCACAGCCATCTCATACGCGACTTATGCCGTGAGTCTGCTTGGGATGATACTGTTCTTCGTCGCCTACAGAGCGGCAAGACAGAGGATACTGGATGGCAGGATACAGCCTGTTTTTGCGCAGCCAATACAGCCGCCACCACAATACCCCCAGCAGCCACCTGCATGGGGTCAGCCGCCGCCCGCGCCTTCTGAGGAGCCGCCCAAGTGGGAGGAGCTCGAACCGGTCGACGAGCCGAGGGAGTAGTTACTCCCTCTTCATGTACACGTCCCGAGACGGGAACGGGGTCACTATTCCCTCGCGCTTGAAGGCCTTGCTTATCAGCTCCCGGATCTGACCGGCGTATCTGTTGCGCTTGTCGGCGTTGTCTATCCAGAGCTTCATCTTCATGACTACTGCCGAGTCGCCGAATTCCTCGACCCGGGCGTAGGGGGCCTTCCGACCCACCTGGAGGACGTGAGCATGGCTCAGGGCGGCACCGACCATGACCTCCTTCACTTTGTCGATGTCCGAGTCGTAGTCGACGCCGATCGTCAGGCTCAGGCGGTACTCGAGGTCGGGTTCCACTATGTTGACTATCGTCTCCCGCGCGAGCTGGTTGTTCGGGACGACGAGCGTCTTGTGAGCGGACCTGTGATAGAGCGTCGTTGACCTCAGCCCGATCTTCTCGATCCTGCACCGCTTACCACCGATCTCGATCAGGTCGCCCTCCACGAAGGGCCTGTCGAGAAGCAGGAACATGCCGCTGAAGAAGTTGGACAGGCTCTCCTGCGCCGCGAAGGCTATCGCGATGCCGAGCACGCCCATGCCCGCCAGGAACGCGGTTATGTCAATCCCGAAGAGGGAGACCAGAGTTGCTATGCCTATAACGAAAATCAGTATGCCGCCGATCTTCTTGATAACGGGCACGAGCACGTCATCCAGATTGGTCTGGGTCTTCTGGGCCACCGTTTGACCATAGTATGTCAGGATTCCAGAGAAGATCCTGTACGCGAGCCAAGTGAGGATGAGCACGACGATGATGCTGTAGACCAGGGAAACGGGGTCCATGTACTCGTGAGGTAGGCCCAAGATGACGAGCGAGTTGATGAAGCCGTAGAACACGATTATTACGAAGAGAGGCAACCTGATGATGTTCCAGACGATGTCATCCAGCTCGTTCTCGGATTTCTTCGCGAGGCGCTTGATGTTTGGGTCGATTATCCCTATCACCAGGCCCGCGATTCCCGCCCAGATGAGTATAGTGATGATGAACGTCATCCATCGCTCGTTGAAGGGCTCTGGGAGTGGGTTGTCCCAGAATCCGAATATCTTGTTCTCCGGCTCCGATACTATCGGGGCCGCGAGGAAGTTGACCGTAGCGTTCATCGGATGTGATTCCACTATCACTGGATCCGCGGCGAGCGTCTCGTTCAGCCACACGTTGAAGGGAACGGTCATTGCGTCCACGTCCATTGTGGACTCGACGTCAAGCGTGACGTTAGCGGACTCGTCCGGCTTTATGACGAAATACGTATGGCTGAGGGATGCGGACCAATCCTCCCCGCTCAAGGGGATCCCCTCGACCGTCACAAGGATGCTCGACGTGTTCTTGTTGTAGATCAGCCACTTGAAGGTCACCTTCTGCCCTGCTTCGAGGTCCTTGTCGTAGACATCCACCTCATGGACCTCCGCGAGGTCTTGAGCGGTGACCTGCGCGCAAAGGGACACGGCAATCAGCATTACCAAGGACAACAACAGAAGCTTCCTGGCCAAGATACTCCACCTCAGTTGAACAAGTGATTTCCGTATAAAACCTATTTGCCCTGTCCCGGACGCGAGTGCCGCAGGGATTCGATAACCCTAAATGCAGGAACGGCTATCCCGCAAAGGTCATCCAATGAGAGGGTTCCTGGTACTCGAAGACGGAACGGTCCTCGAGGGTGTCTCTTTTGGCGCAAGCAGGACGGCGTACGGTGAGATCGTTTTCAACACGAACATGACGGGCTACTGCGAGGCCCTGACGGACCCGTCCTATCGCGGCCAGATCCTCATGATGACGTACCCGCTGATAGGGAACTACGGCGTGGACGCCTCCACGTTCGAGTCACCCAGGATCCAGCCCAGGGCGTTCGTCGTGAGAGAGAACTGCACGACGCCCTCGCACCGCACGTCGGGGATGACCCTGCACCAGTTCCTGCTCAGGCACGGCATCCCGGGCATATCTGGCGTCGACACAAGGATGCTGACCATCAAGATACGGGAACACGGAACGCTGAAGGCAGCCGTCTGCACCGCCAAGAACGCGAGACCGAAGGACGTCCTTGAGCGGGTCAGAGAGATGCGGCACCCCACGGAGTCCAATCTGGTCGCGGAAGTCAGCTGCAGGCGGACGCACCGCTACGGTTCAGGGGGCAAGAGGGTCGTCCTGATGGACTGCGGGACGAAGAGGAGCATAATCAGCAACCTCGCGTCGCGGGCAGAGGTGATCAGAGTGCCCTACGGCACCCCCGCCGAGCGGGTCCTGGAGCTCGAGCCCGATGGCGTTCTGATCTCGAACGGACCTGGGGACCCCGCCCATCCCGTCATGATGGAGAGGACCGCTCAAACCATCAAGCGCCTCGTCGGAGAGCTCCCGATAATGGGGATTTGCCTGGGACATCAGCTCCTCGCGCTCTCCCTGGACGCGGAGACGTTCAAGCTCAAGTTCGGGCACAGGGGCGGCAACCACCCCGTCATCGACTCGAGGAAGAAGGTGAGGATAACCTCCCAGAACCACGGGTTCGCGGTGAGCGACGGGGTGCCGAAGCAGCTGAAGGTGACGGAGAGGAATCTCAACGACGGAACCATCGAGGGGCTCCGCCACAAGAGCCTCCCGGTGTTCTCGGTCCAGTACCATCCTGAAGCGTCGCCGGGCCCGCACGACAGCCTGAGCCTGTTCGACCGGTTCATGGAAATGATGGAGGAGGACCGTGCCTAGCAAGCTCAGAAGGATCCTGGTCATCGGCTCTGGTCCGATAGTCATCGGGCAGGCGGCCGAGTTCGACTACTCGGGTTCCCAGGCAATCCGTTCCCTGCGGGAGGAGGGATATGAGACTATACTTGTCAACTCGAACCCCGCCACGATACAGACAGAGGCGGACATGGCGGACACCGTCTACATCGAGCCGCTGACGCCCGAGTTCCTGACGATGATCATCGAGAAGGAGAAGCCGGACGGGCTCTTGGCGGGGATGGGCGGGCAGACCGCCCTGAACATGTGCTCGGAGCTGGCCGAGCGGGGGGTTCTGAAGAAGCACGGCATCCGCGTCCTTGGGACGAGCCTCGAGGCGATCCGCATATCCGAGGACAGGGACGCCTTCCGCGGTCTCATGAAGTCCCTGGAGGAGCCCGTCCCGGACAGCCGAGCGTGCGAATCCATCGAGGAGGCTCTGCAGGTCGCGGACAGGTTGGGCTACCCTCTGATCATAAGGCCCGCCTACACGCTCGGCGGCACAGGGAGCGGGATTGCGAGAAACGGGGACGAGCTCCAACGGACGGTGGCGCTGGGTCTGCACTACTCGAGGATCAAGCAGGTCCTCGTGGAGGAGGGCGTCTTCGGATGGAAGGAGTTCGAGTACGAGGTCATGAGGGACTCCTCCGACAACTGCATCATCGTCTGCAACATGGAGAACTTCGACCCGATGGGATACCACACGGGAGAGAGCATCGTCGTGGCGCCCGCCCAAACGCTCACGGACGTGGAGCACCAGATGCTCAGGACATCGGCGCTCAAGATAATCAGGGGACTGGACATCGAGGGGGGCTGCAACATCCAGTTCGCGGTAAGCCCGGAAACGAGCGATTACAGGGTCATCGAGGTGAACCCGCGCGTCTCGCGGTCCTCGGCGCTCGCCTCCAAGGCGACGGGTTATCCGATAGCGAAGGTCGCCGCGAAGATTGCCCTCGGGATGACGCTTGACAAGATCAAGAACCCCGTCACGGGGAGGACGTACGCCGCCTTCGAGCCGACACTGGACTACGTGGTCACGAAGATTCCCCGCTGGCCCTTTGACAAGTTCAGCTCGGCGGATCCGCACATAGGGACGCAGATGAAGTCGACAGGCGAAGTGATGGCCATCGGCAGATGCATGGAGGAGTCGATCCTCAAGGCTGTGCGCTCCCTGGACATAGGACTGGACGGGTTCGAAAGGATCGACATGAGCAGGGAGGAGCTGGAGGAAGAGCTCCGCAACCCGACGGACAAACGCCTGTTCGCCATCGCGGAGGCTCTGAGGAGACGCATCCCCGTCAAGAGGATTCTGGAGCTCACGAAGTGGGACGATTTCTTCGTCCAGAAGATCAGGAACATCGTGAGGATGGAGTCACGTCTCCGCAAGGGAACGACCGAGGCCATCTCCAAGGCGAAGAGGCTCGGGTTCAGCGACGCGGTGATAGCGCGGTTCTCAGGCACTTCGGAGAGAGATGTGCGCAGGAGAAGAGCTGCGACCACGTACAAGATGGTCGACACCTGCGGGGGAGAGTTCCAGGCGGCGACGCCCTACTTCTACTCGACCTACGGCAGCGAGTGCGAGCTGAGCTCGCTCAAGAAGGACAAGGTCCTCGTGATCGGGAGCGGGCCCATAAGGATAGGGCAGGGGATCGAGTTCGACACCTGCTGCGTGCAGGCCATAATGGCGCTGAGGGAAGAGGGGATCACGGCGGTGATAATGAACAACAACCCGGAGACCGTCTCAACGGACTATGACATCTCGGACAGGCTCTTCTTCGAGCCGCTCACGCTCGAGGACGTCATCAACGTCATGGAGAAGGAGGAACCCGACGGGATCATCCTCCAGTTCGGTGGCCAGACCTCCGTGAACCTTGCCATTCCCTTGGAGGACTACCTGAAGAAGAGCGGGCTGAAGACGAAAATCCTGGGCACCTCGCCGAAGGACGTGAACATAAGCGAGGACAGGGAGCTCTTTCGTGCCCTCATGAAGAAGATGAATATCACGCAGCCAGACGCGGCCACGGGGTTCTCCTTCGACGAGGTCAGGGACATCGCGCGGAAGATGGGTTATCCCGTCCTCGTGAGACCGAGCTATGTCCTTGGCGGGCGGGGCATGGAGATAGTCCACGACGAGGACGAGTTGCGGGGCTTCATGCGGGAAGCGGTGAAGATAACGAAGGACCACCCGGTGATAGTGGACAGGTTCCTGGACAACGCTATCGAGGTCGACGTGGATGCCGTCTCGGACGGGAAGGATGTCTTCATCTCCGGCATTCAGGAGCACATAGAGGAGGCGGGAGTCCACTCGGGCGACGCGATGTGCGTGATTCCCCCGCACACGCTGTCGAAGCGCGTGCAGGAGGACATAATCAAGATGACGAGGAAGATATGCAAGGCGCTCAAGGTCATCGGCCTCATCAACCTCCAGCTCGCGGTGAGGAGCGGTACTGTCTACGTCCTAGAGGCCAACCTGCGGGCGAGCAGGTCCGTCCCGTACGTCTCCAAGGCGATTGGTATCCAGATGTCAAAGATAGCCACGAGGGTCATGGTGGGCAGGAGCCTGAGGGAGCTCGGTCATGTGGGCGTTGCCGAGACAAGAGGGGTGGCGGTCAAGGCCCCCGTCTTCCCGTTCCAGAAGCTGAAGGGCATCGATTCGATACTCGGTCCGGAGATGAGGTCCACGGGGGAAGTGATGGGCATGGACAGGTCTCCCGGACTGGCGTTCTACAAGGCGATAGTCGCGGCGGGAAACGACCTGCCCGCCAAGGGGAGCGTGTACATCACGGTCAGGGACGAGGACAAGCCCAAAATCGTCCCCATCGCTAGGAAGCTGAGCGGGCTGGGATGGAAGATATTCGCAACCCGCGGGACCTCGTCCGTCCTGAGAGCGTCCGGTGTGGAGGCGGAGACTGTGTATCGAATCAGAGAGAGCAAGAGCCCGACGGCGATAGGCCTGATGAGGGACGGCAAGGTCGACCTCGTAATCAACACGCCCTCGAAGGAGTCCGGTGCGAGGCGAGACGGGTACATGATGAGAAGGCTCGCGGTGGATCTCAACATCCCTTTCACGACGCGGATCGAGGGGGCGGGGATAATTGCGGATGCCGTACAGTCGGTATCGCGCGAGCAGGTTGGTGTGATCTCACTGCAGGGATTTCACCACTAGTAAATAGGATTCTGACAGAAAAAAAGTGGCCGTCCAGAGAGAGACTGAACGGCCCTGTTGTGGAGGGATGCTTAGCTAAGCAGCGAGCAATACTCTAACACTATACATAAACCTTTCCCGCGGAAACCTGTGCACCAGAAATGCTGCATTTCACTATGTCTTAAAGGGCATTGAGAAAAATCGAGAACTCTTCCGTGTCGGATTCGCCAATGCAATCGTTTGTTTGCCATTTCGTTAGAACAATGTTCCGAACTTCTCACGGACGATGCAAACGGGAGCGTACGCTCGGACTATGCAATCGCATAGAAAAGCAGGAGTGTGGAACCCCGGGATTCTACTCCTTTGGCGGGGTTTCCTCAGCAGGTTCTTCCTCTGCCGCTTCCCCCGCAGGTTCTTCTGAAGGTGGCTCTTCCGCGGGTTCTTCCTCTGCC
>JAGLRN010000069.1 GCA_023136265.1 Thermoplasmata archaeon
CCTGACCGCTCCAGATGACCGTGAACGTCGACATGCCCTTCGGCTTCTCTTTCGCCAATCGATTACCTGCCTTTCAGCGGGTATGAGGCTGTTATATGAAAAGACTTGTCCGAGGGAAGCCCTGGGGGTTTCCTGTTTGCCTCCCACGTTCCGCCCTGTGGCCATTCCCTCGGAGGCCGTTCTTCCTTCACTCCTTCCCTCCGCTCGAGTGCGATCGCTGCCGCCACGAAAACCGCCATCACAACGACTGTTACCCAGAACCAGGCCTGTTCGGATATCGACTCTTCCTCCCAGAAGTATTCGAGCACCGCACCAAATGCTATATAAGGTCGGAGTACCTGATATTGAATCTGGAAACGACTGAGCGGCCCTCAGGAGGCCGAGTAGGGGAGCCTGTTCAATCGCCATCCGTGTGGAAGGTCGTCTCATAAGGAGGAGGATGCGAATGCGTGGAAACGAAAGGGTCACGATCTCTGGAATGCTTGTCATTGTCATCGCGACAGGGGTGCTCTCACCCGCAATCCAAGACGCCGAGGCAGCGATACCGGTGCCTCACAACACATATGGCCAGGCAAAGGACTCCGGCGGTGTCGAATTCACTAACGGCTCATTCGTCTCTTCATGGATAGACGGCGTGATGTACGGATGGAGCTGGACCTTCTATGATGGTGGCAATCCCGATCCTGCCAATCGGTCGGGCAGGTTCGACATTGATACCGCGGGAAACCATATCACAATCCCTGGTGACCCTGACACGCCCTGGGTGAAGGAAGGAGGGGACCAGGATGTCGACGACATCATGTACGCGTGGGGAGACATGACGGAGATCACTCTCACCCTTGGTTTGCCAACTCCCATATTCGAGCAAACGACCGTCTGGAGGACCTTCGTCGCCGAGCACGTGAACTTGTCAATAGCTCCGACTCAACCGCCGGCTCTTCCTAAGATAAACAACATCGTCACCCAGCCTAGCGACGGGATGGCAACGCAGTACATCTACATCTACGGTCCTGAAGGCACGCCCATGGACGAGTTCTATCTGGAGAAGAACGACGGACAGCTTCACAACGCGGCCACTCGAATGAACCTCACAGGGACTATCTCGGAGACGCTCTACTTCTACGTCGACCTTGGCGCGACGGACTATCTCGACGTTGATGGTGACGAGCTCAAACTCGTCTGGGAGAACCCAGGCGGTCCTGGGACGCCATTCAGCGGGATGGATGTGGTCGTCGACAGGGTGGAGTTCAACGCTACCGTGGGCGGGACGCACTACGGAGAGCCTGACAACACTATCATGCCAGATGCTGTTGCCCCAATCTTCGGCAACGAGATCCGTAGGCAGCCAACGGCCGGAAGCGACACGAACGATTGCTCCGTTGATTTCCTTCCGCACATGGTGACAGGCAGGCCACCGAATCCTCCGTATCCTCTGACTGTGGAGACGGGAGGGCAGGCTTCTGGTCCAGGACAGACCATTGACCATATGACGAATAGGATCGATCCATTTCTCGAGTTCACTCACGGCGATGCGGATGCCGATCCCCAAGTTGGCTACCGGATAGAGGTTGCTGAGGATCCCGATTTCACGAGCTTGATATGGTCGAGTTACCAGCCCCTCAGCAACGAAGACGGCGAGTTCTACGGGGGCCCGCCTCTCAGCCCAGGCACATGCTTCTACTACCGGGCAAGAACGAAGGACGTCCATGACTACGGTCCGTGGGCGAACACGACGATGTGCATGAACACGCCACCGCCAGTTCCGGCCCTCTTATGGCCGCACAATGTGACAGTCGCCCCCCTTGAGGTCGTTCTTTACTGGATGATCGTGGTCGACGCCGAAGGAGATCCCGTCCATTACGAGGTTGAGGTGGATGACGACCTCTTCTTCGCGTCACCCGAGTTCCTGCTGTTCACCTCGAGCAACAACTCAGGGCCTGAGAACTACATGCTCATGATGCGCTACTACTGGCGCGTGAGAGCACACGACGGTTGGGAGTACTCGCCATGGGCGTATGAATTCGGACCCTGGTTCTTCGACACAAACGAGGGTTGGCCCCCTGAGGCCACACACTTGGCGGTTGAGGGTTTCTATAATGGAACCCCCGAGATGCAGCACGTGGTGAACCGCGTCAACCCGACGCTCAACTGGACGTACTCCTCTTTTGGCGCTATGGGCTCACAGCAAGCATATCAGACGGAAGTCGGAACACTGCCAGGCCAGGGGAATGGCACGATATGGGCCGATTCTGGAGGGTCCGTGGAGCAGGTGGCCTACAATGGAACTGAGCTGGATGAATGTGTGGACTACCATTTCCGCGTGAGGGTGCAGGATGACACACCACTCTCGCTTTGGAGCCAATGGGAGGAGATCATGTTCCACACGAACTGCATACCCACAACACCTTCCCCGATTTCACCGTTCGACGGGACAGTGGTAGCTCCGTATAGTGAACTGAGTTTCACGTGGCTCACATCGACCGATGCTGACCTTCTTGATACTGTCTCTTACACAATTCAAGTCGCCCTCGATCCTGGGTTCACCTTGATTATCCTCGAGTGGTCCTCCATACCAGGTCCAGGAATCGATGGTTTCGAACCTGCTCCTGGCGAGTGCTACTATTGGCGCATCAACGCCACAGACGGTTGGGAATCTTCTCCTTGGAGTGGGGTCATGAGCTTCTGCGCAGACGACTTCCCCGCCCCGCCTGTAGGGCTGGCGGTTGGGAGTTACATGTCTGGTCCCGAACTCATGCATATAACGGTTCCAGAGCCAACACTCAATTGGACGTTCATCGACCCTGACCCTGGCGATATCCAGACTGAATTCGAAGTTGAGGTCTGGACTGGCCCTGGGGCGACGGGTACGCTCGTGTGGCGCTACGCGGAAGTCACCTCCGATGGCAATGCTGACTACAATGTGGACGGAACCGCCACACCTCTCATTCAGGGGAACTCATATCATTTCAGAGTGCGAACGAAAGATGCTTTGGTGTGGAGCGACTGGTCCGAGCTGCAGTTCGAGATGAGCGCCATGCCACCTGCGCCGCTGCTAATCTCACCGGCCAATGGAGCGCAGGACGTGCCGGTGACATTGGACATTTCATGGCAACCGGTCACCGATCTAAACGGCGATTCCATACTGTACCGGTGGTACGTCGACACGCAACCGATACCGACGGCGCTCTACGTGGACAATGGAACCACAACCGAAACGAGCGTCTCTCTCACCGTGACGCTGGACTACGAATCAGACTACTATTGGATTGTGTGCTCGGACGACGGATGGGAGCAGCCTCATTGCTCGGAGGCTTGGAGCTTCCGCACTGCCCCGCCGCCGAACGACCCGCCCAACCTGCCACTCGGGTTGGCAGTGGACGAACTGACCGTGCCTCCCGAGATACTCCACGTCCTCAATCACGAACCCGTCCTGAACTGGACATTCAGCGATCCAGATGGTGATACCCAGGGAGCTTATCACGTGCAGGTGTGGGAGGAATTCCCGGGAACGGGGAATCTCGTGTGGGACTCGAACACAACAAGTCCTGAGAACGCAGTGACATACGATGGTTCCACACTCGAGGACGGCCAGGATTATTGGTTCAGGGTCAAGACGAGTGACGAGCGGGGATTGTGGAGCGACTGGTCGGAGCTCATGTTCCACATGAATGCAAAACCCCCGATTCCGCAACCCCTTTCGCCCGCCAACGGCTCCGCGAACGTGGTTCCAGGCACAGTCCAGCTACAGTGGACTCTTGTCACGGATTCCGAGGGGGACAGCATCACCTACCCCTTGCACGTGAGCACATCATACGACTTCTTGCACGTCATCAGCAGTGGCTGGACCATCTACACGTACAAGAACATCACGGCTGGTCCCTTCAAGACTCTATACTGGCAAGTCTGGGCGGATGACGGCTACGAGTCCAGTGGATACGGCCCAGTCTTTGAATTCACAACAGGAGCCGATGCGGGCTCGGTATCTGGGGTTGTGATAGACGACTCGAGCGAGGAGCCGTTAGGAGGGGTAGTCGCACAGCTGCTGGACTCTGAGGGCGGCATCGTCGAAACGCAGATGACACACGACAATGGAGGCTTCACATTCCACGATTTGGCCTTTGGAACGTACTCGGTGAGGGTGACGAAACCAGGATATGAAGATGAGCTGAGAGAGAACATCGTTGTGACATTCTTGGATGCGGACCAGGACCTTGAGACGATCAGATTGAAGCCACTACCCGCGGTTGCATTCGATTGGACTCTCATCCTCGCGGCCCTGGTAGTAATCCTAATCGTAACTGCCATCCTGCTGCTGTTCTTGAAGAGGAGAAGAAGACGCGGAGAGGATTCTGAAATCCAGGAAGAGAGCTGAGATTGGCTCACATATCCCGTTCGCATTCAGGCACGGCATCTCGTGGGTCAGGAGCCCTGGCCAGTCGAAATATTGAATGTCATTCCAATCTTTATTTATACACTCGAACCCAATTGTATGAGACACTGGGTTGAAAGAGGGGATTCTTGTGAGAGGAAACGGAGGAGCTCGTGGGCAGGCTGTGGTGCTGACGCTTCTGATGGCGTTCGCCTTCGCTTCGATGGCTTCGCTGTTCGTTCCTGACACCGTCAGCGCTCAGGACGACGTGGACTACATCGTCGTAACCGACGCACCCGACGGAAACCCGATAGGCGATATGGTGTACAATATCACTGACACCGACGCGTTCTACTGCTCAAGCTACAACTACACTACCGGGTATCTGGGACTCATCAACTGCAGCTGGTATAGCGAAATCCCTGACGTCGGACAAGTCGATCCGACCTATGGTCCCAATGTCACCTTCACTGCAGTCGGTTTCGGATCCACCAGGGTACATGTCTACTCCGGTGATGGCACGAACCGCACGCGGTGGAACAACACCGGGCGGCTCCGCGTGGGCGACGGCATAGACTACATCGCGATAACCGATGCCCCAGGCGGAACCCCGATAGGGAACATGACCTACTTCCTCGGGGAGAACGACACGTACTACTGTTCGGGCTACAACCTCACGAGCGGGTACGTGGGCCTTGTTGTGTGCCACTGGTACACCGAGAACTGGCAGGTGGGCTATGTCGAGCCGGAATGGGGCAACAGCACAACCTTCTTCACGACGGGCGTGGGATCGACATGGGTCCACGCGTACTGCTACTATCCAGATCCTCCGGGACAGAACGGCACGTACAACGTCACGGGAGTGCTGGATGTCATACCCATGAACATCGACTACATCATGATAGTCGACTCGGGCAATGGCGGGACCCCGAATTGGGTCGGGGACAGGAACTACACCCTAGGCGATACGGATAAGTTCTGGGCGATGGCATATAACAACACGGACGGTCCGCTAGGCTATGTGCCGGCGAACTGGACCACAACGAACAGCACGGTCTGCACCATAACGGACTATGGGACCTCGACCGACTTCGAAGCTTCGAACGAAGGAATCTGCAAGGTCAAGGCCGAGTACATGGGTAACTACACCAACTGGACGGGCACGCTCAGCGTCACAAAGGCGGGCATCATCACCGTCGACGATGACGGCACTGCCGACTACCAGACGATACAGGAGGCGATAGACGCCGCCAATCCCGGTGACACGATATACGTGTACGAGGGCACCTACCCCGAGCACGTCATCGTCAATAAGACCGTCAAGCTCAAGGGCGAGGCCAAGGAGAAGGTCATTGTCACGGGCTCCGGTTCAGGGACCGTCTTCCTCGTGACGGCAGACCGAGTGCTCATCGAGGAGTTCACGATTACGGAGGGAGATTACGCCATCTTCTCCGACAACACGGACAAGCTCGAGGTCACTGAGAGCATCATAACGATCTACACCTACGGCATTTACCAGAACAGGACGACGGACTCCTGGATCACGTACAACGACATCTCGTACGGTGAGTACGGCATCGTCACGTACGAGGCGCACAACGACGGGATAAGGCACAACACGATCTCGTACAACACGGTCTACGGGGCGAAGGACTACAACTCCCAGCTGAAGAACTGCTTCAACTGGAACAAGTTCTTCAAGAACAAGGTGGCGTACTACTACGACCCGGACCAGGACCTCTCGACGCTCGAGTTCGACGGCAACATCATCGAGGATAACGAGATCGGCATCAAGGTCGCTGGGGCCTCCACGGTCAAGCTTACCAACAACACGATACGCAACAACGGGTACGGCATCTATCTGACCGACGCGTCGCCGCTCGTCTTCAACAACAGTCTCGAGCGGAACAGGATCGGGGTCTACTGCACGGAATCATCCTCGCTGATACTCCAGAACACGATCCTTGGCGGGGAGTTCGGCGTCTACTGTGAGGACGCATCGCCCGTGATTCAGAACAACGTCATCGATGGCTCCGAGCGGTACGCGATCTTGCTGGAAGGGTCGTCCGGCTCGGTGCTGGGCAACGACGGCGGGAAGATAAGGCTTGAAGACACCCACATCGACGCGATGTCCCTGGTGGACTCGGACGTGGAGAGCGTGGGCAGCACGGTCGACCAGATAGACCTCGACTCTACGTCCCAGATCACAGTTCTTTGGCGCCTCAGGGTGTCGGTCGTCGATGAGGAGGGCTCGCCCGTTCATCGTGCCCGCGTTTGGGTCAACGACAGTTCCGGCTCCCTTGTGGCTTCCCCGCTGACCGGCGGGGACGGGTGGACCAACACGCTGCTCGTCACTCAAAAGATAGATACGCTCGCGGGAAGCGAGGTCTTCAACCCGCATGTGATAACGGCCGCCAAAGATGACACCGTCGGTTCAACGCAGGAAACGATAACGGAGGACAGGGAGCTCGTGGTCGTCATCGTCGCGCCCTCGAAGGCGGACGGATTCTGGCTCCCGCTCTGGCTCATGATCACGCTCGGCTCCGCGATTGCCCTGGGGGCGGGCATCGGAGCCTTCCTTTCCACGGAGGTGGGCAAGTTCGCGTTCCTGTCCCTGCTCGTTCCGCTGTACACGAAGCTGAGGAAGAGGAACGTGCTGGACAACTACGAGCGCGGCCGCATCTACCAGTACATCGAGATGAACCCGGGCGAGCACTACAGCCAGATAAAGCGGGACCTGAGCCTCCCGAACGGCTCACTGGTCTACCATCTCAGGGTCCTAGAGAAGGCCTCCAAGATAAAGTCCCGACCGGACGGCAGGTTCAAGAGATTCTACACCCTGGACACGAGGATCCCGGTGCCGAACGGCGGGGTCCTGTCCGAGGTCCAGAAGAGGATCGTGGACGCGGTCAAGGACGTCCCGGGGGTCACCCAGAAGGAGATCGCTGCTCTCCTTGGCGTTCACCAGTCGAGCATAAACTACCAGATGGGGAGGCTGGAAGAGAGGGGACTGATCCGATCGGAGAGGAAGGGCAGGAAGGTTCATTACCATTATGTGGGCAGACGCTAGGAAAGCGGGCCTCGTGCACTTGTCACGACTCGATCGCAGATGGCAACGACGGTGACGAGCCCGAGCAAAACGTAGGGAGAAGCGAGAGCTTCTCCATCTTTCCTTTTCTCATTATGAGGATGTTGCTCTGCTTGGTACAGACCGAAGCGCGTTCGATCCCCGAAACGATTTTGTACACGTCAGTAGATGGAGTAACAGCCAAAGTGGAGGAGATGTATGAAGCCTGAGAGTCTGGGTATGATCTCTATCGCCATATGCGTCTGCTACTTGGCGGTCGGTGTTTATGTTAGCCTTTTCCTCCCGACAGACGATGGGCTGGCCACCGTTCGTATCGACGCCGAGGATTCGCTGAGCCGCGAGTTCACAATCGAGAGGAGCTACTCTGAGTTCAACTATCACGTCGAGGTCGTCTCGGGCCCGTGGATTGACGTCTACATCTTCACGGAGGCCGACTACCAGCGATACCTGGGGGGTTCGCAGATCGTTGGCAACAACAGTCTCGTCCTCGAGAATTGTAAGTACGTCCACCGCTCTGCTTACATGCCGAGCGGAAGGTACTGGTTCGTGATAGACAACTCCGACTACGGAACATCCAACCCTCAATCGGAGGACGTGGTCGTGGAGTACAGCTTGTCCCCGACTCAGCCCACCCGCACGTCGGTCCACGTGTTCTCGTTGTGGCTCTTCATGGCTTTCCTCATGTTCTTGGTGGGCATACTTCTGATAGTCATGAACAACAGGATTGAGAGGCGTGGACAGTTCGGATGATGGTCCACGGCCGGCGCTCGCCTTACCTGGCTTCAACTGCCAGAAGAGAATCACTCGTAGATCGGCGTCCCGGTCGAGTTGACGAGCTCCTTGAACGAGGCTGTGAGCTCCTTCGTCTTCTCCCCCGGTTTCCCGCTGCCGATCTTGCGGGAGTCCACCTCAACGACAGGAGCTATCTCCGCGGCGGTCCCCGTGAGGAAAACCTCCTGCGCGGAATAGAGGGCTTCCATCCTGAACTTCTCCTCCCTGAAGTCCCAACCCTTTTTGCGAATGAGCTCAATAGCGGTCTCCCGCGTAACGCCCGGCAGATTGGTCTCCACCGGTGGGGAGATGAAGGTCGACCCGTCGTAGATGAATATGTTGTCGGCGCTGCCCTCGGAGACGAAGCCGTCCATGTCCAGCATGACCGCCTCGTCCATGCCCTTCTCGATGACCTCGAGCATCGCGAGTATGTTGTTGAGGTAGTTCAGGGACTTTATGTTGGGATTGAGCGCTTGCGGCGGGTTCCTTCTCCATTTTGACGTGGTCAGCCGAAGGCCTTGCTCCGCCTTCTCCTCGTACAGGGGTGCCAGCGTCGTGGCGATGACTATTACCGTCGGTCTCTCGGTCCTTCGCGGGTCGAGGCCGAGTGTGCCCGCTCCCCTCGTCACGATGGGCCTTATGTAGCCCTCCTGGACCTCGTTCCTGCGGCAGACTTCCAGAATCACGTCCCTGAAATCGGCCTGGCCCAGTGGAACCTCCAGGCTTATCATCCCGGCCGATTGATAGAGTCGCTCGAGGTGCCTGTCGAGCTTGAAGACCCTCCCGCCATAGGTCCGGATGCCCTCGAAGATGCCGTCCCCGTACAGAAGGCCGTGATCGAAAACCGATATCTTCGCGTCCTTCTTCGGAAGGTACTGACCGTCGATGTAGACTATCGGTTCCATACAGACCTACGAGATTCGTACTGACTATTAAAGCCCTTCATTGCGCGCCCCCAGCACCTGCTTTGGAGCGGACCGACGGGAACGATTAATACCATGAGAGCGGATTGTATGACCGCCCATGGATCCCCTGAACCACGCGCTCATTGCCTGGATGATCGCCAACAGCTTCGACGTGGATACCCGAACCCGCCGATTCTGCCTGCTCGCGGGGGTCATCCCCGACCTCGACGGGATCCCGATTCTGTTCGACGAGCAGTTGTTCCAGGCCGTGCACCACACGTTCGGGCACACGCTCCTTTTCGGAGTGCTCGTGTCGCTCGTCCTTGCCCTCTTCCTGGAGAAGAAGAGGCTGGGATTCTCCGTGATCCTGCTGGGCTTCGCTGCCCACCTCGGGGCTGACATCATAGGCTCGAATTGGCCTGTTCCCGTGTTCGCGCCATTCCTTCCCGCTCAGATCTCCGTCTCCCCGTACGTATCGGATTTCGTCATCTACAGCGTAATAGGCCCGGCGTTCCTGGTCCTGGGGACTTTGGCGGCGGTTCTCATACTGGTCCGACTGAAGAGAACACCGATGGAGTTCTTCTCCAAGAGATGGGACGGGATCATGGTCAACTTCCTGACACTGCCGTTCAAGGAGAGATGCTACCTCTGCGGCAAGCGGGCGTTCCTTGTGTGCGAGGACTGCAATAGGACGGTGTGCATGTCTCACGTTGACGAGTCGACAAAGCGCATACTTTGCACTCCATGCACTGACTCGACGGGGAATGTGAACCAGAGAGCGGACACCTAGATGAAAGAACCGGCACGATTCCCAATGCGACCTGAACCACTCTTCTCAGAGTCTCTCCCGTCGTTCCACACTCTCCCACTCATCTTGAGAGTAGTGCTCGGATGTAGATGATGTTCTCTGGGGTCATTGGGTGCTTCCGAAGAGTCTGGAAAGGTGAGTAACCTCTCCCAGAGGACAAAAAAAATAGAGAGGGGGGAGTGTTTAGGTCTCCCAGTCGACACTTCCCCTTATGTTCCCGGAATCTCTCCAGAATATGTTCAGCTCGTAGCGGCTCTCTGGTTCGCAGGTGATGATGAAGCGGTCACCAGAGGTCAGTCTGCCACCGTCATCGAGGTCGGTGAATCTATAGTTGCCTTTGCTGACTTCCTCGAGCGGGTCCATTGTGTGAACTCTGGTCCCGTTCTTGAGGATGATCACCTTGTAGAAGCTGAGTTCCTCGTTGGTCGGTGTGCTGGTGACACGAAACTCCCAAATGTCCGGTCCAATGGGTTCCTTGCTCATCACGACTTGCCCCGGCGGTTCTGGTTCGGGGGGGATGAGGTTGGTCACCAACACGTACAAAACAGCTGCGAGCACCACGGTGATCGCCACCATCAATATGGTCGCGATAACCGGAGACACGGCTACGTCGTTCCTTATCCAGGCTCTTTCCAAGTTTTGTCCTCCTGCAGACTTTCGCCTGCAGTTAGTAGACTCTGTAATCGGAGCCAGATAAATGTTTCGGTGGAAACGAGGGTTTTGCAGTGCTCCAGCTCCGCGTCTGGAAAATAGTGACTAGAGGGCCTTGCGTGAAAGCCTTCCCTATTTCGCCCGCTTCATCGGTGCACCGCAGCAGTACGGTGTCGCCTGGGGCTCCTCATCGAACTCGATGACGCAGCACGTGCAATCGTCCCCACAGTCGCACTCGTACTTGATCGGCTTCCCGGTCTCAGAGCAACCGCATTTCTCGCACACATTTACACCTCCCTTCATCTTCAGACCATCAACAGGTATCACAGTGATTATGGTTGTGCTCGCACGTGTGCCCCGCCGGCTTCTCCTCTTCCTCGACTATCTCGCCTTTCTTGCGCTTGAAGTCCTTGATGGCCTCGTGAAGCGCGTCCGCTGCCAGGTTCGAGCAATGCATCTTGACGGGCGGGAGGCCGTCCAACTCGTCCGCCACGTCGTTGCGCGTGATCTTCATCGCCTCGTCCAAGCGCATCCCCTTCGCCATCTCGCTCACCATGCTGCTCGTCGCGATGGCCGAGCCGCAACCGAACGTCTGGAACCTGATGTCCTCGATCTTGTCGTCCTTGACCTTGATGAAGATCTCCATGAGGTCCCCGCAGATGGGGTTCCCGACCTTTCCGTGACCGTCTGCGTCGTCCATTGTCCCCACGTTCTTCGGGTTCATGAAGTGCTCCATCACCTTCTTGCTGTATCCTATCTGCTGTGCCATTCTATCACCCTTATTCCTTGCCCAAAGATGAAATCTTCCTCAGTTTCACGACCATTTCGTTCACGGCGTCCACGACCCTGGGCACCTGCTCGACCGTGTTCGACCGTCCGAGCGTCATGACCATGGAACCGTGCGCCTCCTCGTGCTTCAGCCCGATGGCCAACAGCACGTGTGACGGCTCCAGCGTCTTTGACGAGCACGCCGAGCCTGTCGAGACCTGTATGCCTTGGGCGTCCATGATCAGGAGTATGCTCTCACCCTCTATGTGGCTGAAACGGAAGCTCGCGTGGTGCGGCAGCCTCTTCGTCGGATGCCCGGTGAGGTAGGTCTCCTCTATTTTCAGTATCTCCTCGATCAGGCTGTTCCTCATCTCGCTCAGGCGGGCGCTCTCCGTGCCCATCTCCTCACGCGCGATTCTGGCCGCCTCGCCCATGCCGGCGATTGCGAAGATGTTCTCGGTGCCTGACCTGAGCCCTCGCTCCTGTCCTCCGCCCGGAAGGACCGGCTGGATCCTGACGCCTGTCTTCACGTACAATGCACCGGCTCCTTGGGGACCGTACATGTCGTTGGAGGACAGCGTCAGCAGGTCTATGCCATCCGCCTGAACATCTATCGGTATCCGACCTGCCGCGGCGGTCGCGTCCACATGAAGGTATACGCCCTTTTCATGCACAATCTCGCTGATCTCTCGGATGGGTTCAATCGTCCCGATCTCGTTGTTCGCGTACATTATCGACGTCACCGTGGTCTCCCTGGTCGCCGAGTCCTCCAGCTTCTCGAGGTCAACAATGCCGCTCGAATCCACGGGAACCGTGGTAAACTCGAATTCGTTCTTCTGCAGATCCTTCATCGGGTTGAGGACGGACATGTGCTCTATCGCACTGGAGACGACCTTCTTTCCCTTTCCGACATTCCTGAGAGCCGCACCCTTAATCGCCAGATTGTTCGCCTCGGTTGCCCCGCTCGTGAACAATATCGTCTTCTCTTTCTCCGCGTTGATTAGGGCGGCGACCTTCGTTCTGGCATCCTCAATGGCCCGCCTGGCTTCCAGACCGACGGAATGAAGGGACGAGGGGTTTCCGTAGCCGCCCGCAAGATACGGTTCAGCGAACCTGAGCGCTCTCGCGTCGACAGGCGTTACGGATGCGTGATCCAGGAATATTCTCTCCATGGCATTTCCCCGCGGACTACTTCGTCTTCCTGATGTATGCTGTCATCATTGTTCCTTCTCTCTCGAACCTGACTATATCGTGTCCCATATTCTTGGCCCAAACCTTGAGGTCGCCCTCATAGGCTGAGTCATCTGCCTCGACCATGAGTATCTGACCGACATCGAGGCTGTCAATCGCCTGCTTCGTCTTCATGATGGGCATGGGGCAGAAGAGCCCCACACAGTCGAGTTCGGCGTCAGGTACGATGTCTTCCATTCTTTCCCCCGCTCAATAGTTCTCCGCCAGGAGCTCGAAGTAAGCCTTTGTGTGCAGGCAGGTCGGGCATTTCTCCGGCGGCTCCGTGCCCTCGTGGATGTACCCGCAGTTCCTGCACTTCCATTTCATCGGTGCGTCGACTTTGAAGACCTTCCCGCCGCGGACGTTCTCGAGCAGCTTGAGGTAGCGCTTCTCGTGCTGCCGCTCGACCTTTGCGATGTTCCTGAACTGAGCCGCTATCTCGGGCAAACCCTCTTCCTCGGCCACGTCGCCCATCTCCTTGTAGATCTGGGTCCACTCCATGTTCTCTCCCTTGGCGGACGCCTCGAGGTTCGCGGCGGTGTCGCCGATCACGCCCGCCGGATAAGCGGCAGTAATCTCGACGTCTCCGCCTTCCAGATACTGGAAGTATCTCTTGGCATGCTCTCTCTCGTTCTCGGCTGTCTCAAGGAAGATGGCGGCGATCTGCTCATAGCCCTCCTTCTTTGCCACGCTCGCGAAATACGAGTATCTGTTCCTCGCCTGCGACTCTCCCGCGAAAGCCGCCAGGAGATTCTTCTCCGTTCTTGTTCCTTTCACACTCATTCTCTCACCTTCTTTCCCAATTCCAATCCAATCTGTCTGACCTTGTCCAACTCATCCTCATCGGGAACGAACTTGATGTTGATGCTCTCCAAGGGCATCTCCCACTTGAGCTCCTTCACGATGTCCTCCATGTGTCCAACAGCTTGCCCGCCCCAGCCGTAGGAGCCGAAGACGAAGCCGATCCTGTTGAGCGGCTTGAGTCCTTTCATGTAAGTCAGGAACCCGCCCATCGTCGGAAGCATCTGGTTGTTGAGGGTTGGGGAGCCCAGAAGAACGATCTTGGATGTGAGGATATCCGTCATCACATCGGACATGTGGCTCACCTTCAGGTTCCTCTTCGTGGCAGGAATCCCGGATTCTCTCAGGCCCTCCTCGAGCTTACGGGCTATCATCTCAGTGGAACCCCACATCGTGTCATAGACGATGACCGCCCTGTTCTCGGTCTCGTGGCTGGACCACTTCTTGTACTCCTCAAGAATCCTCGGCAGCCAAGTCCGCCAGATGATCCCGTGACTCGGTCCTATCATGTCGATGTCGAGCCCAGAGAGAGCATCCAGTGCTTTGCTCACCTGCCCGTCATAGGGAAGGACTATGTTGCCGTAGTACTTGGCGGCCTCCTCCTTGAGTATGTCCCAGCAGATCTCGTCATCGAACCGCTCTGACGTCGCCAGGTGCTGCCCGAAGGCATCGTTCGGCAGCAACAACTTCTCCTCCGGGATGTAGGTGACCATCGAGTCGGGCCAGTGGACCATCGGGATGTGTACGAACTGTAGTGTTCGTTCCCCTATCTTGAGTGATTCACCAGACTCCACCGCTTTCAGGTTCAGATCCTTCTTGTAGTGCCTAACAAGGCCCTTCTTACCGCGAGGGGATGCCAGCACTGTTGCGTTAGGCACTACATCCAGCATAAGCGGCAATGAGCCTGAGTGGTCCATCTCAACATGATTCGAAACTATGTAGTCGATCCTGGCGGGGTCAACGATCTCCTTGATCCGAGAGAGCATCTCATCGAAGAAAGGTCTCTTGACCGTGTCCACGAGCACGATCTTCTCGTCAACTATGAGATATGCGTTGTATGTTGAGCCCCGGTCCGTCGTGTAGCCGTGGAAGTCCCTGAGGTCCCAGTCAATCGCACCTACCCAGTATATGCCGGGTTTTATCTCGACCTTGTCCACCCGATCAGCCTCCGACCCCTTTCAGACAATCCCTGCAGGTGCCCTTGAAATAGCCGTGGACCTCTTCAACCTTATGACCCTTCTCGGGCATGCAATCCATGCAGAGCCCCTTGATGTGGATGTCCACTATCCGTCCGCAGCTGGTGCATAGGAAGTGCTGATGTCGAGTCGATTTGTAGTCGTATCTGGACTCGGTGCCGGATATCGTTAGAACCTCAACCAGCCCATACTTGCTCAGGATGTCCAAGACATTATAGACCGTCGTCTTCGATAGAGAAGGGTTGTCCTTCTTCAGTGCCCTGTAGATGTCGTCGGCGGTGGGATGGATTCTATTCTTATCCAGGAATCTCAGGACCTCGAGTCTCTGTGGTGTTACTTTTATTCCGTTTTCGCGGAGTATTCCAGTGTACTTCTCTGTATCCATCCGTTCACCCTCTGGGCACCTTATCTGTAATGATTACAATGTAGTATTCAATACAAGTTATCTATTAAAGGCTTACGAGGTTCACTCTCCCCCGAGGGAAGCGTTAAATGGGCTCACAAGCTATCCGGGACTGTGAGTTCATGAATGCCATTATGCTAAGGGCGGACCCGCTCGATTTCCTGGAGGATCTGGAATCGCCAATCGGAGTGTACCTCAGGAGGGCTGTGTTCAGCAAGAAGGGGGATGCAGGCCTACGGAGAAACCTGCATGAAGAAATCACCTCCGAACAGTCCGATGACGGAAGCTGGAATCAGCTGTTCGTCCACACCGCCAACAACCTCTGGAAGCTCGCGCTTCTCGGGTACGGGGAGAATGATAGGAGCATGAAGAAGGGACTGGACTGGCTGCTGACGACCCAGAAATCCACGTATCACGACCATCCGGGGTTCTTCTACTCCGGAAACAGGAGGGACCCGAGCCTCATGCGCGAGACATCATACGGAGAGTTCGGTCCAGGATGTACGATATTCTATCAGACGGCGTACGCGGTCCATCTTTTCCACGTTCTCGGTCTTGACGACAAGGAAGAGGTCCAGCAGACCGTGAGGTCGTACCTCAAGTTCTGGACGCCCACCTGGTGCGGTGCGTGGTGCACGATCAACGTACTCCGCGTGCTGATAGAGCACCCGCTCAGCGCGAGGACAAAGCGGGTCCAGGAGGGCCTGAAGTATCTAGCGGAGAAGCAGACTAGGACAGGAGCGTGGAAGAGCTATCCGTTCTATCACACGTTCCACGGCATTTCCCGGGCGAAGTCCAAGATGGCGAGGATGCAGATCGAGAACGCGCTGCCCTCCGTCATCAGAAGGCAGAACAAGGACGGAAGCTGGGGAAAGAAGGACAGGGAGAGCAGTACGTTCCTGGTACTTGACGGATTGAGGAACGCGGGAGCCTTATAGGTTCTCCTATCTCTCCCCTATGATCCTCGCATCTTTTAGCTTCTTCCTCGCATGTTTCACGCTTGGGGGTCGCATGTGGGTCGCATGGGCTCGCATGCAGCATGCTTGTAGCCTGCTTCTAGCCTGCTTGCAGCCTGCTCACGGCCCGCACGCGGGTAGCTTGAATCGCTACGACCGTCCTACATGCTCCATTGTCGCCTCACCCTGCCCTGTTCCAGCCCCCTCCGAGGAATCCCTATGCATTCTCATCATTTTGTCCCAATGGCGACGGCTTGCGAGTCGAAACCACATGTATGTGTGATACCTGCTGTGATATTCCACTTCTCAATACAGGAAGCAAAAGCCTTATTTGGTGACCAGACAATCCATGTCCTGGACTCGTGCGGTGTTCAATCCATGAGGTTCTCGGTCACCGCTCGTCATGCAGAAGAACGGGAAGACATATGTGGGCAGGAAAACTCAGACACAACGACTGTTCATATTCCATTTCCCACTCAAGGAGATAATTCATGTCACGGAACGAGAGTGGATCTACCATCCAGACCTGGATTCTGGCTGTCATACTCATGGCGACATCGGCCTTTGCGTTTGCAGGCGGGCAGTTGGCCACGCCAGAGTCAGAAGCTCCCGCGAGAGAGCTCACGGATGTCCAGGCGGATTCGGTTTTCCACTACGAATCTCACGTTATCACCGCGGAGGAGGTCGAGAGGCTCAAGGCGGAGTTCGGCGTGCGGGACCCGCAGAAGAACTACAACATACTGTTCGACGGGTTCGGCACAGGACTCGCCCCGCCGACGGAGGCTGAATGGCAGGCCATGATCGGCATATTGTGGATCGACGGCGTCAACGACCCGATGCTCGAGCCCATGGTCGACCACTCACAGGAGCCGCACTTTCCGAAAGTTCGAAGCCAGCAGAGCCAGGGCTCCTGCTCGGCCTGGTCCGTCGCATACTACATAAACGGTTATAACCAGGCGAAGGACCTGAACTGGACGGACGCATCCACGGGGAACAACAACCATCTTATGAGCCCGGCCTTCGTGTACAACAAGGCAAACTCGGGCTTCGACTCCGGCTCCTGGCCGTCGGGAAACATGGAGGTCATCAAGACCGTCGGGAACTCCGTCTGGGCGGAGATGCCCTACGACGATGGCGACGCGATCTCCTGGGGCGATGAGGACGCGTGGAGAAGTGCACCCGAGTTCCGCGGACTGGACTACCAGTTCACGGATCCGTCCAACACGGACATCATCAAGGCGTGGGTCGCCGAGGGATACGCCATCTCGATAGTCCTGGATGCAGGCAACTACGGAAGGGGACTCGGAAGCGGCGACGACATTATCAATTCTACCGAGCATGTAACGGGGAATCCCAATCACGCGAACACCATCGTGGGATACAACGACAGCAAGGAGGACGACGGTGAGATCGGCGCCTTCAAGGTCGTCAATTCCTGGGGCGCTGGCTGGGGCTCTGCTTGGGGAGGCAACGGCTACTACTGGATGACCTACGAGGCCGCGGACGAGCTTCCAAACATGGCCATCAGATTCCGCGACAGGATCAACCACGAGCCGTCCCTGCTCGGCATCGTGAACATGGACCCCCAGGGCGGCAGAAACGCTCCCGTGACTCTTGGCATCGGTCCGATCAACGACCCCACCGCCACTAGATTACCCTGGTGGAGGGGAGGGAACCACGACTTCCCGGCCTTCATGGCGCTGGACTACACCGACTTCAAGAACGAGTGGAGGACCGGGCAAAACCTCTTCTTCCTCAGCGTCGGCACGGGGACAGACTACTCGACGATGACATCCTACAAGATTGAGCTTTACGAGGGCGGATACAGTCCAGGCGTCTACACGCGTGTATCGGACGAATCCCCTGACACGCCGGAGGACACGCCGGGGACTGTAACGGTCTCCTTCTACCCGAGCATGAGGATGTTGAGCCCTCTCGACGGCGACAACATCAACGGGCTCGTGAACATCTCGGGACTGGCGACGAACCCGATGTGGACGGTCGTTCTCAGAGAGGACTTCGAGGGCTCGTGGCCCGGCACCTGGGTCGTGGGCGACAGCACGAGCTCTGGAGGTGAGGACTACTGGGGCTTGACCAACACCACGTACTACGATGGTGTGACGAGCGTGTGGTCCGCGGCATTCGGAGAGTACCTCGAGACCGCTCATACGGAGGATTTCGACAGCGGCGGCCTCATGCCGCCGGATTGGACGACCCTCAGCATGGGTCCGGACTCGCACCCGTGGGAGATGAAGCTGGAATCGGGAAGCGACTACATCGCGGAGTGTAGCAGCTTGAATGCGGGACCGGGTACCGACATCACGGAATGGTTACAGATGAGCACGGGCTTCGATGCCAGCTCCCAGTCCTCGCTCAACCTCACGTTCTATTTGGACTATCAGCATGGCGACGGAGACGAGTACGCGAGCGTGCTGTACTCCACGAGCGCCAACTACCCTGCGTTCACGGGACTTCGAACGTGGATGTCCACGACGCAGGGGATTCAAAGCATCGATCTCTCGGCTGCGGCCGGAGACCCCTCCGTCTATCTCGCGTTCCTCTATCACGGCACGAGTGACCAGCACATGCGGGTCGACGACATCGAGGTCATCGGCGGGCTGCCCAACGGCAACAGGCAGCAGTACGACAACGACATGGACGCCTATATGCAGCACGACGTCGACTTGAGCGGGCACGACCTGGCCACTCTCACGTACAACTACTGGGTGGACTCCGAGAGCGGCGTCGACTACATCTACGTCACATATTACGATGGGGCATGGAACTACGTCGATCCGCACACGGGTGACAGCGGCGGATGGCAGGGCTCGACGGTCCCGATCCCGACGACCGCAACCAAGATAGGATTCCACTTCCACAGCGATGGCAGCGGCATGGCAGAGGGCGCCTACGTGGACGACGTCCTACTGCTCGGCCACGGCGTCATCGATGAGGTCTACGTTAAGATAGACGACGCCTCTTGGACGCTTGCGACGGGGACGGCGAACTGGTACTACGAATGGGACACATCGTCCCTGCTGGAGGGCTGGCACACCGTGTACGCGAGAGCGGACTACGGTTCCGACTCCACGGAGGACTCCGCTCGGGTCACGATCGACGACACGCTCCCGATGAACCCGAACGGCCACACCTCCTCGCACACGCCATCGGTTTGGTCGAACGACGATACCGTGTGGATACGGTGGTATGGGGCTTGGGACAACGTTAGCGGGATCGGGGGCTTCGCGGTCGAATGGACGATGAGTCCGACCTCAGTACCCGCGGAGACCGTCGACACGACGGAGGCAGAGACTACCAGCTTCGCGCTCACCGACGGCAACAGCTGGTACGTGCATGTCAGGACCGTCGACAAAGCTGGCAACTGGGCAGTAGGTGCATACCACGTCGGACCGTTCTACATAGACACGACGCCGCCCGAGAATCCGAACAGCCACAGCTCCAGCCATGCGATACTCGTGTGGTCAGGCGACGACACTATATACATGGAGTGGGCAGGGGCCTCCGACACCATGAGCGGCGTCTACGGCTACTCGCACAGCTGGTCGTTGAACCCCAACACACTGCCGATCAATATGATAAGTTCCGTTTTCACGAATACCACCAGCTTCCCGCTGGGTCCGAGCGATAGCTGGTACTTCCACATCAGGGCGAGGGATAACGCGGAAAATTGGGCCTCGACCGCCTATCACGTAGGCCCGTTCTACATAGATGTTCAGGATCCGTGGACCACTCACGCCTTCACCGGAACGGTGGGCGACTTCGGCTGGTTCGTATCCGACGTCAACATCATTCTCATGCCTGCGGACAATCACAGCGGCGTGGACGTGACGACCTACAGGATCAACGGTGCACCATGGACCGTGTACTTCTCGCCGCCGGATGTCGTTGTCGACGGGAACTACCTGGTGGAGTACTACTCGGTGGACAACGTCGGCAACTTCGAGATGACGAACATCGGCACCTTCGACAGGGATGCCACCGCCCCGCTCAACCCCGACGGCTTCTCATCGAGTCATGGTGTCGGGATTTGGTCAGAGGACGACACTATAGACGTCAGCTGGACAGGCGCTTGGGATGCGACGAGCGGCGTATACGGCTACTCGTTCGATTGGACGCAGTCACCCGCTACACTTCCTGACACGAACGTGGACTCGACAAGCCCGAGCACGACGAGCCCGCCACTCGGGACGGGCAGCGACTGGTACTTCCACGTGAGGACTCGAGATGTGGCAGGCAACTGGGCTCCTGACGCCTATCATGTGGGACCGTTCTGCATCGACGTCAGCCCGCCTACAACACTGGACGACGTATGGGCAGTCCTTGAAGGTGTCGGATGGCGGGATGTCAACATCACTTGGACGTTCGCAACGGACCTCGAATCGGGCGTCCAGAGGTATGACATATACTACGGCACGACCTACGATCCGTTGGGGACTGGCTACGTGCTCCTTGGCTCTGTACCTGCTGACACGGACTACCTCGTTCATGCTAGTGGCGGAGAGGGGGACTTCAGCAACCACTTCTATCAGATCAGGGCGGTGGACCAAGCCAACAACTCGGCGCCTTACGCGACCCAGGCAGGTAAGTATGTGAAGAACCTTGCTCCGGGTTGGAAGCTTCTCTCGGTCCCGCTGGAGCAGAAGGATGAGTCCGTAGGTGCGGTACTCAGGACATTGGACTTCGACACCGCGCGCTACTACTATGCAGGAAGCTGGAAGAGCTACTCCACGCAGAAGAACTACTGCACACTGGAACAGATTGGCACGAACATGGGGATATGGGTAAACGTCATGAGCGGCTCCAATCTGACCGTAGCCGGCAGGGTCCCAACGGCGACCCTCGTAAACCTGGAAAAAGGGTGGAACCTCGTTGGCTTTCCGTCATTTGGTACAAGCTACACAATCGCGGACCTGAAATTCGATTCAGGGGCGATTAGAGTGGAGACGTTCAACGCATTCTCGCCACCTTACTTCCTTAGGGTCGCGAACGACATCGAGACGATGACAGCGGGCAATGGCTACTGGATCGAGGTCTCTATGTCGGGAACATGGACTGTGATGAATGAGGCGGGCAATCCGCAGGACCCGAAGGATTCCGCGGGCAATGAAGGACTCAAATCTCTCCCGCCAGGAAACCAGGGCACATCAACCTCGGAGCCGGATCCCGCTCAAGTCGCTGGAGTTCAGGCCGCTCAGCAAATCGATATTCCCAGCCTGCTAGCACTCGCGCTCGTTTCGCTAATCGCTCTGCTGGGCACTGTTTTTCGCCGCCACTGAGTTCGGAGACCAACAACGACTATTCCTGAGGCTGAGGCAAGCTCTCGAAGAGCGCCTGAACAGCCCCGTCGGGATCCTGGAAGACAGCAAACCAGCCTATGTTCGGGATCTCAGTCTTTGGAACGAGTATCTTACCACCTAGGTCTTCGATCTTCTTCGACGTCTCGTCGACCGAGTCCACATTGATGTGGTTCAGAACTCCGTGTGAAGGCTGGCCCTCTTCTGGGACGAACAGCCCACCATGCGGCGGTGTCGGCGCGTAGAAAAGAGTGTAATCCATCTCGGGAACGTCCTCAAACTTCCAACCAAAGACCTCGCCATAGAACTCCTTGCTCTTCTCCTTGTCCTTCACAGGGATTTCTATGTGGGTGAAGCTTCCATGCTTAGGTTCTTCCGGCATAATCAACCCCCTATGACCGACCCGAGTGAATACGAGACTTAAAAGCTTGCGGGGGGAGATGAGTGAAAGCAGAAAATGCAGAGAGGGGTCCAGCTCGATCGCTGCGTTCATGGGACGGACCTGTCCGCCCCGTATGACCCCTTTCCTACTGGGGGCGAAGGGCTCTGGCAGCCAGCCAGTCAGCGCCTGCGTTCCCCGCCTCGTTCCGAACGTACCTCACTCCTCCATACGAGGACGTTCCAGTTCCCCTGTGGGGGGTTGCGCTTCTTGTGGTTCTTCCGGACGTTTCAATCACCTCAACCTATACTGAGGATGGTCACAGGGTTAGACTTGAGCGGTAAGAAGTGAACGAAAAGTGACCACTTTCGGGCACTTTCGGGCGCCATCCCGTGCGCTGAACAAGGTTTATTTACCAATCCAGCCGATGACATGACGGATGAAGAAGATCAGAATCAAGAGATGGAGAGACGGCGATGTTCAGGAGGTCGAGGATGTCGTCGCCGAAGAGACGTTCCTCCATCTGGAGATCAACGAGAAGATCGGTTTTGACACGATAGTCTCCTCTCAGAACATCAAGGAGTTCGCTTACGGTAATCTCTTCGCCGAGGGCTTCATCGATGAGCCCTCTGACATCAAGACGTACTCGGAGAGGGAGAAGGACGGGAACTTCCAGATAGACGTCACGATCGACATGGACTCGGACATCTCCTACAGAAGGAACTACAACATACTCTGGACGGACTGCACGGCGCCCTCGGACATACAGAAGAGGATCGGGGACAGGATCGGCAAGATCGACTCCCCGCTCAAGGTCAGGGCCTCGGACATCCCGCTCGTGCACAAGAGGATATCCGACCACGTGGACGTGTACAAGCAGACCGGCGCTTACCACTACGCGTTCCTCTTCGACGGAGAGATGGAGATCATGTCGGTGGCCTTCGACGTCAGCCGCCACAACGCGGTGGACAAGGTCATCGGATCCACATTCCTCGCGGGCGACACTTTCACGGACAAGGCCCTCTTCGTGACTGGCCGGATAACGTCCAACATGATTTGGAAATGCCTGCGGGCGGGGATTCCGCTCGCCATGTCCAGGAGCGCACCACTGTTGGAGGCCATCGAGCTGGCGAAGGCGTATGACATGGGAGTGATAGGCTTCGCCCGCGGGAAGCGGTTCAACCTGTACTGCGGGGACAGATTCATCGAGTTCGGGTGATTGCCTGATGCATGTCTCCGTGGCGATTCTGACCGGCGGGAACTCCTCCCGCTTCGGGCGGTCCAAGCAGCTCCACGAGATCGAGGGCAGACCGCTCTACAGCATGTGCTACGAGAAGTTCACGCCCCTATCGGACGACGTCTTCCTCCAGGGAGGCTTCGCGGGCGCTGACGTTGACGTTCGTGGGGACATTGTGAGCGGCGTGGGACCGATCGGAGGGCTCTACTCGGCCCTCATGAACGCGAGACACGAGCGAGTGTTCGTCCTCGCGTGCGACATGCCGCATCTGGACCCGAGGATCCTGACCCTCCTCCTGGAGCACGGGGAGAGCGAGCTCGTCGTTCCGAAATGGAGGAACGGGTATCTGGAGCCGCTCTGCTCGCTCTATTCGAAAACGCAGGCGCCGATCCTGAGGGAGATGATGGACGGAGGCGTCCTCAAGATATCGAGGCTCTTCACGAAGGTGGAGAGGTCAGAGTTCCCCGTGATCGATGATTGGATCGAGGAAGGCCTCATCTCGAAGGACTGCTTCCTCAACATGAACGAGATGCCGGACTACAGGGACTAGCCTACTCTTCCTGGGGCTCTTCCTGAATCAAGAGCCTGGGCAGCATTCTGGCTGTCTCGATCGTCGCCTTGCCAGAGCTCAAGAGCTCCTGGACATCCTTCTTGAGGAGCTTCGCTCCCCTTGGCGGGTAGACCATCCCGATGAGCGCGTCCTCGACCACGTACTTCCTCGGGATGAGTGCCAAACCGTGCTGGACGCCTTCGACGACGATGCAGCTCGTCACCTCTCCGATGACCGCCTTCCCTCTCACAACGAACAATCCCGGACGGACGACCCTTATGCCCTTCCTCTCCATTCTGAAGCGGACGACCTCCCGCTTCCTGTCGAACGCCTTCTCGACGGCCCTCTGCCTGCCGACGAAGAACGGCTTGTGGAGCTTGACGAACGACCCGTATCCAGCCTCAGTCGGGAAGAGGTCGTGCTTGCCCGCCAGCTCGTTGCCCCAGAGCGGGAATCCCGCCTCGGTCCTCGTCGAGTCCCTCGCCCCCAGCCCCGCCGGCTTCACGCCGAAGAGTTTGCCCGCCTCAAGGATGAGATTCCACAGCTTGGGCGCCTTCTTCGGATGAATGAATAGCTCGTAGCCGTACTCCTCTCCCGTGTATCCTGTGCGGGAGATAATCAGAGGGGTGGCGGCTATCCTCGCTCTCATCAGTTCAAACCTACCGAGCGACCAGAGCTTCCTCCTGTCCTTCTCCCCTTGGACGAGTTCCATGAGGACCTCGCGGGACTTGGGTCCCTGCAGCGCGATGTCCACCCGCTGGTCCCTCCCGCTCGATAGGTCCTTCAGGTCCCTCACGGAGACATCCCTGGTCGCCTCGACCGTTGGGTGCTCGCGGCTCAGGAGATATTCCCCGGTGCTCGCAGCCTGAAGCCAGGCGAACACCTTCTCCGCGTTCACGGCGTTCGCGACGACCATGTAATCGTCCTCGCCGATCTTGTAGATGAAGATGTCATCGATGACGCGCCCCTCGATGTCCAGCACGTAGGAGTACTGCGACTCGCCGGGTCTGAGCCATCGTACGTAGTTCGTCGTCACGGCATCCAGGAACTCCGTCGCATCCCTGCCCTGAACGCTCAGGACGCCCATGTGGCTCACGTCGAAGAGCCCGGCCGTCTCGCGGACCGCCCTGTGCTCCTCCGCGATGCTCGTGTAGAGTATGGGCATCTCCCAGCCTGCGAAGGGCTTCATCGAGGTCTCCTTGGTCAGCTTCAGGTGCTCCTCGTACAGGCAGCTCCTCCGCAGCGGGATGTCCTCCGGCTCGTACCTGTATATCCTCTTCCGCGACCTCTGGCGAAGGAAGTCCCGCTGACCGATAAAGTAGGGTTTCGTCATGTCCATGAACTCCTTGCGCCTCAGGACGATCTCGCTCGCGTGGGCCTTCCTCCTGCCGTAGATGGGGAGGTAGCGCCTCTTCCGCATCTCCAGCTCGGCGTCCATCCCCGCCGGGCCCACGCCCATCCTCTTTCCGGCGTCCAGTAGAGCGTTCCAGAGGTCCACGCACTTGCGCCTGCTGACGATCAGATGATATCTCTCGCACTTGAGGTGCATCCCGGACCATCCGATCGTGACTCTGATGCCATCCAGGGAGGCCTTCACCGCACCTCTGCCGTCCCATTTCTTCAGCTCTGGTGAGAGCTTGTTCAGCATCCTTAGGCTCTTATGCCCATGCAGGATTATGCTCGTCTTCCCATCACGCTTCAGGTCCCTCACTATGACGGGACCTTGGACCTTTCTGAAGATGTCGTCATCGAATATGACGTAGGAATCGGAAAGCGCGCGGAACCACAGCTTGACCGTGTCCGCGTTCTGAGGGTTTGCAACAACGATGAACCTGTCCCTTCCCGTCTTGTCGGGGGTTTCCCTCATCACGACGACATCGTCGATTATCCTCCCCTCCTTGTCCAGAACCAGGGTCCTCAGGCTGTCACCGAATTCCATCCCACGAATCGGCCCCGTGCAGACCTCATCGAGGAAGGGTCTTGCCCGCCACCCGACGACCTCAAGCAGCCCGTGCGTCCAGCCGTCCAGGACGCCCGCCGTTTTCGAGATCTTCTCGAGGTCCTTCTTCGGCGTGTGATAGACCGCAGGAATCCTCCACCCGCCGACCCTCCTCATTTTGGCGCGGGACATCCTGTGAATCCCCTCAAGAGGATTCTCGACTTCCTCACCTTCGCCGGTGCCATAGTGCGGATAGCCGTGTCTCGGTGCGGGCACCTCGCTCCTTGCCTCCTTGACAAGCTCGTCGACGTCTCGCTTGACCTCCTCGAGTATCCTGAGCTCGATCTTCCCCCTGCCCACGTCCTTCTCCCGACCGACGTAGTGGAAGGGCTGGATGTTCGTCAGGACCCTGTGGGCCAAGGCGGCGATCTTCTCCATCTGGCTCTTCCCGAACCCTCGCTGCGTCACCCACGTCGTGCCGAAGCGTACCGCGCTCGGGTGTATGGCATTCTCATCGTACGGGATCGTGTTCTTGTTGATGACGATACCGCAGAGCTCCATGATGCGGGAGGCTATCTCGCCCGTGAGCGGGTAGCCGGTCTTCGTCTTGATGTCCCTGAGGTCAATGAGCAACAGGTGGCTGTCAGTCCCGCCGTAGGCCACCGTGAGCCCGAGCTTCTTGAACGAGCTCACCAGATGCTTCGCGTTCTCCACGATCCTCCTCGTCAGCTCCCTGAACTCGGGCGTCTTGGCTATCTCGAAGCACACGGCCTTCGCGATGACGTTGTTCAGGTGCGGCCCGCTCTGCTCTCCCGGGAAGACCGCCCGGTCCAGCGCCTTCGCCTTCTCCTTGTCCGTGGTCAGGAGGACGGCCCCGCGAGGACCGCAGATCGACTTCTGGGTCGTGAACATGACCACGTCCGCGTATCCTATCGGGTTGTTGAACTGCCCGCCGACGATGAGACCTGCGACGTGAGCCATGTCCGCGAGGAGAATGGCCCCGCCAGCCGCGTCGGCGACCTCCCTGAACTTCTTCCAATTGATGTTCCACGGGTAGGCGCTGTACCCCGCGATGACAAGCTTCGGTCTGTGCTCCTTGGCGAGCCTCTTCAGCTCTTTGAAGTTGAACTTGCCGGTCCTGTCGTCCGGGTAGTAGGGGATCACGTTGTAGTACCGTCCGGAGCGGTTCACCTCGCTCCCGTGGGTGAGATGTCCGCCCGCGTTCAGCGCCATCCCCATGACCGTGTCGCCGGGCTCAAGGAAGGCGTTGTAGACGGCGTTGTTGGCGATAGCGCCCGAGAGCGGCTGGACGTTCGTGTGAATCTCGTCCGCGGATATCTCGTCCGTCGCGAAGATCTCCGCCAGTCTCTTCTCCGCCAGGTTCTCCATGACGTTGACGTACTCACAGCCCTTGTAGTACCTCCTGTCCGCGTATCTGCGCTGATGCGTCATCTGGTGCTCGTAGTCCGTTGCCAGCCCCCTGTCCTCCTTGTCCATCCTGACCGATGGATGCCCCTCGGCGTAGAGGTTCGCGAAGGCGGACGCGACCGCCTCCCTCACCGGGCTGGGACAATAGCTCTCGGATGCGATCATTATGAGCTTCCTATCCTGCCTCTCCTCCTCGAAGCCTATGAGGTCAGCGACCTCCTTGTCGATATCCTCGAGGCGAGCGTTGAAGACCAAATCCGCGTAAGTTCTCTTGGCCATGCGACCACTCCTCATGCTATTGCCAAGTGATAGTTGCTCATAAGATTATTCTTTTGGAATCGCTCATTGTCCGAGTGGGGGCAAACCCAACCTAGCGCATCTCAAAGGGACTGAACAAGCAAGGGCGATGCTATGACAATCCGAGAGAGACAAGATCGACTTCCTGCATGGGTGGGAAAGGAGTCTAGTTCGAGGAGGATGTTCCAGCACAACTGAGGGGGTGTCAGTATGTGGAATATCGCGGTGGCTGTACTTGACGGTCGGCTGGTGCAAAACATGGTATGTACCACAATAGTTTCAAATAGTCTGGAGAGGTTCGAACACAAAGTGGAGGCCTCAAGATGAAAGGGAAGGTATTGGCAATCTTCGCGGTGACTTCGCTCGGATTCCTCTTCATTCCGCTCTCCATTTCTGAGCCAGCGGCCGCTTCTTCGGTGACTCTTTTCGAACCGACCGAGATTGAGAGCAGTTCACTGCGATTGCGTTATTCAGATCACCCATATCAGGAACCAGATCCTGACGGAGAGGGAATCTGCTATTTTGACGGGATGGAAGTTCACACATCAACCGTACCTAGTTTCGCACCAGGCTTGGACACTCGGTATGGAACCGCCTATGGCTCTGGATCGACTCGCGTGCATGGCCTGACGCCTTCCACAACTCACTACTTCAAGATCGTCGTATTGCACAGAAGTGGATATGGCCAGGGGGAACCTTCATGTTCTCTCGAGGGAGAAGCCTCAAATGAGGTCTCTGCGACCACCCTACCATCTGCGGTATACTTCCGGGAAGCTGTCGCCAATCCCGATAGGCCATGGGACACTCTTGATCTGTCCTGGAGAGCGAACAGGGACGTAGAGGGCTTCCAGAAATATGTCGTCGAACGCGCTTCTGCTGCGAATTTTTCGGATGCCATCACGGCAGCCACTATCGAGAATCAGGCAACGGAGCAGTATTCAATTCGCGGACTGTCACCATCCACCGCCTATTTCTTCAGAATAGCAGTCCACGCTACAACGGGAGAAACAAGTCTCTCATCTCTGATTGCCGCGACTACGGAAGATGTGCCAGATGTAATCGCGGTTTCGCTTTATGTACCCTTCAGTTCGGATGTCACACAAACCAGCGTCGGCCTGAGCTGGCATCACGCACATGATAGATATTGCGAGAAACATGTCATCGAAAGAGCCACATCACCTGATTTCACTGGTTCTGTATCCATCATCGTGAAAGACTGCAACATCACGGAATACAACTGGGGAGGTCTGAAAGCTGGTACGAAGTACTACTTCAGAGTGGTATCACACAACACTGCTGGCATCGAGGCAACATCCAACACCGTCACTGCAACCACGAGGTCTCAGTCGGTACCCGTGACTGAAATCGTGATTGCTGCGAATACCGTAATCTTGGTCATGATCCTGCTGCTGGTCCTGATATCACTAATGAGGAAGAAGACCAAATCCGGCAAGCAAGAATAATGTCCATCGTCCTGCGGCTTGCAGGAAATGCATAGGTTCATCAGATGCATTCTGTATCTGCAGAGTCTGGGATATGGTCATCGTGAGGGTCTGTGGGATCGTCGGCAGTCCGGTCAAGAAGGGGAACGTGGACCTGCTCGTGTCGCGAGTTCTGGAGGGCGCCAAGAGCGAGGGAGCGGAGACCGAGAAGATATATCTGAACGACCTGAAGATCAGGCCCTGCCAGGACTGCGTGAAGGACCCCGATCCCGAGTACTGCCTCTTCGACGATGACATGAATGTCATCTATGACGCCCTGGACTCGTGCGACGTCATCGTCCTGGGTTCTCCCTTGTACTTCGACACCGTGAGTGCACAGACGAAGCTGATGATTGACCGCTGCAACTGTCTGATGCCCTACGTGAAGCATGAGGACGGCACGTATGGTTTTGAGAGAAGGAAAAAGAGTCGGAACAAGGGAGTATTCGTCGCGGTCGGCGGGCAGGACAGGGACTTCACGCCCATCCTGACGACCGTGAAGGCGTTCTTCAAGTGGGCGAACATCGAGTTTGTTGACAAGATTTTCTACGGTCAGACGGACGAGGTCAGGGGCGGCGTCAAGGACGACGAGGAGACCATGGCTAAGGCATTTGAGATTGGCGTCAGAATCACCGCGCCAGCAGAACGGACGGAATAGTCGCTATTCGACCTTCACCATAGCCTGGCCGCAGCAGATGAGCTCTCCGCCACCAGCTTCCTTGACCTCGACGACGTTCCCGCAGACCTCGCACCGAAACACTTCACCCACTTCGCTAACATGAACCATTCTTCCACCTGGAGTCTGAGTCTCACAATTCAAAGAGCTTATGTAAATCTTACGACTTCTTCATAGGGTGGAACGGTCCGATGGAATGGTTAGGAATGACGCACACGCGGGTTATCGACCTGGATCGCTCAGGAAGATGTTTCAGGACGTCTCGGATGAGTACGACTTGCTGAACCGTCTCCTGACCTTCGGACTGGACCGTCGTTGGAGGGCGAGGGCCACGACATCATGCCTCGAGGACTCTCCCGGAGCGATTCTGGATCTGTGCTGCGGGACGGGCGACCTTCTCTTCACGATCCTGAGGCGGGCCCACGGCGGGTCAAGGGTGCTCGGCTTGGACTTCACAGAAGCGATGATAGGCAGGGCCAGCATGGCGGCGGGCCGGTCGAAGCCGCTGGTCCTCGCGGACGCGGGCCATCTGCCGTTCAGGGGCGAATCGTTCGACTGCGTGGCAATCGCCTTCTCGTTCAGGAACCTGCTCTACAAGAACCCCGCCATCGACAGGTACCTGGCCGAGGTCCTGAGGGTGCTGAGACCTGGCGGGCACTTCGTCATCGTGGAGACAAGCCAACCCGAATCGGACGTCCTCAGGAAGGTCTACCACGCGTATCTGAGGACGATCGTGCCCTTCGTTGGCGGGGCGGCATCGGGGAACAAGGGCGCGTACACGTATCTCAGCAAATCCGCGACGAATTTCCCCGCTCCGGAGGAGGTTGCCACCGTCCTGCGCGGGGCGGGCTTCAGCGAGGTCGGCTTCGAACCCCTCCTCCTCGGGATGGTCGGGATACACAAAGCCACGAAACAGGCGGGTTCGGAGAAAGAATCATAAATGTGAACTCAGATGGCGAAGTCATGAGAATGAAGAGCAACGACTTCGAGGATGGTGGAGACATCCCCTCTGGCTTCACTTGCGACGGAGAGGACATATCGCCCCATCTCGTCTGGGAGGAGGTCCCGGAGGGAGCGAAGAGCCTGGCGCTCATCATGGACGACCCTGATGCTCCAATGGGGACCTGGGTGCACTGGCTTCTGAGCGACATCCCGCCCGACACAAGAGAGATGCCTCAGAACTCGAGGCCCGAGGGCTCCCGCCAAGTGACGAACGATTTCGGGAGGGAGGACTACGGAGGGCCTTGCCCGCCGAGTGGGACTCACAGGTACTACTTCAAGCTGTACGCGCTCAACGTCGAGAAGATCCTGGCGACCGAGAAGAGGGCCTTCTACCGCGAAGTGGAGGAGCACAAGATCGGCGAAGCCGTCATCATGGGAAGGTTCACCCGGAAGTAGCCTGAGCCGCCGAAAAACCGTTAAATACCTTCCTTACTTTCTCCGAGCCAGTGAGAACATGTGCGAATCCACTGTATACGTTGAGATGGGCGGAGAGGAGACCGAGCTCATGAAGGACGTCGCCAAGATCGAGGTGAACGGCAAGACGATAACCTGCATAGACATCATGGGCGAGATGAAGACCGTCCAGGGGACGGTGAAGAGAGCTGACTTCGTGAACCACCGGTTCCTCATTTCCTCCAAGTAGGTCTCCGATGGCCCAGAGGATAGGAATTGCCGGCAAAGGCGGCGTGGGCAAGACCACGCTAGCGGGAACCCTGGCGAGACTTCTAGCCAGGCGCGGAAAGAAGGTGCTGGCGGTCGACATCGACCCGTCTCCCAGCCTCGCGTCCGCGGTGGGGATACCGGAGGAGGAGAGAAAGAACCTGGTCCCGCTCTCCCGCATGCTGGACCTCATAGAGGAGAGGACGGGCGTGAGGCCAGGATCCTCCTACGGACAGATGTTCAAGCTCAACCCGAAGGTGGACGACCTCGTTGACACGTACGGCGCGATCGCGAAGGACGGCGTGAGACTCATCGTCCTAGGTACCATCGAACTGGGCGGGAGCGGATGCTTCTGCCCCGAGAACGCGTTGCTGAAGCGGCTCCTGAGGCACCTCGTTCTGGACAGGGACGAGGTCCTGATAATGGACATGGAGGCAGGGGTCGAGCATCTGGGCAGGGGCACGGCGGAGGGCGTAGACGTTCTCGTCATCGTAGTGGAGCCCGGGACGAAGTCCATCGAGACGGCGGGGAGGATAAGGAAGCTGGCGGAGGACGTGGGCATCGGCAGGGTTGTCGCGGTCCTGAACAAATCGCTCGGACAGGACGACTTCACCCGCTCGAAGCTTGCGGACATAGGCATAGAGCTGGTCGGGTCGATTCCATATAGGCCGTGCATAATCGAGGCGGACATGAAGGATATCCCACCAATCGACGACGAGGACTGCTCGGAGATCGTCGCGGCAATCGAGGACATCGGGGAGAAACTGGGACTCCCGGACTGAACGATAGCTTTTTTCACAGGAAGGCATTCCGCTCTGCAAGGAGGTGCAACATGCCATTCATAAACGTCTACATGTGGCCAAGGGACAAGGAGAAGAAGCAGAAGCTCGCGCGAGCTATAACGGACGCCTTCGTGAGAATTGCGGGTATCCCACCAGACTCGATCTGGATCGTCTTCAACGACGTGGAGAAGTCCAATTGGGCCTCGGCGGGAGAGCTTGTCTCCGAGGATTAGCATCCGTCGCAGCAAGTCGAACTTCGTCTTTTGCCGAAGATGATTCGCAAAAGCCAGCATCTGGCGGTTCGTGAAATGGGAAAAGAATCGGTGGCCAAGTAGGTCAGGTTTATAAACAAGCGGTGTATACGACATAACCGGATTGTTGGCCATCTAATCGGGGGTAGTGAGTGAAGAAAGTCAAGTTTGACAAGGATATCTGCATGAGTTGCAGGGCTTGCGAGACCGCGTGCGGGGAGAGGCATTCCGACCACTTGAATTGGCCGGACATCCTTCTTACGGAGCCGAGGCCGATCCCGCGTGTCAGGGTCTCTCTGAAGAAGGGTAACCCGTACCTCGCAAGGTGCCAGTTCTGCAAGAACCCGAAGTGCATGGAGGTCTGCGAGTTCGATGCCATCAC
The DNA here is from genome assembly GCA_023136265.1 of Thermoplasmata archaeon. Classification (GTDB taxonomy): domain Archaea; phylum Thermoplasmatota; class Thermoplasmata; order RBG-16-68-12; family JAGMCJ01; genus JAGMCJ01. Next base: position 32,326 of record JAGLRN010000069.1, read on the forward strand.
GCAGGAAGAGGACGGGTTCGTGAGATTCGACGCGGAGAAGTGCACGGGATGTTGGGAGTGCTTGGAGGCATGCCCATTCGACTGCATAGAGAAGGACGAGGTCAACGAAGTCGCGATCAGGTGCGATCTCTGCGAGGAGTATGAGAACCTAGCCTGCGTCTCGGCCTGTCCGACTGATGCTTTGACGGTGAAGGAATAGGAGGAATAACATGGCTAAGGAATCTGAAATGAAACAGAAGTCAGTAGACCCAGCGACACTGGAGATGTTGGAGAAGGTGCGCGATTCGGACGTGGATGCCACAACGATGTGGGACCGCTACGAGACGATGCAGCCACAGTGCCGCTTCGGAGAGCTGGGAATATGCTGCACGATATGTCTTCAGGGACCGTGCAGGATCAATCCGTTCGGCAAGGAACCCTCGCGAGGCATATGCGGGGCGACGGCCTACACGATCGTCTCGAGGAACCTTCTCAGGAAGATAGCGGCAGGATGCTCTGCCCACTCCGACCACGGAAGACACATAGCCCATACCATGAAGGCTCTTGTCGACGGAAAAGCCGACGCCTACTCGATCAAGGACGAGGACAAGCTCAGAGTCGTCGCGCAGAGGGTTGGCATAGATGTAGATGGAAAGGACACGATGGAGCTGACGAAGGAGCTTCTCGGGGAGGCATTCGAGGACTTCTCAAGGGTAGAGCACGAACCACTCACCTGGTTGCGGACCACGCTCACTCCCAGGAGGCTGGAAATGTTGGACAGATATGGTGTCCTTCCAAGCAACATCGATGCCGCGGTCGTGGAAATCATGCATCGCACCCACATAGGTGTGGATGCAGATCCCGTTCCCCTCATCTTCAGCGGGATAAAATGCGCTCTCGCCGATCTGGCCGGTGAGCACATATCCACGGACCTGAGCGACATCCTGTTCGGAACTCCCATGCTCACGTTCACTGAGTCGAACCTCGGTGTGCTCAAGAAGGAGTCCGTCAACATCGCGATGAACGGTCACAACCCCGTACTGAGCGAGATCATGTGCGATATTGCAGAGGAGATGAAGGGTGCCGCCGAGGAAGTTGGAGCGGACGGCATAAACATCGTAGGGATATGTTGCACCGGAAACGAACTGCTCATGCGGCGGGGGATTCCGCTTGCGACCAACTTCGCCTCCCAGGAGCTGGCCATCATGACTGGTGTCCTTGACGCCATGGTCATCGACTATCAGTGTATATTGCCCTCGCTTGGGATGTGGGCGAACTGCTTCCACACGAAGCTGATATCGACGTCCGACCTCTGCAGGCAGACAGGTGATATCCACATAGAGTTCAATCCCGCGAGCGCGAAGGAGGATGCACGGAGGATACTCCTTCTGGCCATCAACGCCTACAAGGACAGGAATGAGAATGCCATTCACATACCGGATGTGAAGGAGACTTCCTGTGTCGGATTCAGCGTGGAACAGATCATGGAGATTCTGTCCAAGGCCTCCGATGATCCTCTTCAATATCTTGCGGACAAGCTCAAAGAGGGAAAGATCCAAGGATTCGCAGCACTCGTTGGGTGCAACAATGTGAAGACCTGCCATGACCTCAATCATCTGACCCTCGCAAAGGAGTTCATCAAGAACGATATCCTTGTCATCTCGACAGGCTGTGCCGCGGGCGCCTACGTCAGAGCGGGACTCACGAACTCCAAGGCGACCAAGGACCTCGCGGGAGAAGGTCTGAAGGAAGTGCTCACCGAGCTTGGAGAGAAGTTTGGCTTCGACGGCCCGTTCCCGCCCGTCTGGCACATGGGGTCCTGCGTTGATAACTCACGAATACACGACTTCATGACGATGCTCGCGAACAAGATGGGAATTGACATCAAGGACCTTCCCGTCGTGGCGAGTGCGCCCGAGGACATGAGCGAGAAGGCGGTCGTGATAGGGACGTGGCTGGTGGCGACTGGCTGGCCGACCCACGTGGCGGTGCTACCGTTCATACATGGAAGTCCCCTCGTGGTGCAGATAGCCGAGAACACCGCCCGCGACGTTTACGGAGGCTACTTCGTCTTCGAGGAGGACCCGGACGAAGCTGCCAGGAAACTGGTCAACATAGTGAAGAACCGACGCTGGAGGTTGGGCATTGGTGAGGACAAGGAGACCATCTATTGGTCCGGCGAGACCAAGGAGGATGTTTTCGCGGAGAAACCTGAGGTCGCGGCTGACGGAGGTGAGGAGGAATGACCAAGGTCACACAGACGGAACTGTTCAGCATGGCGATTTCCGGAGCCATAACGGCAACCGGCTACGCTGACGTTCTCCTGAACCGCGCCCTGAGGAAATACGGTCCTAACCAGACGATCGAGTATCCAGACACGGGATACGAGCTTCCCTGCTTCTACGGCTGGACGACGACGCCCGTGAAGACGCTCAGTGACCTTCCCGCCCTCCTCGGAGAGGTCAGGGGGAAGATAAGGCACGAGCCTACTCTCGAGAACGCGCTAACGGCCGGTGAGGCCACCATGTGGTCCGCCGAGATCGTGGAGGCGCTTCGGTACATCAATAACGATAAGCCGTTCGAGAACGAGGCCCCGCCAGGAAAGCAGGAGTACTGCGGTTTCGTGGGCGATCCCGTCCTCAGGAATCTGGGCATAGCGTTCGTCGACGATACCATCCCTGGTGCTGTAGTCTTCGTCGGAAAGGCGAAGGACCCGGAGGCGCTAGCGAGGATAGTGAGGGACTTCCAGAACAAGGGCATGCTGCTCATGGCGACATTCGACATAATCAGGCAGCTCGAGGACCAGGGAATCAAGATGGGGACTGACATAATGCTCTTTCCCCTCGGCGAGTTCACGCAGGCGATACACGGCCTGAGCTTCGCCATCAGGGCCGCCCTCGCTTTCGGCGGGATAAAGCGCGGAGACCGAGAGGGACTGCTGAAATACCTCAAGACGAGACCCAAGGTCGTGGTGTTCCAGTTCGGCCCGCTCGACCAGATTAAGGTCGCAGCCGAGTTCGCCGTGATGTTCAACGGCTCCCCGACGATCACGGACCAGGATGTAGAGGAGATCCCGGGCAAGTACATCGTGCAGAAGGACTACGACCAGATGGTTCAGACGGCCATCGAAGTAAGGGACATGCAGGTCAAGCTCGCAGCCGTCGACATCCCGGTCCCGTACGGACCCGCGTTCGAGGGCGAGACCGTCAGGAAACCGGACACATACGTGGAATGCGGTGGACCCTCCAAGACGCCCGTCTTCGAGCTGGTGAAGATGCGAGAGGCGGACGAGGTCGAGGACGGCAAGATAACCATGATCGGGAAGGATGTCGACGAGCTCGAGGAAGGGAGCGGCAGCCCGCTCGGGATCGTAGTCGAGGTTTACGGAAAGGACATGCAGAAGGACTTCGAGTCTGTCCTGGAGAGGAGGATACATCAGTTCATCAACTTCACCGAGGGCGGGTGGCACACGGGCCAGAGGAACCTTCTTTGGATAAGGCTCAGCAAGGACGGTGTCGGCCAGGGACTGAGGTTCAAGCACTTCGGCGACGTGCTGCACGCCAAGTTCCACGACGACTTTGGCGGACTGTTGAGCCGTGTTCAGGTGACCATAACAACGGACCCGGCGGAAATCGAGAAGCACCTTCCGGAGGCGATGGAATCCTACGATTACAGGGACGAACGCCTGAGAGGCATGACCGACGAGGCCGTGGAAACGTTCTACACCTGCACTCTGTGCCAGAGCTTTGCCCCGAACCACGTGTGTATCATCACTCCCGAGAGGCTCGGGCTCTGCGGCGCCATCAACTGGCTGGACGCCAAGGCCAGTAATCAGATTACGCCGACGGGTCCGAATCAACCCATTGACAAGAAGACCACTATAGAGGAGGTCAAGGGCCAGTGGGAGGGCGTGAACGAGGCGGTAATCGAGCACTCTCACGGGAAGCTGGACAAGTTCAACATCTACACCATGATGGAGGACCCGATGACATCGTGCGGCTGCTTCGAATGCATCGTCGGCATAGTTCCTGAGGCGAACGGCGTCGTCGTTGTAAACCGGGAGCACGGCGGGATGACGCCCCTGGGGATGAAGTTCTCCACGCTCGCTGGAACTGTGGGCGGCGGACTGCAGATGCCTGGGTTCATAGGCGTCGGAAGGTACTACCTACTGTCGAACAAGTTCATAAGCGCGGATGGCGGATTCCAGAGGATCGTCTGGATGCCGAAGGAGCTCAAGGACGCGATGTACGACAAACTTAAAGAGAGAGCAGAGGAATTGGGCATTCCCGATTTCGTGGACAAGATCGCTGACGAGACGGTCGCAACGGAATCGGCGGAGCTGCTTGAGTTCCTCGCAGAGAAGGAGCATCCAGCTCTGAAGTTACCATCTATGCTGTAGGGGCTTGGTACAATGGCATTGGAGTTGCCCAAGGAGAAGTGGGTAGGGAAGATTGGACAAGTCGTCATCGGAGCCCTCGAGAGCGAGGGGGGAACGCGGACGAGCAAAGTTGCCCTGGGAGGGGCAACGAGCCTGCCTTTCCTCGGCTTTGAGGGCGAGTATCCGAACGAGCCGCCGATAGGGATGGAGATTTTCGACATCGTCCGAGAGGACTATCCAGAGGTTGCGAGGAAGCCCTTCGAGGATGTCATCGACGACCCCGGTAAGTGGGCCAAGAAGTGCGTCGAGGAATACGGCGCGGACATGATCTGCATCAGGATGATCGGCACGAACCCGGAGGAGGAGAACCGCTCGGTCGAGGACGCTGAACAGACGATCAAGGAACTCAAGGAAGCGGTCGGAGTCCCGCTCCTGATCTACGGCTCCGGAGATGAGGAGAAGGACGCCAAGGTCCTCGAGATGGCCTCGAACGTTATGGCCGGCGAGAGATGCCTTCTCGGTCTCGCGGAGGAGGCCGCGTACAAGTCGATATCCGTCGCGACCATGTCCAACGACCATGGAATCGTGGCGTTCAGCAATCTGGACATCAACCTGGCGAAGCAGATGAACATCCTGCTCACGGATTTCGGTGTCAAGCTCGGGAACATCGTCATGGACCCGCTTCAGGCGGGCCTAGGATACGGGCTCGAGTACTCGTACTCGGTCATCGAGAGGATCCGGCTCGCCGCGCTCATGGGAGATAAGATTCTTCAGGTTCCCATGATGTGCGGGACAGCGCGCGTCTGGAACGCGAGGGAGGCGTTCAAGGAGGACGCCGACACCGGGGATTCCACCTCCCGAGCGATATTCTGGGAGGCCACGACCGGTCTGTCCGCCCTACTGGCGGGCGCGGACGCGCTTCTCATGAGACATCCGGATGCCGTCAAGCACGTCAAGGAGTCCGTCAAGAACCTCTACGGAGGAGGCGAGCAGTAATGGCGCTCACTGCCCTGGACATCTACAAGAAACTGCCGCAGACGAACTGCGGGAAATGTGGGTTCCCAACATGCCTGGCATTCGCGATGCAGCTGGCCAACAAGAAGGCGAGCATCGACGCCTGTCCGGACGTCTCGGACGAGGCAAAGGAACTGCTGGAATCCTCAGCCGCACCGCCGATAAAACTGGTGAAGGTGGGCTCTGGGGACAGGGAGATTGAGATGGGAGACGAGGTCGTCATGCATAGGCACGAGAAGACGTTCTACCATCCTGTCGCGTACGCCCTGATGGTCGATGATGACTCTCCAGACATAGAGTCCAAGGTCCAGGCGGCCGGGGAGATGAAGTTCGAGCGAGTGGGGCAGGAGATGCAACTCGACATGATCGCAATTCGCTCGAAATCGGACGATCCAGCGAAGTTCTCCTCTGCCGTCTCCGCGGTGAAGGGAAAGACGTCAGTACCGCTCGCGCTCGTGTCGCAGAACCCAGCGGTCATAGAGGAAGGGCTGAAGGTCTGCGGCTCTGACAGACCGCTCATTCACGCCGCGACCAAAGACAACTTCGAGAAGATGGCGGAGCTCGCGAAGGCGAACAACTGCCCGCTGGCGGTCCTCGAGGACTCGGGACTGGAGGAGCTCGCTGAACTGAGCAAGAAGGTGAAGGAGGCGGGCGTGGAGGACATAGTCCTTGACCTCGGCAAGAAACCCCTGGGCAAGCTGTTCCAGGAGCTCACGCTGATCAGGCGGCTCGCCATCAAGAAGCTCTTCAGACCTCTCGGCTATCCGATCATCATGTTCGCCGAGGGCGAGGGGGCAAGCGAGGGTCTGGAAGCCGCGATCGGAACCCTGAAGTACGCTTCCATCGTCGTTATGAAGGAGGCGGACAGGGCCATCATGTATCCGCTGTTCACGCTCAGGCAGAACATCTACACAGACCCGCAGAAGCCCATACAGGTGAAGCCTGGCATATACGAACTCAACGGACCCGCCGAGGACTCACCGGTGATGATCACCACGAACTTCTCGCTCACTTACTTCACCGTCGCGGGGGACATCGAGACCAGCAAGGTCCCGAGCTATCTCCTCGTGGCCGATTCCGAGGGTCTGTCCGTGATGACGGCGTTCGCGGCGGACAAGTTCACCGCCGACACCGCTACGGAGCTGATAGAGAGCTGCGGGATTGCGGACAAGGTCAATCACAAGAAGATCATCATCCCCGGACAGGTGGCGAGGATGAGTGGAAAGCTCAACGAGAACTCCGGCTGGGAAGTGGTCGTGGGACCGAGGGATTCCTCCGGCCTTCCGAAGTACCTGAGAGAATACACTAGCGCCTAGCTACATCTGCGTCGGGTCCAGGTAGCTCGCTTCCTTCTTCCTGATCGGCTCGAGTGACTTGTCCACGGTCTTTTTCATCTGCAGACCGGAGACGTGCATCAGAGTGTCCCCGAGGTCGTCCTCGACGTTCATCGAGCACAGGCATGGATAGTGATGGTGCGCCAGCCCCGCCTTTTCCACGGCATCCCTGACCTCAGTTCCTGGGAGTTTATCGGCAACGAACCTCCCGCAGCCGCAGGGCGAGTCACGCACGACCTCCGTCCCCGTCACGGTGTTCTTCTCGACCTTCACGTCCAGTATGGGCCTTCCGAAGAATTCAGCGAACTTGTCGATGATAGGATTGCCCACCGCATCGAGGGTGCAAAAGGGCCTCGGGAACGCGGTTGCGATTCCGGTCTTTGAGAGTTCCCGCTTGATTTGCGTCTTCATCCCGAGTGGTAGCCACTGTGAGCTGTCCACCGGTGCGATTAATGCCATCGCATCTGCGGCCTTCACTATGTCTACGATCAGTTGAGCGGCGCTCGAGTTCTCCTGCAGGGCGAGCACTAGGTCCGCTTTGGGCACGGACTCTGGCAGGAACTCAGCGGGGTCGTCGATGACGAGTGGCAGGTCCACCGGGAGCATCAGTGTCTCCACCTTGAAGCCCTCGGGACCGTTGTCCTGAACATTCTTGGCGATGCGCTCACCGTACTCACCCTGAACGAGCGCGAGAATCGTCATTTCTCCTTTGCCTACCCGCTCGAGTTCCTCGGCGGTCAGCTCCCGCTTCTGGATTTCCTCCTCCTTCTCCGCGGCCCGCTCGACGTGATAGGTCGGCCCTCTCTCCAGAGCCTCAAGAAGCCGCTTCTCGAAGGCCTCCATTTCGTCCCAATCTAGCTCTTCGCCTATGTCCAGAGCGATCGCCGAGTGCTTCGCCTCCCCCTGGAGCGTGTTCTTCTCGCCCGCGAGAACGGAGATCTCCGTCTCTCCAACGATCAATCGGAGGTTCGAGAAGACCTCCTTCTTCTTCTGAGCCTTGAGATATACCCTCTCAGGAGTGTAGTCGAAACGGCACGATCCTGTGCTGAGCGCCGCCGATCTGAGGGCCGCAACGACATCGCTTCCAGAGTATTCCTTGCCGAATGTGACTTCCTTTCTCATGTTCTGCCTCTGCCGACTAGAAGTTGGCGCTGGCTAGATGTTCAGCTTGGCGAGGATCTCCTTGGCCCGCGCGTAGGCGACGCTGTCCGTGGGGAGGTCGATGAGCGGATCCCCGGTCAGGGAGAGCTCTTTTATGTTCTGGTCCTCGGGGAACACTTCCCTGCAGTTAAAACCAGCCTCCTCGATGACCGGGCTCAGGAGCTCCGGGATCTCGGCGGTGCGGCTGATGACCAGGCATCTATCCTTCACCTTCAGGTCTAGGCTACCGCTCAGTTCCCTGATCCTTCCAGCGGTCACCACGCCGTGTTTGGTCGGGTCCGACAGTATGAACATCATGTCGACGTTCCTTGTGGTCCTCCTGCTGAGGTGCTCCATCCCGGCCTCGTTGTCTATGACCACGTAATCGTAGTTCGCCGAGAGCTGGTCCAGATACGTCCGAAGGATGTTGTTGATGTAGCAGTAGCAACCCGGACCCTCCTGTCTGCCCATCGCGACTAGGTCGAACTTGTCGCCCTCGACCATGGCCATACGGAGGTTATAGTCCACGTAGTCCTGCTTGGACATAGCGGGGGATGAATCACCAACGTTCTTGAGCAGGTCCTCTCTGAGATCGCCGATCGTCTGGTTCACTTCGACCCCGAGCATCACGTCGAGCGTCGAGTTTGGGTCTGCGTCGACCGCCAGAACCACGGACTTCTCGCTGAGCGCCTTTATCAGAAGCGTCGCGAACGTGGACTTCCCCACGCCGCCCTTGCCCGAAACGGCGATGGTCTTTCCCATCTCAGTCCTCCAGACCGTACTTCTCACGCATGTGGCTGGACAGTTCCCTCGTCATCCTCAGGGCCGCCTCCGCCTGTTCCTCGCTCAGGCCTGATAGGCCGCACATGGGCGTCACAAGGGACTGCCTGCGAATCCTTTCCTCGTCCACACCTTTCCCTGCCAGCAGTCCAATATTACTTTCAAGCTTCCCTATAAGACTTTGCAGATTCTCAGCTGCAAAGGCGTCGGGTGTCGATGGGACCACGCCCCACGCGATAAGGCCTCCCCGGTCCAGGAAGGCTGACACATCCTCGGGATAGAGCGAGAGCGTGTGACCATAGTTGTACGCGTCGAAGGAGAGCATGCTGGCAGGAGACCGCAGGATGAGCGGCCATTCCGTGTTCCCGCAGCAGTGGAACCCGCTCAGCCCGCCAAGGTCGTTGACCACGTCCTCGAACAATGTGAGGACCTCGTCCTTGCTGATGTTCAGGAATGCCGAGCCATACATGTTGAGATACGGCTCGTCGAAGACGACCAGTGTGTTCTCGTGAAGACCGGAGAGGCGGTTTGCCATCCAACGCGCGGTCATGTTCACCGTCTTCGTGACGATCTCCTTGTACGTGTCGTCGTACAGAAGCGATCTCTTGTCCTCGTACGTCAGGTTGAGACCCAGGCTGATGGGTCCCGTGACCTGCCCTCGAACAATCTTGGCGGGGGTTCCCTTCACCGCCCTCTCGAACTCGAAGAATGCGGTGGCGAACTCGGGTGACAGCGAGAAGTATTCCAAATCCTCCTCAATGACCTTCTCGTAGAAGGACTCGATCTCAGATGCCTCCCCCGGTTCTACGAATATCCTGTCATCCTCCATCCGGACGCCAGGGATGCTCTGCGAGTACTGGGCGTACATGTTCTCCTTGAATCCCCGGCGGGGAAGCTGTGGCCAGGTCGGGATCTCGGGCGTGTACTTCAGAACGAGCTCCACGGCCTTTTTGACGTCGGTGTGCGGGAGGCTTCCGACGGTCATCGGAAGGAAATCCGCACGGAAGGTCAGATGACCAGCTCCCTGGCGCTCGGGAACTTCTCCAGGTTGGTATGAGGCAAGAACATGGCAGAGGTGAACTCATTGAAGAATGACGGTGTGACGCTAAGCTCGATGTAGGTCATCTTCTTGGCGATGTCTGTCGCCTCCTGCTTGCTCTTCTTCGACAGGATCGTCAAACGGGCGCCCGCCAAAGACCCGTTCCCGATGAACCTGAACTTGTTAGGGTCCACGTCAGGAAGCAGGCCGAGCCATATGCTCTTCCTCGTGTCCAGATAGTTCCCGAAGCCACCAGCGATGAATATCTGCTCGACATCGTCGAAGGAGTAGTTCATCGTCTTCAGTAGCACGGTCGCGGCCGCGTAGACCGCCGCCTTCGTTCGGATGATGTTCCTGATGTCGACCTCCGTGATGACCATGTCCTTGTATATCCTGGTCTCGTCCGCCCAGACGACGACGAACTCCTTGCCTTCGGGGCCGTCACGGACCCTCGGGATCTTGAGCGGTCTGATCCTCCCTGAACGGTCGATGACACCGTGCATGAACATCTCCGCGAGCAGGTCGATGAGACCGGTGCCGCAGATGCCTTTCGGCTTCACATCCCCTATCGTCTTGTACTTGACCTCAAGGTCCGTGGTGAGAGCCACTTTCTCTATCGCACCGACCATCGCCCGGATGCCGTAATCGACCTCGCCGCCCTCGAACGCCGGGCCCGCCGAGCACGAACAGGAGACCATCCAGTCCTTGTTCCCGAGAACGACCTCGCCGTTCGTCCCGACGTCTATCAGCATGGAGAGCTTGTCCGTCTTGTGCAGCGCTGACGCCAGCACATCCGCCGTGATGTCCCCGCCGACGTAGCTGCTGCGACACGGCAGGATGTAGACGTAGCCCTCCGGGTTGATCTTGATGCCAGTCTCCCTGGCCTTGATGAGCGGGAAGAAGTTCGCCGACGGGATGTACGGCTCCCGCCTGATGTGCGCGGGGTTCAGTCCGAGAAGCAGATGAGTCATCACCGTGTTGCCAGCCGCGGCGGCGTAGCAGATCTCGTTCCGACGCACTCCCGCATCGTCCATCATCTCCTTGAGGAGGTAGTTAATCGTCTCCACAATCAGCATTCTGAGAACCTTCAGCCCGCCCTTCTCCTCCTCGGCGTGAAGAATCCTGGTGAGGACGTCCTCGCCGTGGATTACCTGCTTATTATAGGCTGCCTTCTTCGCGACTATCTCCCCGCTACTCAGGTTCACGAGCTCGGCGACGACAGTCGTGGTTCCCACGTCCACCGCCAGACTGAAGTTCCTCGCGGACGTATCTCCGCCCTGCAGATGCACGAGCTCGTGGCACTCGCCGTCCTCCACGACCGTGGCCGTCACGTCCCACTCGCTCTTCCTGAAGAGGTTGCTCATCCTCCTCATCACGGGCAGGGGGCCCATGATGTCCTCGATTCCGTGGTCGCTCAGCGCTCGCTTCAGGCGGTCCAGATCGCTCAGGTTGTCCGTCAGCGTCGGTTCGCTCAGCTCAAAATAGAATTTCATGATGGGCGGGTCCAGCTTCTCCGCCTCCACGACGTCGGCCTTCATCAGTATCTGAAGCATCCCGACGCGGCTCTCTTCAGGGACGAGGACTTCGACATCGCCCTCCGCCCTGGTCATGCATGCGAGGTGATAACCCTTCTTGATCTCGCTAGGTTCGAGAAGCTCCGTCTTCTCGGCGGTAACGTCTCCCGCCTGAACGATGACCTTGCACTTGCCGCACTTGCCTCGACCGCCACAGATGGAATCGACGTAGATGTCGGCCTCGATCGCTGCGTCGAGGAGGTCCGTGCCCTTGTCGACCTCTATCGTCTTGTCGTCTGGTAGGAACCTGACCTGCACCTTCTTAGCCATGTCTCCCAGCATTCCGAAGTCTTGCGCCATAGATAAACGTTTTCGACTGCCTGCAGGGAGAAGCGCCTTCTCTTCCGCTAGGTGGATACTGCCTTGTCAATCGCCTTCGAGAGATCGTACCCGCCAGGGACTGGTTGGCCATGGGCAACGACCGTTCCGTCCTCGATCCGGACCTCCCCCTCAGCGAATACTCTCAGTGTATGAACGATGAGCGGCAGCTCGCGTATGAAGCCCAGCCTGCGTATCTCCGCGAACAGTGGATTGCCCTCTCCGTCTTTCTTGGCGATGTCTCCCACCGTCTCGCTCTCCAATCTCGCGTCGAAGTCCCGCCAAAGCGGTCCCAAATCCCCGCCAACGATCGGGAAAACACAGTACGTTATCACGGGTCCGCGGTCCAACTCCTCCGTGACGAGGTGCAGCATCACCCCTGTCCTGTCCACTCTTTTTTCGAGAAGCTCCCATATCACCTCCTGCCACGTTCCTTTGGGCCCGTCCGGAGCGGCTGGATGGAGGTTGATCATATCGTAGACCTTGCACATCTCGTCGCCGACAATGAGCATATAGCCCGCCAGAACGCCGAGGTCCATCTCGTGCCCCTCGAGGCGCTTCACTATCTCCCTGTCGTACTCCCTCCTCCACTGCTTCAGTATCCCCTCGTCCTTCCTGCCCTCGGCCCTCATCTCCGGCTTGAACTTGCTCGAGGAGAACTGGATGAGCGTGTATCCGAAGCTCCTCACAAGATCGAAGAAAAGGTCGCTCTGCTCGAACTCGCCGTCCTCGCGGTTGCTGAACACGAAGGATATCTTCCCTGGTATCGTCCCGTCCTCAATCCCGTCGTGCGCTTCGATGAGTAGCTCCCGCGCGGCGGGGTCCCTTCCCGTGGAGAACCATCCAATCCTGAACATGACCTCCCCGCCACCGGATTCGTTCTCCCGCCTAAAACCTTTCGCGTTCGACTAGGAGTGGTGCTTCCCGGATTCCTGCGGGATCCCCTTCTTCAGCTTCTCATATCTCTCTCGATAGAGTTTCAAGCAGGACTCGCAGCAGAGGTAATGAGTTCTCCCGTCCATCTTGAGCGTGACAGGATCGTCCGTGATAGGTTTCCTGCACAGGTAGCAGGGAACGACTATCGATATCCCTTCCGAGATGACCGCATCGGGCTCCTTCTTCGTCGTCCGAACGACGCGGTCGATGGAGTATCTGTCGATCTCCTCCAGCCCCTCAAGCCAGGCAAGGAAGCTGTTGATCGTAGCTTCGCTTTCGGATACAAGCCTGCACATGAGCTTGGAGCCGCTGAGGACGAGGACCTCACGGATGTTCTCCTTCTCCGAAAGGCTCTTGGCCAGCTTCTCCAGGTGCTTCGGCTGACATTCTACCGAGACAATCGAGGTGGTCTCCCGGATCGCTTCCGTATCGATCAATGCCGAGTATCCTCTGATGACTCCCCGTTCCTCCAAAGCCTTGATCCTCGAACTCACGGTCGGAGTGCTGACACCGATGGTCTTGCCAAGCTCCCTGAAAGAGATCCGGGCATCCTCCTGAAGCTGCTTCAGTATTCTCGCGTCGGTCTCGTCGAGTTCCATGGTTTGGTACTAGGCAGCCTCACCTATTATACCTTTGTAAAGCGGGCGGTTGCATCTCCTTACAAACGTGAGAGGGAAGTAGGATAGATTGGCTTTCCCTAGTACCCTCCGTACTTCCTGAGAGTGAATCTCAATGATAGCTCAGTTTCTACTCGTACTGAGAGAAGGTTTGGAAGCGGCCCTAATCGTCGGCATAGTCTTCGCCTATCTGAGGAGGATTGGCAAGGGCCCGCTCACAAGATTCCTGACTCTGGGTGCCGCATCGGCAATCGGCGTCAGCATACTTGCGGCCCTGCTCATCTTCATGCTGGTGGGACAACTCTCGGACCCCCAGATGGAGATTTTCGAGGGTGTGGCGTCCCTCCTCGCGGTGGGCGTTCTGACCATCATGATCTTTTGGATGTCCAAGAAGGGACCTGAGCTGAAGAGGGAAATCGAAAGCAAACTGGACAGCAGGGTATCGAGAGGTGAGGTCTTCGCCGTGTTTGGGATATCCTTCGTCGCCGTCGTGCGGGAAGGTCTTGAGACGGTGCTCTTCCTCTTCCCGCTGGCTCTGTCTGATAGCGCGGCAACCATTCTAGGCCTAGTTGCCGGACTCGCTGTCGTCCTTCTCCTCCTCGTCCTCCTGATGAAGGGGATCGAGAGGCTGGACATCAAGAAGTTCTTCACAGTCACAGGAGTCCTCCTGATCGTCTTCGCCGCAGGCCTCACTGCGACCGCGGTCCACGAGTTCAACGAGGCTGGGGTCGTTCCGCCTGTCGTGAATGAGGTTTGGAACATCAACCCCCCGCGAAACCCAGATGGAAGCTATCCTGTGCTCCACGAGAAGGGAGCAATAGGCGGGATCATGAAGTCCCTCTTGGGATACAACGGAAACCCGTCCTTGACCGAGGTCACAGCCTATGTTTCGTATTGGATAGTGATCTCTGGATACCTGTTCCTCACAAACGCGGAGACTGTGAAGAGCATGCTTCGCGCGATGGGGGCCAAAGTCAGATCGCCATTGAGAAAGGGTCGGATGGCAGCGGTTCCTAGTGAGGACATACGGCTGGATGAAGCGACCGCCCGAGGGAGTGTCGAGAGGTGAGTGCTTTGACGGAATCGAGTAATAGAAACAGCCTGATCCTTGCCGGGCTCCTGGCGGGAGCCATCATCCTGATAGTTGGCATCACGTTGACCCTGTGGGACGCTGGGGGCATGACCGAAGACATGTGGAGCCATCACGGCATGGGACTGTCATTTCCCATGGGCATGTCTTTCGTGGTCTTAGGTGGAGTTGTCCTTGTCATCCTTTTCGTCCTCGCCATTCCTCAGCCCCGCGGTGTCGAGAGGCCCGTGGCAGCCTACATCCCGATGACTCCCCTTCAGAATAATGAGGATTGGACACCAGAAATGCGGAATCTGGCACTGAGGCTCCTCCAAGGGGATGAGCGCAGAATGCTAAGGCAGATTTTCGACGCGGGTGGTCAGATACTTCAGAAGGACCTGGTGTATCGAGCAGGCTTCTCGAAGGCCAAGGTGACGAGGCTGCTCGACAAGTTGGAGAGGAGAGGTCTAATCATCAGGGAGAGACACGGTTCAACGAACCTCGTCCGAGTGCTAGAGGACCTAGGAGGTAAGAACGATGGAATTTCAGAAAAGTGAAACTCATTTCGCATCAATGACTAATATCGTTTCATCCGTCAAACTCACAACGATTACCAAAAGCAAAGAGGTGATAGAATGGAAGCAGGAATGATAGCGACTCTCGTGATAGGATCGCTTCTGACGACGGGAGCGGTGGTCGGTGTTGCATCGACGAACGGAGACATGATGCAGGGAACGACGGACGGCGGACACATGGGTGGATGGTATCACTCGATGGGTCACGGAATGATGCACGACCATGATGAGCACGACGAATGCGAAGAACACATGGAAGAATGGGAACACGAGTACTGTGAGGAGTACGAGGAAGAGTGCGAGGACTCGGAGAACGGGAACCACGCGGAAATGCACGAGGAATGTGAGGAGCACATGGAAGAGCGGGAGAACGAGGACTCCTCTGACGACGAGGACCACGAAGAGCACGACCATTGCGGCATGATGGGGTAAGCTGTCCGCGCGCCAAGCGGGAGAAGTCCCCTTCACAGACGAGGATTGTCCTTTTCAGGTCTTGAGACCCCCAGATGGTGTGGGACTTACATACATCAATCCAACTGAGGCATTGGCATTCAATTGTCAAGGAGAATCCACAAAAGGAGGAAGCTGCCTAGCAACACCAGGAGGAGGACACGGATCAGGCGTGCCCTCGGCGTTCAACGCGTGATAAGATGGGTCTCGTTAGCTGTCCTGTATGCAATGTGAAGGTCAAGGCTGAGAACCTGCCCAATCACATAAAGAAGGTCCATCCTGGATCAGATGTGCGGGTGAAACCGGTGGGGAGGAAGATGAGGAATTCCTCGAGAGAAGGGGGCAGCAGAAGAATCGTCTATGCGGTCTCGGCGGCCATAATCCTTGTCGTTGGTTCGCTTCTCGTCTACAGCATGATCAGTAGTCCAGGCACACCGGAAATATCCGTCAGTCCGCTCAGCTACAGCTTCGGAGACATATCCCAGCGCGAGGTTTCAACGACTGTCCAAGTCAGAAACACCGGAGATTCGGATTTAGTGATAACGGGCATCTCTACGTCATGCGGGTGCACATCTGCGGTTCTCACGGTCGGAGGCAGGAGGAGTCCCACCTTCGGAATGCACAACAATCCCTCGGGTTGGAGCGAGACTCTTCTTCCTGGACAAACCGCGTCTCTCGACATCACATACGATGCGACTCTACATCCGGACGACGGCCCGGTGCTAAGAATCGTCTACATAGGGAGCAACGACCCCGCCAGGCCCGAGGTCGAGATAGAGCTCACGGCCATTGTGATCCCATGAACGACGATTCCTGTCATGAACCGCCTTCTGACATGGAGAGGTACTCGAAGGAAAAGCAACCCGAGAAGCGATTCCAGAACCTTGTTTTCGTTTCGATAGTCCTATCATTGGGTGCGATAATGGTCATCGGCTCTCTCGCCCCATATTTCTTCCTGCCCCGGCCCAGTGACATAACGCTCAACGAGGGCGAGGGTCTCATCTACTACAACGAGGCGTGCGGGGAGTGCGCCATATACATCGACGACGAGCTCATTCCCACGCTGCGAATAGGAGGGATATCGACAGTTCACAAGAAGGATTACATCAACGAGAGGAGCTACAGAGGGGAGTTGAGTGCAATCAACGACCAGCTGGGCATTCCCCCGCATCTGCAGAGCCACATCGCGACGTTCGTCAAGAAGAACACGACCATGGTCTTCGAGGGTCATGTCCCGGAGCATGTGATATCGGACCTGATGACCAACTCATCCGCACTGAATCTGAGCAAGATACTCGTCTACCAGGAGGAGATGAGGGATCCCACGACGTATACCGCCTGGGGCTTCGAGGGTGAGGACCGAGAATATGCCATCGACGTTCCCATCAGCGAGTTCCTTCTCTGGTACGGCCAAGGTTCTCCTTCCACCAGCACAGAGGAGTCTCTCCTGCCGCTGGTGCTGATCACAGGATTCCTCGACGGTATAAATCCCTGCGCGATTGCCGTCCTGTTGTTCTTCATCACCTTTCTCTTCGTGATAAGGAGAACGAGAGGAAATGTGGCCACGATGGGCGCGGTATACATACTCTCGATCTTCTTTGTCTATTTCTTCATTGGCATCGGGCTACTCAGGGCCATCGTCTTGAGTGGGCAACCGCATCTCCTGGCCTACGTCGGGTCGTCACTCATACTTGTACTGGGAACGCTGAGTCTATTGCAGTACTTCTTTCCCAACCTCCCCCTCACGTTCAAGATGCCTGAGAGGACATGGACAAAGACCAAGGATTGGATCTCCAGGGCAACGCTCCCTTCCTCCTTGGTGGCCGGTCTGCTAGTCGGATTGTGCACATTCCCTTGCTCCGGTGGAATATATGTAGCTGTGCTGACCCTAATCGCTTCGGAGACGACCTATTTCGAGGGCGTTGGCTATCTTTATCTGTACAACATCATGTTCGTGCTTCCCCTAATACTGATACTCGTCTTCACATCAAACAGGTTTGTGGCCAGAAAACTCACAGGTTGGGAGAGATCGAACAGCAGGCTAATCGTCCTTTTCTCTGGAATCGTCATGATTCTGTTGGGTGTGGCCTTCCTGTTGTTTCTGATCTAAGGAGCCACAGATGAGGACCGGCAGACGATTATAGGCGGACTGGCAATCGCAGTCGTGGTATGATCTTGGTGGGAAATGCCTGTGTAAGGCGCAAAGATTAACTGGCCTAAGTCTTCTGCCCTTTGGCAGGAAGTCATGGGTGGTAAAATGCCCTCGGAAAGATGTCCTGTTTGCGGCGTGAAGGTCAAGTCGGAGAACCTGTCAAGGCACATCAAGAAGGTCCATCCAGATGCGGAGGCGGGTGCGGAGAAGAAGGCCAAGAAGGCAAGGCGCCCGTCCGTGGGGGGAAGGAAAGCCATCTATGCGGTTGTGGCGGTAATCATAATCGTCGTGCTGGTGGCTTCCGCATTCGTTCTGCTCCCCGCAGCAGAAGAGCCCAAGATTGGCGTCGAGCCATCCAGCTACGACTTCGGGACCATCCCGAGGGTGCTGCAGACTGTCAACATAGAGGTTCGCAACGACGGAGAGGCCAACCTCGAGATAACGAGAATCTGGACTTCCTGTATGTGCACCTCGGCCGTACTGAGGGTCGGAGGAAGGAACAGTCCCGTGTTTCAGGGCGATTCCCAGACATCTTGGATTGGTGAGACGCTGCTCCCGGGACAGCACGGATATCTGGATGTGACGTATGACCCCACGTACATACCCGATTCCGGTTCCATTGCCAGGGCGGTCTACATACAGAGCAACGACCCCGACAGATCCGAAGTCCAGGTCACGATAACGGCTTACGTGACGCCTTGATTGCTCCGTCCTTTTCGAGGCGCGTACTTGAGCGTCTCGTAGTCGGTCCTGACCGCGTATCCGCCGTCCTGGATGATGCTCACGAACTGACCGCAGTTGCTCCCTATCTTGTTCTCCTCGAGCTCGCCGATGCTGAGAAGCACATCGAACCCGAAATCGCGGAAGCTGTCCGTGATCTGACGGGAGGAGTCCTCGTCGTGCGGGTCGACGACGGACCTCAGTCTCTTCCGCTTGACGTTCGCCGTCGGGTTCAGCGGTGTGATCTTGATGAAGAACTTGGCGGGGTCGAAGTGCTCCGCGATGACCTCCGGGTCGACCGGATAACCCTGAGTCATAGCGAAGTTCAGCGTGAGTTTCCTGTCCCCCTTGCGGAAGTAACTCTCGCCGTACTCCGAGATCTGCGGGAGCCCCCACTTCTTGATCGGCATCAGCTCGTCCCGCCTCTGTCCGTTCGTCGTGTGCACGGAGAACTGCAACTGGAACCGTCCCGAGTAGTGGGCGTCCTTGATGTCGATGAGCTCGTCGAAGAAGCTCCCCCTGCCAACGGGAGCGAGCGTTGAGATGCAGGGCATGAGGCCAGGGGCATCGTACACATCCGCCAAAGCCCGCAGGGCGTCCGGCACGTCCGGGTTCAGCGAGGGCTCGCCCATACGGGCGAACTGCACCTTGAACTTCGGGATTGGCACCCGCCCGTCCGGAAACCGCCTCCGCACCATGTGGTCTATCTGCTGCAGGATCTCGTCCTTCGTCAGTTTCCCGAGGTAGTGCCCGCCAGCGTCGCACATCTTGCAGTTCACCGGGCAACCGAAGGACGACGAGATTATCAGCACCCACTTCTCCTCGCGCGGCACCGGCGGCTGCAGCGATTCGACGAACTCGACGAGGTAGCCGTTGCCCTCCCTCATGGATGCCACGTAGACCTTCGCCAGATCCTCCTTTCCGAACTCACCCAGAATCCTCATTTCCCGCTCCCCATTGACTCGATAATCGACATGGCCGCGAGGATGCCGTCGCCAACCGCAATCCCCACCTGCCTGTGGTTCCCCCGTCTCACGTCACCGACGAGGTATAAACCTGACGCCTCCTTCCAGTTCTCCGCGAGCTCGGGCGGCAGGACGCTGACGTCCGGCTCCCTCCCGCACGCGATAAGCCCGTAGTCGGCGACGATTTCCTTCTCGGTCCCCTCCTGCTCCAAGGTGAAGACGAGCTGACGTTCTTCCTCCTTCACTGACTTGAGCTCCGTTCCCGCGTGCGTCCTGATCTTCTCTGAACGGCTCGCCCTCTCGAGAAGCAGGGGAAGGCACCTGGGTTCTCCCCGGAATGCCACATCCACGTGGATGCCCCTTGAAGCCAGGTTGAGAGCGTAGTCGAACGCCGCGTCGCCACCGCCGATTACGAGGAAATTGCCTTTGACGGCCGGGGGCACGTCCCTGATCTCGTAGAAGACCTTGGACAGCTCCACGTCCTCGAGGCCTTGGATGTCGACCCGCTTGGGTCTCGTACCCGTGGCCACGATGACGGACTTCGCATATGCCTCTCCTGACTCGGAGGACACGTTGAAGATGTCCCCCTCCTTCGAGACGCTATGGACCTCCTCCATGCGAGTGTCGATCCTCCAGCGCACGAGGTGTCGCTTGAACAGCTCAACGAGTTCCGGCCCGCCGATGCCTTCGGGGAAGCCAGGGTAGTTCTCGACGAGGTGTGCGTTCCTCAGAAGCCCGCCGATCTCGTCCCGCTCGAAAACCAGCGGGTCAGCTCCCGCCCGCTTGAGATAGACGGCAGCGGCTATGCCCGCCGGACCTGCCCCAATGATGACGGCAACGTAAGTCTTCCCCTTCGCCTTCGATACCGCCAGAGTCGCCGACTGCGGAAGGAGCACAGACTCGCTTTCACCCATGTTCTCAACCTTCGAGCCTTTTCCTGGATTGTGTGGCTGGAAAAGGCAAAACAATGCCACCTCCCCGCGGATGGTAGGGAGATATGGCAGGATATCTTAAGCATTTCGCAGTCGAGAAGCCACGTGGCGTTCAGTCCTCCACGTCTTCGTCCGCCTCGTCTTCGGTCTCCTCTTGCGGGGGCTCCTTCTTCCTCCAGAACATAAGCAGGATCAGGAGTGTCGTGATCGCCAGCAACGCGATGAGGGCCGCCCAGAAGAGCGCGTCCTCGAATCCGCCTCCTTCTTCCGCCACCAGCGGGTTCGGGTCGTTGCCGTCCCTGATGCCGTCCCCGTCCGTGTCTGCGTCGTTGGGATCGGTCTCAATCGAATACTCCTGAAGATTCGACAGTCCGTCGCTGTCGGGATCGTCATCCGCTCCCTGGCTCAGGTCCCCGAAGTTCTCACCCTCCCAATCGTCCGGCAGTCCGTCATGGTCCGTGTCGTCTTGCGCGACAGCCACCGTGAACACCCACGCAACGACCGCTCTGTTGGGCGGGTCAACCAGGTCCTCGACCTCCAGGTAGACAGTGTACGTCCCGTCCTCCAAGGGCATGAGGAACGTGAGCGTTATCGCGCTCCCCGTCACCACGGCAGAGCCGGTGACGTCCGCCGAGGCGAGCTTCAGAGCCACGCTTGTCGTGTCGATCCCCGATGCATCGCTGTAGGTCGCGCTGATCGTCGGTGTGTTGTCGCTAAGCGTAGATCCGTTCACAGGCAGCATGTTCGAGATTGTCGGCGGGGACGTGTCAACCGTGAACTGCCAGGTCACTGTGGCGACGTTCTGCGGTGTCGACTGATCCTTCACTTCTAGGTAGACGTTGTGCGTGCCTTCCGAGAGGGCGCTCGCGGGCGTGTAACTCATCGAATTCGCGGTCACCGTGGCCGAGGCAGTGACATCCACCGAGTCGACCTTCAGTGTGACGCTCGAAACGTCAATCCCAGAATCGTCGGTGTAGCTCGCACTCACGAGGGGCTTCGTCTCCCCGATCGTCGCCAGATCGATGGGCTGCAGGTCGGTGATCGCCGGAGTCACTGTGTCCACTGTGAACCACCACGTCTCCGTCGCCTTGTTGCGGTTGGACGAGTCGTCCTCCACCTCCAAGAGCACGGTGTGAGTTCCTTCCGAGAGGGGGGCCATCGGAGTGTAAGTCACGCCCGAGGACGTGACCGTCGCCAGTGAGGAGATGTCCACAGAATCGACTTCGAGGACAACGCTGCCCTCATCGATTCCGTTCTCATCGCTGTAGGTGGCCCCTATGACTGGCGTGCTGTCGCTTACGGTCGACCCGTCAACAGGTTGCGCACCTGCTATCTCGGGTGGTGTCACGTCGAGCATGGTCGTGTCAATCGTGAAGTACCAGTTCTCTTCCGCAGGATTCTGGGGCGAGGAGGTGTCGCTGACCTCCACATGCACAGTGTGAATCCCGTTCGTGAGAGGAGCAATGGGAACGTACGTTGCCCCGCCAGAAGTCACGGTCGCGGACCCAGTAACGTCGACCGCGTCGACGACCACCCTGACGCTCGATAAGTCGATCCCGGTGGCGTCGTTGAAGCTCACGCCGATCGTCGGGGTCGTATCCGGGATGGTCGACATATGGGCGGGCTGAGCGTTCGAGATCACTGGAGGTAACGTGTCCACAGTGAACCACCAGGTCATCGTGGCGGTGTTCTGGGGCGTAGCCTGGTCCTTCACCTCAAGGTAGACATCGTGTATGCCTTCCGACAGAGAGCTGGGGACATAGACCACCTGATTCACGCCCACAGCCGCGGATGCGGTCACGTCGATCGAGTCCACCAGGAGCACGACGCTCGCCAGGTCAATCCCCGAATCGTCCCCGTAGCTGGCGCCTATGGCGGGAGTGCTGTCACTGATCACAGACTGATCCGAGGGCTGCAAGTTCGATATGCTGGGTTCGACAGTATCTACAGTGAATGACCACGTCTCGGTCGCGATGTTCTGGCCTGGCGAGTCATCCGCGACCTCGAGATACACGCTGTGAACGCCCTCGGACAGAGGTGACGATGGCGTGTATGTCACATCCAAGAGAGTCACTGTCGCTTGAGCGGTGACGTCGAACCCGTCCACCCTGAGAAGGACGCTCGCGGTGTCTATCCCAGACACGTCGGTATAGCTCGCTCCTATCCCGGGTGTGCTGTCACTTACGATTGATAGATCGGCGGGCTGCAGGTCAGAAATCGTTGGCGGGTCCGGGTCGATGATGCTTGTGTCGATCGTGAACGACCACATCTTCTTCGCCACATTGGCGGGAGAGGAGTTGTCAAGAACCTCAACGTAGACGTCGTGCGGTCCATCCGCCATTGGGGAGGGCACGAGATAGGTGACCCTGTCGAACTCCACCGTCGCCTGGGCGGTAACGTCCACCGAGTCCACTTCCAGCACAACGGTCGAGATGTCTATCCCAGACAGGTCGCCGTAGGATGCGCTTATCGTGGGTGTGTCGTCAGCTATCGTGGATTGATTGGCGGGCTGCGGGTCCGTGATCGTCGGGGGCAGCGTGTCCACAGCGAACCACCAGGCCCTCACGGCCACGTTCATTGGTGTGGAATTGTCACCCGCGTGGAGGCTCACGGTATGTGGCCCTTCTGAGAGGGGAGATGCAGGAGCATAGGCGATGTCGGAGAAGGTGATCGTGGAGCTGTTCGTCACGTCGACGCCGTCCACTTCCAGCAGCAAGTTCTGTGGAAAGATGGAGGAATCGTCACTGAAGTCCGCGCCGATGGTCGGCGTGTCGTCGCTTACTATCGACTGATTGACGGGTTGCAGGTTGGTGATGTCCGGCGGGACCGTGTCAACAACGAACCACCAGGACTCTGTCGCGGTGTTCGGCGGTGAAGAAAGATCCTCGATGTCAAGGTCGACCCAGTGAGGTCCTTCCGTCAAGGGCGCCGATGTGTACGTTATGCTCGTCCCGGTGACCGTCGCAGAGGCGGTCACATCCACGGCGTCCAGTTGCAGCGTCACAGCGGATGAGTTGACTCCTGACGGATCTGTGTAGTTCGCTGCGATCCCGGGAGAATCGTCACTGATGATGGTCTTCCATGGTCGGGGGTCCGCGATCTGCGGGGGCTGAGTGTCCACCGTGAACGACCACGACTCGGTCGCCAGGTTATGGATGAGTGAGGCGTCCCTGACCTCCAGGGAGACATCGTGAATGCCATCCGGCAGAGGAGGTGACGGCGTGTATGTCACATCCGAGGGAGTTACTGTCGCTTGAGCGGTGATGTCGAACCCGTCCACCCTCAGGACCACGCTGCCCGTGTCAATGCCTGACGCGTCGCTGTAGCTGGCACCTATCCCGGGCGTCGTGTCGCCTATTACCGACCCGTTGGCGGGCTGTATGTCCGATATCACGGGCGGGTCCGTCTCGACGCCGATGATCGTGAACGACCCATTGCTCTTGTCCCAGTTCGTCTTGGCGGTCGAGTCGGTCACGTTCACCCTGACGTAGCAGTCCGCGGAGGGCGTGTTGTTGACCGTCCACAGATACGAGCCGTCGTTCGCCTCATCGTCACTGATCTCCGCATATGGCCCGAAGAGACCGCTCACGGAGTATTCTATCCTGATAGTCAGAGGTGGCGTGCCGCCAGAAGCTGTCCAGTTGATGTAATGCTGCGTCAACGCGTCCCAACTCTCACCGCCGTTGGGCCCGTCAACTTCAACCGTCAGCGGTGGTGCGGTCTCGTCATTCTTCAGCACCCGAACTCCGAAGCCCTCGCCGGCCGCACCGATGTCCAGGTACCCGTCACCGTCAATATCGCCCGCCGTTACGCCTATCACCGATCCAGTTGGAAGGCCCAGTGATGCATCGGTCCAGGAATCCCCTCCATCCCCCTTCCAGATCTGAATCCCGCCGCTGGTGTACTTCGCTGTCAGGATGTCAGGGTATTTGTCCCCGACCATGTCGGCAAGAATGACGCCGTAGTAGGTACCAGTCGTCGGCAAGCCGCTGGAAGCCAGGGTCCAATTGCTCGTTCCGTCGCCAAGCCATGCGCGAAGGCCATGTCCGTCCTGATCCATCGCCGCAACGAGGTCCAAGTGTCCATCGAGGTTGAGATCCCCGAGCGTGACGCTGTTCCACTGATCGGTCCACGGGAGGCCGTTCGAGGCCTCGGTCCAGCCGCCCGTTCCATCTCCCAGCCAGACATGCATGCCCGCACCGGCGACGGCGAGGTCCGTATGATTGTCATGGTTCACATCGTCCATCCACACGCTGAAGTACTTCCCGGTCGTGGGCAAGTTGGTCGATGACTCGGTCCATGAGCCCGCTCCATTGCCGAGGTAGACCTCCACACCGCCGCCGTCGTTGGCGACGGCGAGGTCCAGATTATCGTCGTGGTTGACATCCGCCAGGAATATCCCCGTGCGCATCGAGGTCGTCGGCAGACCAGTGTTGGCAAGGGTCCAAGTCCCTGCGCCGTCCCCGGTCCAAACGGAGACACCGCCAGAACCGTAGGCGTAGTTCGTGGCCGCGATGTCCAGGTCGCCGTCGTTGTTTATGTCTCCCAGGAAAACGCCTCCGTCGTAGGCGTTGTCCGGCAGGCCGTTGGCGGCAAGCGTCCATGTTCCCGCACCGTCGCCCGTCCACACTTTCACACCGAAGTAGCCCGCGGTCGCGATGTCCAGGTTGGTATCATTGTTGATATCACCGAACCAAACGGAGAAGTGGCTCTCACCCGACGGCAGACCGTTCGAAGCAGAGACAAAGCCCGTGACGGCAGGGCCATCGTCCTCGGAGGCTTCGACAAGAACGACCAGAAGTCCGTTGGCCATGAGTCCGGCGACGAGGACCGCCGCCATCAAGGATGAGAACGTGAATCGAAGCCTGCGATCCATATGACCACCGTGTTTACTCCTCGTCCTGCTCCTCGGGTTCCTCTTCCTTTCTCCTTCTCCAGAACAGGACAACGAGCAGCATTAGGATTATGACAACAAGCAATATCAGCACCCACCAGGGGAACTCACCAGATACTTCCTGAGAGGCGAACGTGATCGTGACCGTGTCCGTGTCGCTGTTCCCCGCGCGGTCCACGACCGTCAGCGTCACAACGTACACGTCCCTGTCCTCGAACGTGAATGAGGGTGTTGCATTGCTGAGCGTCCTGGTCGAGCCCCTGTATGTGAATGTCCACGTGTAGCTCACTATCCCGCTCCCGATGGGTCCGTCGTCCGAGCCGCTTCCATCGAAGAGGATAGTGTCGCCCTTGCGGATCTCCACGTCGTCACCCGCATCGGCGATCGGCGGCGCGGTGTCCAGGAAGACAATGATGAGATTGATCTCCTCCTCGTTCCCCACGTTGTCTGTGCTCTTGTAGTAGATGTTGTGCGGGCCCTCGCTCATCGCTCCCGCGATCAGTGGCCCAGCATAGGTCGAGGGACAGTTCGGGTCGTCCACCCCGTAGCTGATCGAGCCCACGTCCGAGCCGTCATCCGTCGCGGTGATGGCTATCGTCGCCAACGAGCTGCTGATATAGTTCGTGCTCACCGGGTCATATCCCGGCACAGAGCTCGTCGGCGGGGTTTCGTCCAGGAAGACGTACTCAATGACCTCGACTTCCTCGTTGCCGAGGTTGTCCATGCTCCTGAATCGTATCTCCCTCTGACCGTCATCCCCTGACACGGAGACCGATCCGGATATGAACTGCGTCCAGTCCACCTCCGCGGTCCCGCCCTTGAAGATGGCGTACGACGTGGACGCCGCGCCGCTCCCCGCTCCGTCGTCGGCGGAGAAAGAAATCGGCGTCGATGATGTGATGAACGTAACGCCAGAGTCCGCGTGACTGGGCACACCAACCACGATGCTCGAGCTCGGCGGGGTGTTGTCCAAGTACACTGTCTCGACCACCGCGTTCTCCTCGTTGTCGAGGACGTCGATGCTCTTGACCTGTATCTCCCTCAGCCCGTCGTCACCGGACAGGAGGACCGTTCCCGTCGAGTACGGAGTCCAATCCACCTCCACCGTGGCGCCCTTCATGACCCTGTATAACGTAGTCGTCGTGGTGCTCACGAAATCGTCCTTGTAGAACCTGACGGGAGTGAACGACGTCATGTACGTGACGCCGGAATCCACGTGCTTCGGGTCCTCCACTGAGATGCTCGACACGGGCGGCGTGTTGTCCAGGTAGACCTCCATGGTCTTCGGGATCTCTTCATTCCCGTAATCGTCCACGCTCTTGTACTTGATAAACGTCAATCCGTCGCTCTTCGAGGTCGGAATCCAGAACTCGGACGTGTACTGACCGTATGCGGGCTCGGGTTCACCCGAGCTGTAGTACATGTACCAGATCGCCTCGATGCCAGCCGGGTCCTCCGCTGTCAGGCGGAACGACGTGAGAGAGCTGACGTATGTCTCGCCCAGACCGCCAGTATAGTTGATTCCAAGAACCGCGAGTGAGGTCGTTGGAGGCGTCGCGTCAATGATGAATGACCACGACTCCGTCGTAACCCGCGTGTCGATGTCCGCCACGGACAGGAAGACGTCATGGGCCCCATCCGACAGAGGAGTCGAGGGCACATAGAGCACGCCGGTCTGCGTCACTGTCGCTTGCGCGGTCACGTCCACAGCATCGACCCTAAGAACAACGCTGCTCACATCGATGCCCGTGTCGTCGCTGTAGCTAGCACTTATGGCAGGCGTTGTGTCGCCTATCGTTGCCTGGTCGGCGGGCTGCAGGTTCGTTATCTCGGGCGGCTGAATGTCCACAGAGAACCACCATGTCTTCATGGCAACGTTCTGCGGATTGGAGTTGTCACCTACCGCCAGATAGACATCGTGAACGCCATCCGAGAGCGGCACGCTCGGAACATACGTGATCCCGCCAGAAGTCACAGTAGCGAGATGAGTGACGTCGACCGCATCCACCCTCATTGTCACGCTGGCGGTGTCTATCCCAGACAAGTCGATATAGCTCGCTCCTATCGTGGGCATCGTCTCGCCGACGGACGACTCGTTCGCGGGCTGCAGGTTCGAGATGAGCGGCGACTGCGTGTCCACGGTGAAGGACCATATCTCAACGGCCACGTTCGCCGGTACGGCCTGATCGCCGACCTCCAGGCGGATGTTGTGCGTCCCTTCCGACAGGGCAATCGTCGGCGCATAGGTTACCATGTTGGGGCCTACGGTCGCCTGGGCCGTGATATCGACTCCGTCGAGTTCGAGCAGCACGCTGGCCAAATCAATCCCGGAATCGTCGCTGTACATCGCGCTTATGTCAGGCGTGCTGTCGCCTGTC
Source organism: Thermoplasmata archaeon (assembly GCA_023136265.1). GTDB lineage: Archaea > Thermoplasmatota > Thermoplasmata > RBG-16-68-12 > JAGMCJ01 > JAGMCJ01. The sequence continues at coordinate 59,570 of JAGLRN010000069.1, forward strand.
GTAGACTGATTCGCAGGCAGAATATTGAATATCGACGGGTCGGTCGCATCCACCGTGAACGACCACATCTCGGTCGCCAGGTTCTGCGGCGCGGAGTTATCCTTCACCTCCAAGTAAGCGCTATGGATTCCATCCCAGAGGAGGATGCCTGGAACGTACGTGATGTCGCTCGCGGTAACCGTCGCGGAAGGCGTGACATTGATCCCATCCACCTGGAAGAACACGCTGCCCACGTCTATCCCGGAAACGTCGCTGTAGTCCGCGCCTATGGCGGGCATTGCATCGCTGACGATCGATAGATGCGCTGGCTGCATGTTAGCTATCTGGGGAGGCTGGGTGTCCACCGTAAAGGACCAAGTCTCCATCGCAGTGTTCTGCGGCGCGGAGTTGTCCCCGACCTCTAGATAGACGTTATGAGCACCTTCCGAGAGAGGACTCATCGGAACGTACGTGATGTCCGTGCCCGTCACGGTTGCGGACGCCGTCACATCGATCGCATCCACCCAGAGGGCGACGCTCGAAGTGTCGATTCCTGAGGGATCGCTGTAACTTGCACCCATAATCGGTGTCGCATCGCTCGTGAAGGAGCCATTGGCTGGCTGGAGGTTCGTGATGGTGGGCGGTTGCGTGTCCACGATAAACCACCACGTGGCCGCAGCCGCGTTCTGAGGGCTCGACAGATCCCTCACCTCGACGCGGACGTCATGCACCCCATCTGCGAGAGGGACCGCCGGCACATAGCTCACGTCCGTGGCGGTGACCGTCGCCTGAGCGGTGACGTCTATTGAATCGATATACAGGACGACGCTGCCAGCATCGATGCCCGAAGCGTCACTATAGCTCGCAGCGATCGTGGGTGTCGTATCACCGATGGAGGATTCGTTCACAGGCTGGAGGTCTGTGATTGAAGGTCCGAGCGTGTCCACGATGAACCACCAGGACACCGTTGCCTTGTTGTCGTTCGGGGTATCGTCCTGAACCTCCAGGTAGACGTTGTGGACTCCCTCGGACAGTGCCACCGCCGGAGTGTAGGACACATCAGAGGCGGTTGCGGTCGCCTGGGAGGTGCGGTCAACTCCGTCAACGCGCAGCAGGACGCTACTCACATCTATACCAGACGCGTCGCTGTACGACGCCCCTATGACAGGTGTGTTGTCGCTGACGGTCGATTGGTTGACGGGCTGGAGGTTTGATATCGTTGGCGGGACGAAGTCATCGCTCACGCCCGTTATGTTCACCAGATCGACATAGCAGCTCCTGAGCGGATTCATTGGGTACCACGTATTGTAGCACCCCAAAGCGGCATAGACCTGTCCCGTTGGCCCGGACATGAACGCATTTGAGTGAGTGTACTCCAACCAGGTACCCGCCTGGTCGACCACGCCTACGACCGTGAAGTCCGGGTAGTCCTCGGGGTCATCGTTGCCCAGGTACGCAACGACTTCGATCATCTCGCCCACTGGGCCTTCGCTGTACAGTTGGAATTGGAGACCTGCGACAAGCCATGTATTGGGAGGACCCTGTACGGTCCGCTCAATCCAAGCCGTGTTCATGTCAGGAAGAGGGAGCCCGTGGGACGTGAGCTTGACTGAGAAGGAGCCGTCAAAGGCATACAAGCTAGATATCGCTATGTCGAAGTACGCGGGGTCCTGGTTCATGTCGGGAGACCAATCGCCGAATCCTGTCTCGAAGCTCTCCGTGATCAGTGCCGAGGCAACCATTGTAGCCTGATTGAAGGTCACGAGAATTAGCATAGCACACAGCAATGCTGAGAGTATTCTCCCAGCGTGTCCGTTTTCCGTTCTCATCGTTTCGCCCCGCCTCTCCCCTGTTAAGCCAGCAGAATGACAGTCTGGATAATAACGGACTATTAAAGTGCATCGTATTAGAAACTTTCCAAACTCTCTTGCTCTTCTGGCGGCTCTTCAGGCTCTTCGGCAGTCCCGCCTCTTCTCCTACTCAGAATCAACATGGCAAAGAGGACTACGATGGCGATTGCGACGATCAATGGTATGAGAATCCACAGCCAATTGAACTGCTCAACGGACTCAGTCGTGCCGAAGGCCTCATCCGAATCTGGAGATTCATTTCCCCGTTTGTCCACTGCGGTCACGACATAGTAGTATGTCTTCCCGTTCTCTAACGGGGTGTCCAGGAATGTGGTTGTGCTTACCGGATTGTCATTGACCAATGTCTTCGGTCCTCCTGACGAGGTCATCCTGTAGATGTTGTAGCCCGCCAAATCGGTCAGAGGAGATCCGTCTGTGTTGTTGGCGGGAGCGGTCCAGTTTAGGGAGAGGGTGCCTTCCTCATCGCCGGTTGTCACAATCAAATCTGTTGGTGCTGAGGGGCTCAGGGTGTCTGGATTGATCTCAATGATGAAGACAGCCGTCATGGCGACGTTGCCTTCCGTGTCCTCAGCCCAGACGAAGTAGCTCACGGACCCAGTGGAGTCCTGAGCGGGAATCTGATAGGTGTGGTTGTCTCCCGAGAGGGTCATCGTGTGATTGTGAGATGAACCGCCAACGTCCGTGAAGTTGAGATTGACCAAACTGACCTGCAGGTTGTCGGTGACAACCGCCTCGATCTGTATCGAATCGAGTACTATCGTGCTTGTCACGGGAATGTGAGAAATCGTGGGCGGTGTAGTATCCTCCATGACGAACTCACCTGGTGTGGATGCCCAATTGCCGAAGACATCCGTTGCGGAGATCGTGAGGCTGAACGTTCCCACATCCGAATAGCTACGATTGTGGTAGTATCGCCCCGCCAAAGAGTCGTAGTACATGGAGTAGTTGCCCACTCCGGTTACGTCAATCCAGACGCCTTCAACACCACTAACATCCTCCACAACGGCGGATACGTTCACATAGCCGTGGACTTCCTGTGGGGAAGGATTGATGCGAACGTCGGAAATCGAGGGAGGAGTGAACAGGTGTGTGACGTTGAGACATGCCTCGCTGGAGGGGATGGACTCAATCGATGAGTCCTTTGCCGTGATGACATAGCAGTAGTCGCCGTTCGGGCCCAGACTTGGGTCGACAAAGGAAGTCCGAGGTGCTACTTCATCGATAAGCTGGTAGGGGCCTCCGCTCACAGAGGACCTGTACACGGCGTAGCCTTGGAGGTCAATCTCCTCGTTTGCCTTCCATGTGAGGGTTATGTTGGAATCTTGATTGAGAAAAGCGCGCAGTCCAAGGGGTCTGTCCGTCACAGTGTCAAAGAGCGAATAGACTTCCATGAACGACCAGAAGTTGTTGATTCCGCCTGGCATCTGCACCCAACCCTCAAAGCGGGTTTCATTGTAGATCTCTATCGTCTCATATCGTAGGACTGGGATCAGAGGGACCTTCTCCGAGATGATTCCCAGCGCTTTCTTCACATGGGCAGCCCTCTCGGTCACGTTCAGGGCGTCATCTGCTTCCTGAAGAGCGAGGGACAGCTCCGCGTCGGCAAAGTTCACAATCTCCGCTATCGAGGAGATTCCACTCGGGTCCAAGGAGAGATGTCCAACGCCAAGATAGATATCGTGGTCTGCGGGATCAGCAGAGGAGTCAAGAACAGCGCTTGCGTTGAGTCCAGCCCACCATAGTCCCCCGGCCAACACTTGGGCTACAGTGGCTTTCAGAAGGTCGACCGCAAGCGACGGCCCCAAAACAGAGAGGGAGAGATTCTGTCCGTCAGGCTTCTCCCGCCAACCGTCGTCATCCACATCGAAGTAGCCCGAAGCTTCCAGATGAGCTACTGCTGGGTATATGTTAGTGGCTTGCCAGCCATCTATGAAAGTATATCCGGCATTGAACTCCCGAAGGCTCGAATTGTACCAAGGGATGTTCCTGTTAGACATCACCGAATGCGCCATCCCCGAGAAGGGCTCAATCATCTCGAGCAGTTCCTTGTTCATCAACTTCGATATCGACAGCCTGAGATTGAGATCGTCGAGTGAGTTGCTCGCCTTGGGATTGAGACCGAAGTAGAGGTAATCCAGTCCCGGTGTAATCCTGACTGCTGCCTCCTCCAAAAGAAGAAGCATTCTTCCACCGATCCTGGGATCCGTGAGGTCTTGGGGTTCGAGTTCCCAGCCGATGAAGTCGATTGTTCCGTTTATGAACGCATTCGCAGCCTCGTTGATGCCTGAGACACGGATGAAGTCGACACCTCCGACCATAGGACCTTCGGTGAAGTAATCTCGATATACCTCGACTAGGGTGTGAGCTGGGCTGTAGGAAATGAGTTCGAATGGACCGCATCCCTCAACGGGATTGATGTCACCGCTCTTCACCAACGGCATCAGGAGGCCAGTGGTCATGAACCTCCCTCCGCCACCCGCAGAGAAGTCGAAGTATACCGACGTCGGGGAAATCACCGTGACATCGTATCCTCCGTAGAACTCCTCGAATGTGTATCTGACATCGTCTGCAGTGACCGGAGAACCATCGTGCCACTTGGCCTCCGGTCTGAGTGCGACGGTTATGAGACCTGACACATCGTCTGCTGACCAACTGCTGGCCACCCACGGAACGATCTCAAGAGTGTTCTGATCTCTCCTTCCGAGTGAGTCGTAGAGAAGGTCGATGATTCTCTTGCTTGTAGGATTCGAGGCCAACCGTGGGTCGGGTTCAACGTCCTCCATCACCGCGACCTTCATGACTTCTGGCGATTCTTCCAAAGGTATCTCTTCACCAGGGGGCGGTGGGTCGACGTACAGAACAAGATGCGGTGCTTGTGAATCAAGGGGATGTGTAATGGCGTTGACGCCATCTGAACCCTGGATGTAGTAATTCACTGAGGATTGGGAAATCGCGCTGCCTGGAATCATTCCTTCATAGACATGGCCGCCCAAGTTCACCATGGCTGTCGAGTTGTAGATGGTTGCCGACGCATTCTTGTAGAAGAGATTCACACTCGATATCGCTTGGTCATCTGAAACCAGGACAGTCACAGTGATGTTCTCACCAGTGTGAGCCTCCACTGGCTTGTGAGTGATTTTCGGGAACCCGAAGGGTTGGATTTCGATTTCAAAGGGGTTCGAAGCTGGGACAGTCCCAGGAAGAGTTGCGACGTTACCAGAGCTGTCCTTTGCGCTCAGATAGTATTGAATGCTCAAGGGGAACTGCTGCGGTGGTATTGTGGCCACGTAGTTGTTCGATCGGTCGACCTGATTCATAAGCAACGCCAGATAGGAAGGGTCTCCAGGTCGCCGATACAACAAGGAGATGTTGCCCAGAGTGAAGTTCTCGTGGACACGCGCAGTTATCGGGATGGCATATCCTTCGCTGCTCATAGTCTCAGGCGTGTGGTATATCACGGGAGGGGTCTCGTCGGCAGTCACGAAGGACCACTGTCTCTGGGCTATGTTGCCAGCGTAGTCTCCGACCTCCAGAGTGACCTGATGAAGCCCGAATGGGATGTCATAAAGAGGTGTGAAAATTACACGTCCCGAATAGTATCCATACTCGCCATCAGGGTCCTGGCTGAAATGCAGATGCACTTCGGTCATGTAGGTGACGTTCACGCCGTCGAGAAAGAGCTTGACAGTATCGCGGGAGAGTTCCCCGTCCGAGTCGCTGAAGAAGGCGTATATGAGCGGCCTGAGGTCCTCTACAGGCGGTGGGGATTCTGGGGACACCTCATCGATCTCTGGCGCCGACCTATCGAGTTTGAGCGACACTCGAACATAGGTCACGTGCGGACTGGACGCATACCCCAGATAGAGACCAGCATAATACCAGTTGTCCATTGTTGCGCCTGAAAAATCCCACTCGAGGTCGAAACTGGCAACCTGGAAGGACGGAACTGTTCCGGTCGGGATGTTGGTGGCTCTGAGCCAACCGGTTCCGCTCTCTGCCACCGCGACCGTTAAATCGAAGTAGCCAGGATTTCCAGAAACCTCAAAGCCAGCGACTTTGATGATGTAGGTCCCATTCTCGGGCTCAATGAGTTCGATTGACTCCGAGCTTGATGCCGTGGCAGAATATTCTATGAATTCACCGGCCTGGGCTATGCCGTCCAAGGGATTCCCATCCTTTCCATCCAGGAACAAGCCAAGATCTATGTCGGCCACACCAGCGCCGCCGACTGTTGAGACCCTCAGCTCCGGTGATGACGAAATCGTCACCGTCCTATTGTAGGTCACGTTTGCTAGATAGTCTACGAAGGTCCCTCCGGGGTAGGGGTCATTATAGATTTCCTCATCGGGATAGTACGTCTCGTTGAGGAAGTACGTCTCCACAGTCATGTCGATGAAGGATTCGTTGCTCCATACACCGACGGCGATGGATCCGCTGAGGTCATTTGTGAATATCGTCACGGGTCCCCCGCTCAGCTGGAAGTCTGCGGGGCTGCCACTCACTGGGGAGACAATCAGCGTCGATGTGAAGAAGCACAACGCTAGAACGCCCGCCCACACTCTTCTCAGGATTGCCAAATCCTCCACTCCAGATAGGTTCAACACTACAGCTGGTATTATTACTTTCGGCTCACATGAACTCGATGTTTGGAGGCTAGCTTTTCCAAGATGAAGTATGTGAATGCTCAATGAATCCTTATATATTACCAATCAGATGAGAAACGAGGGAGAGGGTCGCTTGTCTGGAGGAGGAAGTGCAGGGGCCGATTCTTGTGCCAGAAGGAGTGCGGTTATGTCCGCTTTGATTCTCCTCATACTCATCCTGGCTTCGCAGTCTCCACAGCTGTCCTCGTCCTCAAGGGATCCCCGTCCGAATTGGGATGGCCCCATCAACGACGTCAACAACGCCCAATACGTCAACTTCACGAACCCCTCGTGGAACTGGACCGCGTGGTTCCACAACGTCTCGTTCCCGCAGGGCTCGTGGGAAAAGATTGAGCTCACGTTGACGCTAATCAACCACGGCGACCCGTGGGACAGAGCCAACATCGTTGGGGTCAACTCTGTCATCCTCCTGGAGATGACGACCAAGGAGAACGGCACGGTCCTCATCAATCCCGTCCAGACGTTCACGAAGGACGTTACGATATACGCGAACCTGTTCAACGAATCGGCATCGGTCTACTGGTCTGGAATGCCCAACTTCGACGGTGGCTGGAACTGCAGCCTCAGCTTCGCCTTCTATCCAGGAACGCCTCCGTTCGTCCTGCCAGAGATCGTGCCTGCCATATTCCATCGGCACTTGAGCGCGTCGAACACGACGAGCGTCAACGTTACGTTCCCGCCAGGCATAACGTCCGCCAAGGCTGTCCTCATCGAGAGGGGGGGCTCCGCCGAGGAGTTCTGGTTCGCGAACGTGCCGCCCACGGTGAGGGACTTCACGCTCGACGTGAACGGGACGAGGGTCTTCGACATCACGGGCTATCCGTTCTTGAACTCGGGTGCCTGCCTGAACCCGCCAAACTGCTGGACGCTCTACGAATGGAACGGCACTCCCCCGCCCGGGACGGGTCTGAGACCGCAGTTCGAGATCGACATCTCGCCCTACGTGTCACTGCTCAATGGAACCCAGCCCATCACGTTCAGCGTCGGGAACGGGGGGAACTACTGGAAGATCAGCCTCTCGTTCTTCATCTGGAGGAATCCCCGCCTGACGGCCTACATCCTGGACGCCTCCTCGTTCTACAGGAGCGCCACGAGCTCCGTGCAGTACCTCGAATCGAGCTCGACAGCCCATAGACCAGTGGCCAACGGGGTGGAGACCGTCGAGGTCGCTTACAAGGCATGGCTCAACGGCAGCTTCCCTGACGTTACCGCGCACTCCATCGCGACCGTCTCGCGGACGATCACTTCCTCGACCGTGACAGTCCACTTGGACGAGAAGGAGGAGATCTTCCACAACGTCACGAGGGACGGGTCCGGCGCGGGCGATGTAACATACATCATCAGGCACTCCAACACGACGACCTCCTTGGGGAACGGGCAGGACTACGTCAGAATAGACAACCACTCTTCGTTCAACTTCATCGACGGCGACAACGGTGGGCGGGCCTCCGTTCAAACGCGGCTGTGGAGCGACTACAGCTATGGAGACTACACGAATCTGGGGATCTCGTGGGAGCGCACGTCGCTGCTATGGCATAACCGTACGTCCTCGTTCGGCACGGGAGTTGACGAGCCGCAGTACCTGTATGAGGATTTGAGGGGGGCGGCGCATCCTTTCCCCGCCATACTCTTCGTCGAGCCCGCCCGCGACAGCGAGGTGGGCGACACGATGACCGTCTTCGACTTCGTCTTCGCGGATGACAACATTGTGAATGCTTCCCTCTCAATTGGTAATGCCACGTATGACATCTCTGGTGCACAGAGCTTCACGTGGAACTCCACGGCCGCGTACGGACCCTATTTCACAGCGAACGCGAGCGCGACGAATGTCATCAACGTCACGAGTCACAACGAGCTCCCGCTCAGGGGAACGAAGTGGCGCTTCGCGATGAACTTCACGGTGGCGGACCTGGGATGGCACTTCATCTCGGTCCCGATCCCGCTGACCGACGACTCGGTCGAGAACGTCCTCTCCTCGATAGACGGCAAGTACAACGCCCTGCGCTACTACGATGCATCGGACCCGGGCGACAGATGGAAGACCTATCACACCTTCAAGCCCTATCGGGACCTGTTGTCAATCGACTCACGAACGGGCTTCTGGATAAACATAACGGCACCCGCCAATCTCGATATCATCGGCCCACTCCCGAACGTCACGTCGATCCTCCTGCGCAAGGGTTGGAACATGGTGGGCTTTCCGTCTCTTGCTGATGGCTACACTGTCTCAGACCTGATGGCGGACACGGGCGCGATGAGTGTGGAGGGATACGCGGATGCACCGCCGTACCATTTGGCGGAGCTTCCGGGCAGCCATGTCATGAGACAGGGAGAGGGGTACTGGATCCAGCTTCCAGCGAACGCGGACTGGTTTGTCCCATCCGTCTAGCGTCTCACTGCCCCTTCGCCGATCAGAACATGTCCTTCAGCATCGTCTTCGAGTCCGTCACCTGCTTCTCTTCCACGGCGGCGCTGAGAAGGTACCTGTCCTTGACGAAACTGGTGGTCGGTCCGGAGATCACGTACTCGTACAGCCTCGCGGAGGGGTACACTGTCACCTTGTCATCCTCGAACACCGCCATCGTCTCGTGCGAAGAGAAGAGGTACACGTTCTCGTGCGTAATGAAATCCAGGTCATCGACCTTCCCGCCCTCCTTGTGCTTGTAGAACGTAACCCTGTCGACCCTAGCCCGCTCCATGAACTCTTCCTCGGTTATCTTAGCCATCGGTTTTCCACCTTGCTCCCCAACGTCTCAAGCGGTAGATAATCCATTCGTTTATGGTGGTTTCTGCGGGTGCCGCTTCCCCGCTCTGCCCACCTCGGACGTCCTGTGGTCTGCCCATCCACCCAGCCAAAGGGTCCCGTCCATAACTATAAATGTCCGCGACAATTTGTGGCATTCAGCATCTGGCGGGGTCTTTCACCTGCGCTGGGGGGTCGAAGATGGAGCATAGTCGATGTTTGTCCGATGTGGGCATTGTTGTGATGATTGTAACCGTACTTGTTGTCTCTCTCTGTGGGACGATTTCAACCGTGACCGAGAGGGATGAATTGCTGGGGACCGACGTAACCACAAGTGTTCGTTCGGACCAGGTCGGAGATACACTTCCCTTTGATGTCATTCAAGAGATCTCCGCGCAGATAACAGTACCTGCTGGAAGGGAGTACTACGTCGTCTACGACAGCGCGAGTCAGACCCTGACGGAGATCCCGATAGCCAGCCCCACGTTTGGGTTCCCGCAGAGCGCCTTGGACGCGATCGACAGAAGCCCGAACTGGATCAAGGACAACCTCACCCGCAAGTTCGAGCAAATGGCGGATGAGCCCATACAGGTACAAGGCTTCGCGGCGCCCGCCTTCGCGGACCTCGATGCCGATGGCGATCTGGACCTCGTCGTCGGGACGGAGAACGACGGGCTCAAGTACTTCGAGAATGTCGAAGAAGGACTGCATTACTACGAGGCCTATGACGTCTATGTCGGAGGCGTTCTTGTCTCAAACGACTCGATGTTTGGAGCCCTTGCCCTGACAAGGGCGGACCCGGCAGTTACGGACCTGGACGGCGACAACGACCTTGACATCCTCATCGGCGTCAGCAACGGCGTCTGGTTCCTTACGAACCTCGGCACCCCGCAGGCGCCTTCCTGGAGTAGCATCCAGTCGACGAGCATACCTCTCCAGTACAGCTCGATTGATGTGGGGGACGTGGATGCGGACGGGGACCCCGACCTCGTCATCGGCGATCAGGAAGGGAAGCTGTACCTCTCAGAGAACCTCGCGTCTAACCCGCAATACATCTCTGACGGCAACCCCGCAACCGTGACCACTTCGGCCTTCGCGACGATCGTGAATCTCGCTCTTGACGTGGGTGACTACGCGAGCCCCGCACTTGCTGACGTGGACGCTGACGGGGACCTGGACATGGTGTCAGGCAACCTGGCCGGAGAGCTGAGCTTCCACGAGAACATCTGGGACCCCACGAGCCCCAACTGGGCGCCCAACGACCCGACCGTGTTCGAGAACCTCGACATCGGGGACAACAGCGTGCCCACGTTCGCGGACGTGGACCTTGACATGCTTCCAGAGATTGTGATAGGGGACGAGGACGGGAAGGTCCACTACCTGCCAAATGTGGGGACCGCGTCGAATCCGTTGTTCCTCGTTTGGGACAACGTTCCCACGACGTTCTACCAATGGTCCAATCGCGACTACTACTACATCGATGACTCGGATGTCCTTCTCAAGGAAAGGACGATTCCCGCCAGAATGATAGACTACGCCAACCTGATAAACTCCGTCCCGGACCACATGGTCGATGAGCTTGCCTTCTCGATCGCCAACACCGCAACGGCATCACTGATGCACAGCTCTACTTATCCCGACGCGTACAGGAACAACACGGAGGCCCTCTACTACAACGACATGTTCATCGACTACGCGGACATCCTCGACCTCGTTGACGCTGCCACCGGGGACCGCTACTCCACATTGAGATACTGGGTCAATGAGAGCGGAACTAGAGTGGCGTACATCGTTCCCAGGGATGTCTACTACTGGAACCTCGCCCATCCGAGGGTCTCCTACGAGTTGCCGACGTTCATCAACCCGAACGTGGTGACCAATCTCCACGGAGGCGCTGCCGCTCCTCCCGCGGGGAAATTCTGGCGGTGGTATCTCTTCAACGAGAACGATACTGTCTGGCCTGCGGATCCTGGGAGCGTCAAGTACCCGAAGGACGAAGGCCCTCCTTTGCTGAAAGAGAAACTGGCGGGAGTGACGACCGCGTGGAACGTGACCAATCACATCTCGCCGGCCGGCTACGGCAACGACGGTCACAACAACTCGAGGCCTTGGAACTACAGCGACCACGCGGTCGAGAAGGTCAGCCACTGGGTCAGCCTCACGCTTGCTCTGAACGTTGCCGAGCACAACGACGGGAACAGGCCGAGGCAGCCCGTCAGGATAGCTCACGAGCACAACGGCAACTGCGGAGAGCTATCCGATCTGACCGCGGCGGCCTTCAGGGCGGCCCTTATCCCAGCATATGGGGTGATGAGCATGGCGGAGGATCACTGCTGGAACGAGTTCTGGCATAACGGTTGGCATCACCATGACAACTACTGGAGCAACTCCGCATCGATCATCGGGAACAACGACTTCAAGCACTACACGCCTGGATGGAACAGGGACTGGACTGCGATATATGGTTGGAAAGGAGACACTAGGGTGACGAACCACATCAACACGTACCATCACGAGGAGGATCACAACGGCGATGGATTCCAGGACAGGGGTAACGTCAGCGTCAAGGTTGTTGATTCGGCAGGCAATCCTATTGATGGAGCCAAGGTTTCGATTGCAGGGTGGAGCTTCGGCCCACCCTATACTAACATTGGCGACTTCTCCACATACACGGGCCCGGATGGCGTGGCGTTCTTCACCACCAGCGAGGCCCGCCAGAACGACACCTTCGATGACGGCATCCAGATAGACGTCAGCAGCAAGTTCGGGGGCGGCTCGCTGAACCAGGGCTACGCCAACAGGTTCAAGATATGCATCGACCCGCCAAATCTCCCTCTGTACAGCTATCAGTATCAGGTGAGCGACACCGTGCCCCGGCCTTGGCTGGAGGCGAACGTGGTTGCGCCGCCGCAGGGGGAGGGGTATTGGCTGGATGTGGACTTTGATGTGCAGTTCGGTATCCAGCACCCGCTCGCGGATGCGACGTCCCACGCCGATGACCAGGTCAATGGTGACAGGGTCGCCCATCCCGAGTACTTCTGGGACAACATCACACTGGATACATTCATCGCGGACGAGCAGAACTTCCAGAAATATGTCAGAGGGGAGGCATTCGATTCCACCAATCTCTCGTTGAATGTCTCTTCCGGCAGCGTGTTCCTCGGCCTCCCCTTGAGCGGGAACTGGTACTTCGTGCTCTCGAACAGGGATTCGCTGGAGACGAAGAAGCTCGTGAACGTCACCATCAGGCTGATAGAGGACCTGCGTCCAGGGGCACCCCACATCACAAGAGGGGCATTCACTGGTGTCTCACAGGAGGATATCACGCTGACTTGGGAGAGGAGCACTGACGACGGACAGGGCGAGGATGATATCCTCGCGTACACCGTGCACAGGGCGCTTGACTACCACGGACCGTACTCGGTGGTGGACACGGTTGCGGCGGATGGTCGCCTTTACTACAACTGGACCGATCCCGGACTGGGAATCGGGGATCTGACGGACTACTTCTACTATATTGTGTGTCACGACAACCTCTCGGTGATGAGAAGCCCGGAGACGGTGGGCAAAGTGGTCCAGTACATGTACCCCGGTGCGAACCTGCTCTCGGTTCCTGTGTATACGGAGGACGACAGCGTTCCGGGGGTCCTGGCGACCGTTGGATTCAACGAGGTCAGGCTGTACGATGCGAGCGATGCTGGCGACCCGTGGAAGTCCTACCACAAGGCCAAATACATCAACGACCTGCAGGGAATCCACCCGCTCGACGGCATATGGGTCAATGCTCTCTCCGAGGGGAACCTGACGGTTATCGGTCTGATCCAACCTTACCACTCGGTCGATCTGGAGCAGGGGTGGAACCTGGTGGGCTATCCGTCATTCAACGCATCGTACACAATCGGCGACCTCAAGGCCGAGCTTGGCGCGATCAGGGTGGAGGGCTTCGATCCGTCTTCTCCCCCGTACTTCTTGCAGGTCCTTCCAGATGCCTACGTTCTGAGGGCAGGTGAGTCATACTGGATAGAGCTGCCCACGCCGATGACATGGAATATCGACACGTAGGCCCTATCGGGTATTGAGCGGGTAGCGCCCCGAGACAGGATGCGCACGCATAGCCCCGCCAAAGCGGTAGGCTTTTTACCCACCAGCACGTTTCCGGACACGTGACTAAGCTGGTTTACTTCGATCTGGAGGGCCCGCTTTCACCGCAGGACAACGCCTATGAGGTGATGGCCTCAATCGACCGCGGAAAGGAGATGTTCGAGGTCATCTCCCGCTACGACGACCTTCTCGCGCTGGAGGGCAGGGAGGATTACGAGGCGGGCGACACGCTCTCGCTGATCGCGCCGTTCCTGGTCTCCCACAAGGTGAACGAGGACGTCATATCGAAGGTCTCGAGCAAGGCGATGCTCGTGCCAGGCGCCAAGGAGATAGTGCAGAAGCTGGTCAACAAGGACTGGCTGGTGTACATAATCTCGACGAGCTACGAGCAGCACGCGCACAACATAGGCTCGCGGCTGGGAATACCCGTGACCAACATCGCGTCCACGAGGTTCCCGCTCAACAGCTACCTGCTCGAGTTCGGGGACGAGGACGTGGACATCATCAAGCAGGCGGAGAGGGACATACTGGACCTCTACCCGCCGGAGAACGACGACGCCGTCAAGTCGCGACTGGACAGGTTCTTTTGGCAGGACCTCGCGGAGCGCCCCGTGGGCAAGGTCATAGACAAGATGAGCGTCTGTGGCGGTGCCCGCAAGATAGACGCGCTTCTCAAGATCGCGGAGCAGACGGGAACGGACGTGAGCGAGTCCATCGTCGTCGGGGACAGCATAACAGACATGAAGATGCTTCAGTTCGTCCGCGACAAGGGCGGGCTGGCGGTCGTCTTCAACGGCAACAAGTACGCCGTCCCGTACGGAAGCGTCGGGCTGGCGACCACGGACATGCGCAACCTGCAGTTCATCATGGAGACGTGGGAGGAGGAAGGCAAGCAAGCGGTCATGCAGGCGGTCGCTGCCCGCGAGGAAGAGGACAAGGATCCGTATTACCACGTGCTCGAGGGACGCGAGAGCTACGATGACGTTCTCAAGGCGCACATGGCCATGAGGGCTGCCATCCGCGGTCAAGCGGCCAAGCTGGGGTGATTATGGACGCAATCGGCTTCGGAGCCCTGAACTGGGACAGGCTGCTCAAGGTCCCGCGGATCGCGAGCGGGAACGAGGAGTACGTCGTGCTGGAGCAGACCTCCGTGCCTGGGGGCTCGGCGGCGAACACGATATACGGTCTTGCGAAGCTGGGCTTCAGGACCGGGTTCGTCGGCGCGCTGGGCGACGACACCGAGGGCAGGGAGATGCTCATCGCGTTCGACAAGATAGGCGTGGACACGTCGCGCATCGTCATGCGGAAGGAGAAACCGACCGGGGCGGCGTACTCGTTCATCGACCCGAAGGGCGAGCGGGCGCTGTACATCGATCCTGGGGCGAACGACATGCTGACTGAGAAGGACATGGACATCGAATTCATGGGCTCCTCGCAGGTTCTCCACATGACCTCCTTCTGCGGGGAGGAGCAGTTCCAGCTGCAGAGGAAGTTGCTCGGGCGGTTGCCTGAGGACCAGCTAGTGAGCGTGGCTCCTGGAGCGATCTATGCTGAGCGGGACGACTTCGAGCCGTTCCTCGAGCGGGCGAACATCCTCATCATGAACAGGAGAGAGGTCGAGAAGATCAGCGGGGCGGGCTACGAGGACGGCGCGCGCAAGCTCATGGCGAAGGGCTGCAACCTCGTGGCGGTGACGCTTGGCAGCGAAGGTTGCTTCATAGCGAACAAGGAGGGAAGCTGGACCGTGTCGGGATTTCCCGCTCAAGTTGTGGACACAACTGGTGCTGGGGACGCCTTCGCGGCGGGGTTCTTGGCGGGCGTATTGGAGAACCGTAGCCCTGTGATTTGCGGGAAGCTGGGCAATGCGGTGGCGGCTCTTTGCGTCGCGAAGATGGGCGCGCGAGCGGGCATGCCAACGAGGACTGAGCTGGACGCGCTTGTCAGTTCAAGATGAGACCTTGCTAGGATTCCTCTTTCTTCCTTCTTTTCACTTCAAGAAGAAGACCTGTGATGGCTATGACAACCACCAGTACAACGGCCGTCCAGAAGAATATCTCCCCATACATCATCTCTTCTTCAGTGGGATTGTGAACATCTACGACGACGCTCGCTATGTCGTAGGCGCCATCGTCGTCAAGGCATCGAGCGTGAATCGTATATTCCCCGTTGTCAACCTCCGTCGTGTCCCACTCATAGCTCCAAGATGTTGTTTCGTTGACCGGAATCCAGGGACCGCCGTCGATGCTGATGTCCACAGCTACGACAGTTCCGTCCTCATCATGGGCACTTCCCGTGATTGAGTAGGTCTCGTGCATTCTGGCATGTTCCTCAGGATGTGTAATCTCGCAGACAGGACGCTGATTTCCAGGAGGGTGGCCTCCGACTGGGAGAGGCTCCATCAGCGGATAGTTGTCTTTGCTGTCAGGTTCGATGGAGTACCCGGTGTCCCCGATGCCGTCCGGATCCGGGCAGTCGCTCTGGTTCAGTCCGCTGCAGTCGTCCACTCCTGCGTAGTCGGACCAGTGGTTCCCGCCACTAGGATAGCCGTCATCCCACTCGTTGGCCCCGGTGTCGTCGTATGCGGGCTGGGAGTTGTTGACGAAGTTGTTGTGGTAGACGCTGTTGTTCTCGGAGTGCGTCAGAGATACACCCTGCAAATGGTCTGAGAACGTATTCTCCTTGATTGTGTTCCCTGAGGCATACAAGAGTCCGACTGCATCGTGGTTGTTCGAGACATTGTTATCGGCAAGTGTGTTATTGGCAGAATAATAGAGGGCGATGCCGAACTCCCAGTTGCTCATGACGGTATTGTTGACGACGGTGTTATGGTTGGAGGATACTATGGTTATGCCATCCAAGTGATTCGACGAGATGACATTGCCGGTGATTGTGGTGCCATTAGCGGAGGACAAGAGGAGACCGAACTCGTTGTTTGAGATGCTGCTATCTGTGACACTGCAGTTCTGAGCATAATGGAGCCATACTCCCATGGAGTGTGGAGGCAACCCAAGACTTTGCCCGCCGTTTCGCACTGTGAAGCCCGAGATGTTCACCCAATCAGCGGAAACGTGGACCATGTTTCCCGAACCGTTACCATCGATAATCGTGGTGTCCCTGCCCTCTCCGACCAGAGATATTGTCTTGTTCACTATGACGTTCTCATAATACACCCCACTGAACACATTCACCGTATCCCCAGGACTCGCGTCGTCTATCGCGCCCTGTATCGATGTGTAGTTCCCAGGACCCGCCCCGCCTACGTACAGTGTACTACCACTCACGTTGACGGGCAGAATCATGAGAGTAGGGAATAGAAGTCCAAGAAACAGGATGAATGCAACAACGAAGCTCCAATTCCTCATGTTTGCCCCCTCGAATTCCATCCGGGAAGCCGCTTCCCGACTTAAAACACTTCTTGTGGAGAGCCCTTGAGATGGTGAGTCGCATCTCCGGCCATGAATATGGAGCCCGTAATGCAGACCACATCGTCATCATCGGAGAGCGAGACCGCCCGCTCAATTGCCTCGGGAACGCTGGGGACGACCTCCACGTCATCCACGAATCTCCTTGCTTCCCGCCCGATATCCTCTGGCTCCATCGCCCGCCAATAGCCCGGCTTACTACAGATGATCCTCCCCGCCACTGGAGCGATTGCCTCCAGCATTGTAGAGACGTCCTTATCCGACATCACTCCAACCACGAACGTGATACGATCGTTCTTCGTGGTCTCTAGGAGCGCATCCTTCAGATTCCTCATGCCGTCGGGATTGTGGCTCGAGTCGATTATCACCGTCGGCTTCTGGCGAACGACCTCGAGCCTAGCGGGCCATTTCGCCCTCGCAAATCCCCGCCTGACCGCCTCATCGGGAACCTCATACTCCCCTTTCCTCAGAGAATCGATCACGGCGTAGGCTGTAGCGGCGTTCTGCAACTGATAGGCCCCGAGCAGGCAAATCTCGAACTCCTGTGCAGAATCGCCAATCCACATCCGCTGACCGGAAGTGTCGAACGATACTCTCTCGTAAGGATACTGCTCCTCCACGATTGTGAGCTCGCATCCGCGCTCCTCGCACGTTCTTCCGATGACAGGATTCTCCTCAGCTGAAATCACGGGCACGCCAGGCTTGATTATCCCCGCCTTCTCCTTCGCTATCCGCTCGAGCGTCTTCCCAAGGTGTTCCGTATGCTCCAGTGCAAGGTGTGTTATCACCGCGACCTCGGGAACGATGAGGTTCGTCGCGTCCAGCCGCCCGCCCATGCCGACCTCGACGACGGCTATGTCCACATCCTCGTCCGCGAAGTATGAGAAGCCAATGGCAGTGGTGAACTCGAAGAAGGTGGGATGGTTCACCGCTGATTCCTCGCCCATCCGCTCGGCTATCGGTCTGATCCTGTTGATGTACTCCATCATCCGCTCGTCTGTGATCTCCTCACCATTGATCTGCATCCGCTCGTTGTACCTGAGAACATGCGGGGAGGTGTACATCCCGACCTTGTAGCCCGCTTCCTTTAGCGCAGAGGACAGAAACGTGCAGACGGAGCCCTTGCCGTTCGTGCCTGCAACATGAACCGACCTGGACTTCTCGTGCGGGTCGCCCAAGTGTCCAAGAAGCTCGCGCATGTTGTCCAGACCGAGCTTGACGCCGAACCTCTGCAGCTTGAACAGCCAGCGGAGGGCCTCGTCGTATTCAGTCATCGTCCTAGTGCTTGAACATCCTCATGCCCGAGAAGACCATCGCCATGTCGTGCTCGTTGGCGGCGTCGATGACCTCCTGGTCGCGTATGGACCCGCCGGGCTGGATTATCGCCCTCGCACCGACCTTGGCGGCCTCGTCCACGCCGTCCCGGAACGGGAAGAACGCATCCGACGCCAGCTGGCTTCCCGCCGCCCGCTCGCCCGCCTTGTGGCCCGCGAGCATGGACGCATCCACACGGCTCATCTGCCCCGCGCCTACGCCGACGGTCTCCTCTCCCTGCACGAGCAGTATCGAATTCGACTTGATGTGCCTGATGACCTTCCACGCGAACAGCAGCCCGTTCATCTCGATCTCGGTGGGCTCCCTCTTCGTGACCACCTTCGCGTCCTTCGGGTCCAGTTCTGCGAAGGCGCCCGTCTGTGACAGCAAACCGCCCTTCACCTTCACATACTTCATCTCGACCGGGTCCTCTTTGACGATGGGAGCGTGCGTCGCCATGATCCGGACGTTCTTCTTCTTGCTCAGAATCGCGAAGGCCTCCTCATCGTACTCGGGTGCCACGACAAGCTCCACGAAGTACTTGGATATCTCGCTCGCTATCTCCGGAGTCATCGTCCTGTTCACACCGATTATCCCGCCAAAGGCGGACTTCGGGTCACAGGCATACGCCTTCATGAACGCGTCGTAGATGTCGTCCGAGACAGCCACGCCGCAAGGGTTCGTGTGCTTGATGACAGAGCAGGTGGGCCGTTCGAACTCCTTCAGGATGTCCAAGGCTGCGTCCGCGTCCAGTATGTTGTTGTAGGATAGTTCCTTCCCGTGCAGCTTCTCGGAACTCGCGACGCAGACCGCCGTTGACGACGGATCGCGGTAGAACGCTGCCTTCTGGTTGGGATTCTCCCCGTACCGCAGCTCCTGCACCTTCTCGTACTGGAGGCCAAGCGTGTCCGGGAACAGGATGTCCTCCTTCCGTGAGCGCAGGTAGCCGGAGATCACGGTGTCGTACCTGGACGTGTGCTCGAAGGCCTCCAGCGCCAGCTTCCAGCGCGTGTCCGGGCTCAGGTCCCCGCTAGTGCGCATCTCCTCTATGACCGTAGTATAGTCATCTGGATTCACTATCACGGCCACGTCCTTATGGTTCTTCGCCGCAGACCGTAACATGGACGGCCCGCCGATGTCAATGTTCTCGATCGCGTCCTCGAACGTCGAGTCCGGCTTGGCAATCGTCTCCTCGAACGGGTACAGGTTGACGACGACCATGTCGATCGTCGGAATGCTCGCCTCCTGGAGCTGCTGCATGTGCTTGGGGTCGTCCCGCCGCGCGAGTATGGCACCGTGCACCCTCGGATGCAGCGTCTTCACCCGCCCGTCGAGCATCTCGGGATAGCCCGTGAAGTCCGATACCTTCGTTACCTTGATTCCATTCTCCTCGAGCACCCTCGCGGTCCCGCCCGTCGAGAGTATCTCCACCCCCGCCTCCTGCAGGCCCTTCGCGAACTCTACGATGCTCGTTTTATTGGAGACGCTAATCAGCGCCCTCTTTATCTCGTTCATCTTACCTCCCACCGATTCGACAACGACAGCAGGGAATGGCTAGTCGCATATTAAATATGTCTTCGTGGCGGCCACCTAGCGCTTCTGCCGCTCCTTCTCCCAGGCGAGGAAACCAGCGTATTCCTTCTCCAGCGACTCCCGGCGCTGCTCGTAGACCTGCTCGTCCAACCGCCCGGCGGAGAGATCGTCGTCCAAGACAAGAAGAGACTCGCGGTACTCGTTCGCCTTGGTCATCGCGTACAGCCTGAGCGACTCCTCTATCCGCCCGAGAAGGAGGGTGGCGGGACCGCTGACGGAGTACACGATCCTGGGCCTCCGGTCCGTGAGGAAAACAGCGGAGCGCTCGACGATTCCCATCTTATGCAGGGCGAGCAGGTGCTTGTCCACGGACTGCCGCCGCAGCTCGAGCCGCCTGGCCAGATCGTCGGGATGGTCCACACCCTTGCGAAGGAGATCGAGAATCTGCATCCTTGTGGGCGAGGACACGAGACCTAGGACATCCGCCTCGAGCGATTGCACGCCTATTCATCAAAAGGGCAGTATTTTAACCTTCAGGTTGT
>JAGLRN010000007.1 GCA_023136265.1 Thermoplasmata archaeon
CAAGCTGGCGGGCCACCCGATCAACGCAGCGCGGGAGAAGGAAGGCAAGCTTCCCGCCAACATCATGCTCCCCAGAGGCGGGGGCATCTGGGTCCCGCTGCGCTCCTTCAAAGAGAGGTATGGCCTGAAAGCGGCTGCGATTAGTGGCGTGACCCTGGTCAGGGGGATATGCATGTCCCTGGGGATGGAGATGCTCGAGGTCGAAGGCGCCACGGGCGGACTCGACACGGACATGATCGCCAAGGCGGACGCCGCGATGAAGGCCCTGGAATCGAAGGATTTCGTGTACATGAACGTCAAGGCCCCGGACATCTGCGGTCACGACGGGCTCGCAGATGAGAAAGTGAAAGTCATAGAGAGACTGGACGAGATGCTCGGGGTCGTGAAGCGTCAGCTCGACGATGAGACCATACTCGCGGTCACGGCCGACCACTCCACGCCGATCGAGGTCGGCGACCACAGCGGAGACCCGGTCCCGCTGCTGATCTTCGGGCCTGGTGTCAGGATCGATTCAGTCGCTCAGTTCGATGAGGTATCCGTGGCCCGGGGAGGGCTGGGCCATCCCAGAGGGTCCGACCTGATGAATCTGCTTCTCAATCTCGCGGGAAGAGCGGAGAAGTTCGGCGCCTAGCTCTTCGCATAGTTCATGGCCTGGATCTCGAGCTGCTTGGACTGTTCCATCGCCTCGGCCTTGAGCTCCTCCTCGCGCGTGGCCCGCTCCTCACAATCCTTGATCTTCTCTCTGAGCCTGTCGACCTTCACGTCAAGGCCAGCACACTTCCTCTTCAACTGGGTGGCCTTCTCATGCTTCCTGTTCATCTCTTCGGCCACGTGCTGCGCCAAGACGTCACTGTTGTCCAGTTTCCTCTTCCTATGGTTCACCTGAGCAGCATAGAACTCGCTCCTCTCGAGAACGCGGGCCTTCTCCTCCGCAAGCTTCGCCTTCTTGAACTCCCATGCGGCCACCTTGTTTCGGAGGGACATGCAGCTCGCGTGGTGCTTCGTCGCCTCGAAGGCCTTCTCGGCGGCCTCCGCCTTGAGCTTGAGCGACTCGTAGACGGGGTCGATGTATCTGTCCGCATCGTCGAAAGGCCTCTCCGGCTTGAGAGATGCCATGCAGTCCGCAATCGTTTTCTGGACTAATAATCTTTCTTCCTGAGAATCACCCTCGGCAACGGGATCTTCTGAGACACTCGCATGGCCCTTGAGACAACGGCAGAACATAAGTGCGCAGCGAGCTCCTCGAAAAAAGGTGGTCTAGATGATCTCGTCCATTTCCTTCTCAAGCAGCACCATATCATGCTCGTCTATGACCGCTGGCGGGACGGTGATGAGGAGTACGGAGTAGTGCACGCTGACGTAGTCTCTGAGTATCTGGACTAGCCTCAGGACGGACTTGAAGCCGTTGTTGGTTATCAGGTAGTCAACCCCGTCGAGCAAGACGACCGAGGGTGCGATGAGGATGAACTTCTCTATCACGAGGGACAGCTTCTCCAGGTCGCGAGGTCGGATGCATTCTTCCTTCGCGGTCGATGAGAGCCAGACGACCGGTATGTCCGTGTCGCCGAACCTTCTCCTAACAATGTCCGGGAAGACCCTTGTGATGCAGATGCCTCTCACGCCCTCGCGGACAGAATCCTGAACGAGATCGAAGGGCATGTCCTTCGTGTCGCTCTTGATCATGTAGGTGTATGTGAACCTGATCGTGGGCAGCCCCTCGCGCGTGTTGATCTTCCCGCTCATCGGCGCCTCCTTCATCACCTTCTTCGCGGAAGGTATGCTCATACCGCATCTTCCGCATTCGTGCGCACCCACCGGTACGAGACACTCGCAAAGCGGGCAGAATCGGTTCTCTCCCTCGAATACTGGCTCTCTGGGTATCGTCATGATGACTCTGCCTCTTCCTCTGGAGACACCTACGAAAGGATGTCCAACGTCATTCCTTTCTACCTGGCCTCCGATAATAAATGTATTGCTCTGGATATTCGAATTGAGAATGAGAGGTCATCGGGAAGCATTCCCATCGCAGACCAATTAATAAATAGGAACAAGTATTCTGGACGAGCAATACTGAAGGTGAGCTTGCATGGACCTTACTTTTGTCATTCCGATTGCAGGGTTGGCGGCACTGGCTTTCGCGGGCTATCTTGCGTGGGACGTGCTCAGGCAGGACAGAGGAACAAGCGAGATGAAGAGCATCGCGGACGCCATCATGGAGGGTGCGAAGGCCTTCCTGAAGAGGCAGTACAGGACGATCGCCATTTTGGCGGTGATTTTCGCCGCGATATTCGCCATCGCCATCACGGGAAACGACCTACTGGCGGGGAAGCCTGTGGAGGAGAGCGTTCGATCGGGCCTGATGACGGCGGGAGCCTTCGGCCTCGGCGCACTGTTCTCCGCCCTCTCAGGGTACATCGGGATGCATATCGCCATAAGAACGAACTCGAGGACCGCGAACAATGCCAGGACGTCGCTCGCCGGAGCGGTCCGCACGGCCATGCGAGGTGGCGCCGTCTCCGGGCTTACCATAGTCGCCATGAGCCTCCTAGGCGTCGCGCTGCTCTACTACCTCTACAGCTGGATCTTGGGTGTCTCCCCCTCGAGCGCGGAAGCCCAGGGACAGCTCGTCCTTTCGATCGTGGGTTTCGGCTTCGGTGCGAGCCTTGTCGCGCTCTTCGCCCAGCTTGGCGGGGGGATATTCACGAAGGCCGCCGACGTCGGTGCCGATCTCGTCGGGAAGGTCGAGGCAGGCATTCCAGAGGACGACCCGCGGAATCCAGCGGTCATCGCGGACCTCGTCGGTGACAACGTTGGCGACTGCGCGGGCAGAGGCGCGGACCTCTTCGAGTCTACAGCGGTGGAGAACATCGGTGCGATGATTTTGGGAGTCGCCCTGTTCCCCTATTTCGGCATAAACGGAGTCCTGTTCCCGTTCGTGGCAAGAGCGTTCGGTCTCTTCGCGACGATCGTTGGCGTGCTCGTGGTGAAGGGCAAGGAGGACTCGGACCCGATGAGGACGCTTAACATCGGTTACTGGGTGACGACCATTCTCGCCGCCGCGTTCTTCGCCTTTGCGGCTTGGGCGATGCTGCAGCCCACGGCGGGAGCTGGGGTTGTGAGCGACCTGACATGGTTCTACTTCTTCCTTTGCGGGACGATCGGGATGGTGACCTCGCTTGTCTATGTTTTCATCACTCAGTACTACACCGAGTCCAAGCACAGGCCCGTGAAGGCGATTGCGGAGGCCTCTCAAACGGGTCCTGCAACGAACCTCATCGAGGGGTTCAGCGTCGGCCTGGAGGC
>JAGLRN010000070.1 GCA_023136265.1 Thermoplasmata archaeon
GGCTCTTCGGTCTCCTTCTCGAACTTCGCGACAGTGTCGTACACGGGATCAAGCGTGGCCATGGTCCACTTGTCCAGTATGCGGAGGTAGTTCCTGGTCTTCATGTCGTCGTTGACGCCGACTCTGAGGACTAGATCGTCCCTTGTACCAATCTCGGAATGTGAATCTGTTGCAGCTCCGGCTATACCGATCAAGAACTGCGCGCACACGAACAAGCAGATCGTCTTCAAGGGCATCGACACTTGACCCCTCCCACAGAGGTCCCTAGCGAGAGGGGAGTATAAAATCTCATCTGTACGTTCCTTTGTATTCAAACGAAGACGATCCCTATATGACGGCACTACCCGCGGTGCGGCACGCTGGTGTTCACGGTGGAATGCTCACCTGGACACACTCTTCCTGTGCCCGATTCTCAGAACCAGAACGCCGTCCTCGGTCCTCGCATAGATCACTCGATAATCGCCGATTCGGAGCTTCAGGAATCCCTTGAATCGGCCCTTGAGAGGTTCACCGCAGTCAGGATCTGCTCGCAGGGCGTCCTCCAGCTCCTTCAGGACCCGCCTCGCCTCCTTCTTGTCAAGCCTCCTCAGGTCCTTGGCGACGGAGGACTTGTACTCGACCCTAGAGGCCAAGGCGTTCCCTCAGCTCCCGGCCCGAGATTATCCTGTCGTCCTTGTCCGTCAGCCTCTCCAGCGCGATGAGATAGTCACCGGACTCTCGGAGGTACTCGCTGATGGCCTTCTTGATGATGTAGGTCCTCGAGCGGTCCGTCATCTCGGCGAGCGCATCGACCTCTCGCAGGATGTCTTCCGGCAGGCGGATGGAGATAGCGCTGGACATGTTTTCACCGTAGTAATATATTGCAGTACTAGTATTTCAATGTATTACAGAGAGAGTACGCGACAAAGGAGACCGCTTCCCGCGGTGCGGGCGCTCGTGTTCACGGCGGCCAGCGGACTGTAGGATGAAGTCTTTGCGTGAGGGCGATCAGCGAAAGGCTTTTAGCCAACCGTCACGCAAGTAATACCATGGAGGACTCAACTTGTATCTTGCGGAGGAGAGAATATGTAGTGCGCCCTGTGTCCTGATAGCAGCCATCATCTTGGGATCCATAGGCCTGTTTCCCGCGAATGCGGCGGGCACGTCCGTTGGCGGAGAGATAAGCCAGGATACTATCTGGACACAGGAGGGAAGCCCATATGTCCTGCAGGCGGATGTGGAAATAGTCTCCGGCGCCACGCTTACGATAGAAGCTGGAGTCACCATCCTCTCAGAGGCCTACTACGACATCAGCGTCCTCGATGGTGAGCTCACCGCTGTTGGGACGGAATCGAACCTCATCAAGATGACTTCTGAGAGAGACATCCCCTCAATAACGAAGTGGGGCGGGATCAGGATATACAACGACGGACGCGCGGAAATCAGGTTCTGCGCGATCTCACACACATACTCTGCCATTGTGTTGATGGGCCCCGGCGACAGAGTAGTCCCAGGCACAACGTGGAACAACATCACCGATAACATCTTCACGAACAGTGAGGTCGGGATATTCGCAGGCTATCTAGCCAACAAGAACTACATAGCCAAGAACAACTTCAGCCAAAACACAGGTTCCGGCATATATATGTCCAGCAACTACAACAACACGATCGTGCACAACACCTTCGTGGGAAACGAATGCGGTATCTGTTCTGCCAACATCACGCACAACAACACGGTGGCGTACAACGACTTCATCGGGAACGGACGCAGCGTCGGCTGGGACATCTGGGTATGGAGCGAGACCAAGAACAATCGAATGCACCACAACAACTTCTTCGGGAGCGGCTACGCGTCGGATGGCGGTGAGAACGTGTGGGACAACGGGTACCCGAGCGGCGGGAACTACTGGTACGACCACGCGGGAGAGGACAACTTCCATGGTCCTGACCAGGACATCCCCGGCGGTGATGGGATCGGGGACACGCCTTATGTGATCGACAACGACACGTCGGATCGCTACCCGCTGATGAGTCCCGTGGAACACGATGGCTACGAACCCTTCGTGGACGACATACAGCCGACGGCCGTTGCAGGAGAGAACGTCACCGCGACGGTGGGAGAGAACGTGACCTTCAGTGCGAACGAGTCATTCGACAACGCAGGGATTGAGAGCTTCGTCTGGGAACTCAAGAGTGAGGAAGGCGATGTCGTGGGCACGTGGACCACTAGATCGTTCACGTACCACTTCACGTCGCCCGGGAAGTACCTCGCGGTCCTTGTCGTCACGGACCTTGGGCAGAACACGGACGAGGATGAGATTTCCGTCTCGGTGCGTCAGACGGCAGACCCGGGAGAGGATGGCACGGGGGAAGCCCCGCCTTCTCCGATCCTTGCCGTGCTTGTTGTCTTCGTCGTTCTGCTAGCCATCATCGCAGCCGTGGCGGCATACCTGGTCTGGACACGCGGCAGATGGCGGTAAGTTCACCAGCGACCTAGGAGAGCTGCCCGTGGCGCTCGTGTTCACGGCGGAGCAGGACGCGAGAAGGGACATCTGGCTCGGCTGTCGCGGTGATCACTGACCTGAAGTTGCGCTCATGGGCCACGTCCTCGCGAGGAATAGCTGTAAATCGTTCCGTTCTCCCCGCCAAGCCAGACTGACCGATGCAGGTGGCCTGAGCCTGGTTCATCCTGCCAGATCGAGATGCCGCTCGTGACGTTCGTTCCGACATACACCCTGTAGTTCACCTTCATGTCGTGGCTGACGCAGTAGAGCCTGCCAGTCGTGTCCACGAAGTGAACCGTTTGCGATCCAAGCAGAAACTGGAGCCGGGTCATGACCGGTCCGTATGTGACAAGCCTGCCCTTGATCGTGCCCGCTCGCGAATCCCCTATCCTGTCCCTCTGAACCTTGTAGGCAACGCGCGAGTCGGAGGCCACGTAGATGTAGCTTCCCCACGGTTCGGGTACGGTCAAGGCGCCCGTGTCGCGTTCCCCGCCTGCCTTCTTGAGCTGAATCCCGTACATGCCATTCTCTTCATTGAGCGTGCCGTCTTCCGCTTCCGTCCAGTCCTCGTACGCACCCCCATCCTCGGGATACAGTGCGTGCAGGAATCCGTTGCCCGTTCCGAGATATATCAGAGAAGGGACATCTCCGTCCAGTTGCGAGAATATCGGAGCCGTTGACCAGTTCTGCCCTACCAATATCGTTCCGTCCGGGAGGATGTAGTCCTGCTCATCTCCGCTCCACACTGGCGTGCCGTCCTCTATATGGACGTGGTTGAGATATCCTCCACCATTGAAGACCAGATACGCCCCGTCCTGGATCCCTTCCTCCAAGTATATGGCAGGCGATGTCTCTGGTGAGTTCTTTATCGCCATGGGAAGACCCGCCATGTTCACTGGTGCCCAGTCGGAATCTGATATGTTCCACAACTCGCTCGGCTGGAAGTCGTCGCCCCCGAAAAGGAAGGCTTGGGAACCCTCCGTGAATACCATGGAAGAGCCGAACCTGTCTGACGGCACACCCGCGGAACCCGATTCTGTCCAGCCGGGGCCATCGAGGTCCAGCTTCCAAACATCTCCGATACGTTCTCCATGATCATCCATCCCGCCGATCAGGATGGCGCTGTTGGTCGTATTGTCGTACGCGATGGACTGCCATG
>JAGLRN010000071.1 GCA_023136265.1 Thermoplasmata archaeon
GCCTCCGCGAAAGCGTCCTTGCACAGCTCCATCGTCTCGTGCAGGTACTGAATCCCCGATGTCGCGTTGACGAACATGTTGGTGTTGTGGATGGATGAGACGTTCTTCGCCTCTTTCTTGCCCCACCCCATGTCTTGGAGCTGCCTCGCCAGTTCCTTGGCGTGCTTTATCTTCCCGCCAGATTGGATTTCCCCGTCGAGAATGGCCTTCAGAACCTCCTCCTCGAGGGGCTCGACCTCCAGGTAGAAGCGATTGTGCTTGTTCGGGGACTTCCCCTCGAAGGCTCCTCCCTTTCCTTCTATGGATTCCCGGTAAACGACAATGGGCTCTGAGGACGTTATGTCCACGCCATGATCGTTGACTATCCTGTACTCGGTTATCTCCAGATGGAGCTCGCCCATTCCCGACAGGAGGTGCTCTCCCGTCTCCTGGTTGATGTCGACCTGGATCGATGGGTCGGCCTTTGATATGATCCGTAGGACCTCCACCAACTTTGGCAGGTCCTTTGTGTGCTTCGCTTCGATGGCGACCGTGACGACAGGCTCTGAATAATGGACGATTCTTTCGAACGCCTCCATGTCCTCCATGGATGAGACCGTCGAACCCGCTACAGCGTCCTTTAGCCCTGAGACGCAGACTATGTTGCCAGCATCGATTGCGTCTACGGTTATCCTGTCCGCTCCGACGGAGAGAGCGACGGTCTGCACCCTGTTCGGATTGGGCATTCCAATGATGTGGAGGACCTGTCCCTTGTTCATCCTCCCGCTGAAGAGGCGGCCGATGGATATCTCGCCTGCGTGAGGGTCCATGATTATCTTGGTGACCATGAAGGCCACGGGGCCGTCCCGTCTGCAGTTGTACATGGACTTCCCGATGTCCGAGTCGAGGTCCCCGTGCCAGATCTGTGGTATTCTGGTCTTCTGGGCCTCGACGGGGTCGGGCATGTGCCTCACCGTCATGTCCAGCAGGATCTGATGTATGGGGGCGAGCTTCGCTAGTGTCTTCTGATCCTCCTTCGCGCAGTAGTCATAGGCGTCCTTGAACGTTATCCCGCTTCTCTTCATGAAGGGGGCCGAGATCGCCCAGTTGTAGAAGGCGGAACCGAAGGCCACGCTGCCGTCCTCCACCTTCACCACCCATTTCTCCTTGAACTCCTCTGGGGCGAGCTTCTTGATTCTCTCGTTGACCTCTGCAATGATCTTGAGGAACCTGTTCTGCATCTCCTCCGCATCGACCCTGAGCTCGTTGATCAGTCGGTCGACCTTGTTTATGAAGAGGATGGGCTTCACCCTCTCCTTCATCGCCTGCCTTATGACCGTCTCCGTCTGCGGCATCACTCCCTCGACGGCGCAGACGAGGATTATCACGCCATCGATCGCGCGCATTGCGCGGGTGACGTCCCCGCCAAAGTCGACGTGACCCGGCGTGTCTATCAGGTTGATGAGGTACTCGCTCTCCTCGTATTCATGCACCATGGAGGCGTTCGCCGCGTTTATCGTAATCCCTCGGGCCTGCTCCTGCTCGTCGTAGTCCAGAAGTAGCTGTTTGCCCGCGAGCTCCTCGGACATCATCCCCGCCCCCGCGATCAGGTTGTCACTGAGGGTGGTCTTGCCGTGGTCTATGTGCGCGGCGGTCCCGATGTTGCGTATGAACTTGACCTTGTGCATAAGAGCCTGGGCCCTTCTGATGTTATCTTCCTTTCTTCCCATGATCCATCCCTATCGCGCTGAAGCGGCGACCCTCTCGGCCTCATCCCTCTTGGATACCGCGAACGAGTTCATGTCCCCCTTCGAGGCCAGCATGATCTCGTCGGCGAGGCACTGCTCCGCAGACTTCCTGTTCTTGTGCGACGCTGCGACAGCGCCCCTGCAGATGTTCCTGAGGGCCACATCAAGTCTCCTGGAAGGGGATATGTCAACCGCTCTCGGGACATTTATCCCGCCGAAACGCAGTCTAGTGATCTCTTCCCTGGGTGCTGCATTCTCCAGAGCCTCAACGAAGATCTGGACCGGGTTCGTCTTCGTTCGTTCCTGGATTATCTTCAGTGCCTTCCGCACGACGGCGTATGACTTGTTCTTCTTCCCGGTGTAGCTCCCTGTCCTCATCATGTTGTTGATCAGCCTCTCGATGATGTTGGTCTTCGCTCTCCCGAACTGCTTGTCCGCGTGTCTCCCACCAGTGTGCGGGATGATGACAGGGTCGAGGTTAATGTACCTCCCGAGGCCCGTGTCCCTAATCACGACTTCGGAGAGGTCATATTCGTTGAACAGGAGTATGCCAGACGTCTCCTTCGCGCGGGGCTCGGGTTCCTTCGGCGGTTCAGGAGTCTTCGTCTTTTTCGGCGGCT